>JAGQTQ010000056.1:0-152 GCA_020438905.1 Mycobacterium sp.
CAGCGGAGCACCGATGCGGGCGGCCAGGTCGGCCGCGCTCTCCTCGATGATCCGGACCACCTCGCGGCCGACGTTGCCCAAACCGAGCACGGCGACGCCGATCGGCTTCTCGGTATCAGACACGTTCACCTCACCTCCAGACTGAGCAGATC
>JAGQTQ010000056.1:172-15497 GCA_020438905.1 Mycobacterium sp.
TCGACGGTCTCCCGGCGCAGGATCAGCCGCGCCTGCCCGTCGCGCACGGCCACCACCGCGGGGCGACCGACCATGTTGTAGCGACTCGACATCGAGTAGCAGTACGCGCCGGTGGCCGCCACCGCAAGCAGGTCCCCGGCAACGATATCGTCGGGCACCCAGGCGTCGCGCACCACGATATCCCCGCTCTCGCAGTGCTTGCCCACCACGCGGGCCAGCACCGGCACGGCACCGCTGGAACGGGACACCAAACGTACGTCGTACTCGGCCCCGTACAGCGAGGTCCGGATGTTGTCGCTCATCCCCCCGTCGACGCTGACATACCGGCGATGCCGGCCGCCGCCGATCGTCACGTCTTTGACCGTGCCGACCTCGTAGAGCGTAATCGTGCCGGGGCCGGCGATCGCTCGGCCCGGTTCGACCACCAGCCGCGGTGCGGGCAGCCCGACGGCCGAGGACTCGTTGACCACGATGGCGACCAGTTTGGCGGCCAGGTCGGCGACCGGCGGCGGATCGTCGTGGGGCAGGTAGGAGATGCCCAGCCCCCCGCCGAGGTCGACGGTCGACAGTTGCGCGGTCTTGTCGAGGCCGAACTCCGCCACCACGTCGCGCAGCAGGCCGATGATCCGGTGGGCGGCCAACTCGAAGCCGTCCACCTCGAAGATCTGCGAGCCGATGTGGCTGTGCAGGCCGACCAGTCGCAGGTGATCGGTGTCGAAGACGCGGCGTACCGCGGCCATCGCCGCGCCGCCGGCCAGCGAGAGCCCGAACTTCTGATCCTCGTGGGCGGTGGAGATGAATTCGTGGGTGTGCGCCTCGACGCCCACCGTCACCCGGATCAGAACGTCCTGGACCACTCCGGACTCAGCGGCGACGGCGTCGAGCCGGTCGATCTCGGTCATCGAGTCCAGCACCACGTGCCCGACCCCGGCCCCGACCGCGGCGCGCAGCTCCTCGGTCGATTTGTTGTTGCCGTGCATGGCGATTCGGCCGGCGGGGAAACCGGCGTGCAGCGCCACGGCGAGTTCGCCCCCGCTGGCGACGTCGAGTGAGAGCCCCTCCTGGTCGACCCAGCGGGCGATCTCGCCGCACAGGAAGGCCTTCGCCGCGTAACGCACATTCTCGCCGCCGCCGAAGGCCGCCGCCATCTCCGCGCACCGGCCCCGGAAGTCGGCCTCGTCGATCACGAAGAGCGGTGTGCCGAACTCGCCGGCCAGCGCGGTCACCGGCACGCCGGACACCCGCACCACCCCGTCCTCGCCCCGAATCAGGTTGCGCGGCCACACCTTCGGCGCCAGCGCGAGCATGTCGGCCGGAGTCTGTGGCCGGGGCGGCGCACTGCCGTGGTGGACCTCCTCGGCGTGGCGCGGTCCGGCGGGATGGACGTTCACATCCGCTCCGGTGCGCTCACACCGAGGATTGCCAGCCCGTTGGCGATCACCTGACGGGTCGCCTCGCACAGGGCCAGCCGAGCGCGGTGCAGGTCGGTCGGCTCCTCATCGCCGTGCGGCAGCACCCGGCAGGAGTCGTAGAACCGGTGGTAGTCGCCGGCCAGGTCCTCCAGGTAGCGGCAGACCCGGTGCGGCTCGCGCAGGGTGGCCGCGGCCTGCAGCACCCGTGGGAATTCGCCGAGGTTGCGGATCAGCGTGCCCTCTTTGTCGTGGCCGAGTAGTTCGAGGTGTGCGACATCGGGGTCCAGACCCAGTTCGGCGGCGTTGCGGGCCAGCGCGCACAGCCGGGCGTGGGCGTACTGCACGTAATAGACCGGGTTCTCGTTGGACGCCGAGGACCACAGCGCCAGGTCGATGTCGATGGGGGTGTCCACCGAGGACCGGATCAGCGCGTACCGGGCGGCGTCGACCCCGATCGCCTCGACGAGGTCATCCAGGGTGATCACGGTGCCCGCGCGCTTGCTCATCCGGACCGGCTGGCCGTCGCGGACCAGGTTGACCATCTGGCCGATCAGCACCTCGACGGTGTCCGGGTCGTCGCCGAGGGCCGCGGCGGCGGCCTTGAGCCGGGCGATGTAGCCGTGGTGGTCGGCGCCGAGCATGTAGATGCACAGGTCGAATCCGCGCTGGCGCTTGTCCAGGTAGTAGGCGAGGTCACCGGCGATGTAGGCGGGCTGACCGTCGCTCTTGATGACGACCCGATCCTTGTCATCGCCGAAGTCGGTGGTGCGCAACCAGGTTGCGCCGTCGGACTCGTAGATCGCCCCGTTGGCACGCAGGCGTGCGATGGCCTCGTCCACCCGCCCGCTGGTGTGCATCGAGTCTTCGTGGGTGTAGACGTCGAAGTCGGTGCCGAACTCGTGCAGGGAAGCCTTGATGTGCTTGAACATCAGGTCCACGCCGATTTCCCGGAACGTTTCGCGCTGCTGATCGTCCGGCAGGCTCAGTGCGTCGGGCGCGGCGGCCAGCACCTGTGCTGCGATGTCGGCGATATAGGCCCCGGCGTAGCCGTCCTGGGGCGCCGGCTCGCCCTTGGCGGCGGCGATCAGCGAATTGACGAACCGGTCGATCTGGGCGCCGTGGTCGTTGAAGTAGTACTCCCGGACGACCTGCGCGCCCTGGGTGCTCAAGAGCCGGCCCAGGGCGTCGCCGACGGCGGCCCAGCGGGTTCCGCCGATGTGGATCGGGCCGGTCGGGTTGGCCGAGACGAACTCCAGATTGATGTTGCGCCCGCCGAGCAGGCCGGAGTGGCCGTAGCGGGCGCCGGCGGCGACCACCTCGGTGACGATGGCGCCCCGGGCCGAGGTGTTGATCCGCAGGTTGACGAAGCCCGGGCCGGCGACCTCGGCGGAGTCGATGCCGTCGGCGGCGATCAGGGCTTCGGCCAGCCAGCCGGCCAGTTCACGCGGGTTCGCGCCGACCTTCTTGGCCACCTGCAACGCCACGTTGGTGGCGTAGTCGCCGTGCTCGGGATTGCGCGGACGCTCGACGGTGACCTCGGCCGGGAGCGCGCCCGGATCCAGACCCCGCGAGCGCAGTACCTCGGCAGCGGCGCCGCGAAGCAGGGCGGCGAGATCGGCGGGCGTCACGGGGGATCATCCTATGCGCTACGCTATGGCAGCCCGACGGCGCAGCATGTGCGCCCCCGTAGCTCAGGGGATAGAGCGTCTGCCTCCGGAGCAGAAGGCCGCAGGTTCGATTCCTGCCGGGGGCACCGGTTCGACATTCCCGATGGTGCTGTCACCGTTCTACAGCCGCTTGATCCGGTCCCGGTACCGCGCGATGTAGGCCGCGTTGCTGCGCTCCCCCTGCTCGCCGTTGGCGCTTTGCCAGACCGGGGCCGGGTGGCCCCGGCGCTGCAACTCCGCCACAGTGGCGGCAACCAGTGCCTGCAGCAATGCGCTGCCCACCACGGTGGAGGTGGCCGAAACAGCGCTGGGACAGCCGGGAATCCATACCGCGGCGTCGCCGTCGGCACCGTAGTTGTCCAACACCAGATCGGCGCAGTCGAGCAGCTTGAGACCACTGTCGTGGCGTGAGCCGACACCGCGGGAGAACCGGACCGAGGTCAGCGCCAGCACGGTGGCCCCACGCGCCCTGGCGCCCAGCGCCACCTCGATCGGGACGGGATTGCGGCCGGAATTGGAGATCACCAGCATCACGTCGCCGGGGTGCAACGGCTCGTCCTCCAGCAGCTGCTCGGCGTAGCCGGGCACCCGTTCCAGCCAGGTGGAGCGCCGAGCGGCCACCATCACCGACAGCGGCAGGTCCAGGATGGCGTTCACCGGGACCAGGCCGCCGGCGCGGTAGAAGAGTTCGGCGGCCAGCAGTTGGGAGTGCCCGCTGCCGAACACATGCCACAGGCCGCCGTCGACGATGCAGTCGGCAATCCGTTCGGCGGCGGTCTGCAGGATCGGCAGTTGCTCGTCGTGCACACGCCGGAGCAGAGCCCCTACGGCGTCGAGGTATTCGGCCGCGTAGCGGCTCACGGCTGCGCCGGCGGCCGGCGGTTGGCCACCGTTCCGGTCATCGACCGCACCGACGGGGGAACCGGGATCGATTCGTCGCAGTCCGGCGCCCGCCTCGGCTCTCCATAGGTCATCGTGATCGGTACCACGCCCGCCCACACACCGGAGGCGACGTCCTCGGCGGGGTCGTCCGACCAGCCGTCACCGACTTTCAGCGACCAGTTGTCCGCGCCGATACCCATCCGCAGCACCAGCGTCGCCGCCCGCTCCCTCGGGGTGCTCCTGCGCACCTCGACAACCCGGCCGGGGATGAACGTGTCGGTGAGCGCCTGCAGGTACGGCGGCTTGTCGGCATCGGCAACGGCTTCGAAGCTGCCGAACAGCACCGCGCTGCGGTAGTGGAAGGAGGATTCGAAGCCGCTGCGCGCCACCACGACCCCGTCCAGCGTGCTGACACACACCGAGGCGGGTGCGCCGGTGGCCAGGTGGCGAAGCCAGGGTGAGCCGGTCGAGCCGTGCACGACCAGTTCGCCTCCGACCCGCACGAAGCCGACCGGCAGGGCCACCGGCGCGCCGTCGCGGACGAAGGCGACGGTCGCCAGCGGTGTGCTGTCCAGCAGCGCATCGAGGCTCTCGCGGTCGGTCACCTGCTTTTCACGCAGGCGCGAGACTGCGGTTTGTGACTTCTGGCCTGCTGATCTCGGCATGTTGGTCTCCGGGTGTCAGCCGACGCGGCGCAATGCGGCGGCGGTGAGGTCCTTACGTGAGGGGTAGCCGTCGACGGCCATGATGAGGTCGGCCTCGGCAAGGATCGAACGCAGCACGTGGACGATGCCGTCGGTTCCGCCGAGGGCCGCCCCGTAGGCGTAGGGCCGGCCGATGCCCACCGCGGAAGCCCCCAGCGCGAGCGCCTTGATCACGTCCGCCCCGGAGCGGATCCCGGAGTCGAACAGCACCGGAACCTCCCCGGCGGCGGCTACCACGTCGGGCAGGCAGTCGATGGCCGGCAGCCCCCCGTTGGCTTGGCGCCCACCGTGATTCGAGCAGTAGATCCCGTCGACGCCCGCGTCGACCGCCCGGCGGGCGTCATCGGGATGACAGATGCCCTTCAGGATCAGCGGAAGCGAAGTCAGCGACCGCAGCCACGGTAGGTCGTTCCAACTCAACGAGTTTCCGAAGACGCTCACCCAGTGCGGGACGGCGTTGCGCGGGTCGCTGAGGTCCGCGTCGACCTTCGCCCGGAAGTTCGGGTCGCTGATGTAGTTGGCCAGGCACAGCCCGCGCAACTGGGGGAAGTTGGCCGTCGCGAGATCCCGCGGCCGCCAGCCCGGGATCCAGGTGTCCAATGTCACCACGATCCCGGCGTAGCCGGCGGCCTCGGCCCGGCGCACCAGGCTCTCGGCGAGATCTCGGTCGGTCGGGGTGTAGAGCTGGAAAAGGCCTGGGGTGTCGCCGAATTCGGCGGCGACGTCCTCCAGGGGATCCATGGTCAGGGTCGACACGCACATCGGGACGCCGGTGCGCGCGGCGGCCCGGGCGGCGGCGAGATCACCGTGCCGGTCGGCGGTGCACAACCCGATCACGCCGATAGGGGCCATGAAGACCGGCGCCGGCCAGCGCCGCCCCCACAGCTGCACCGACAGGTCACGCTCGGTCGCCCCGACCAGCATCCGCGGGATCAGCCCCCACCGCTCGAACGCAGTGGCGTTGGCGCGCTGGGTCAGTTCGTCGCCGGCGCCCCCGGCCACATAGGACCACAGCGACGGCGACATGGCCTGTTGCGCCCGGGATTCCCACTCGGCGAAGGACATCGGCAGTTCGGGCAGGATCCCGCTGAGGCCCTGGAAGTAGATCTCGATCTGATAGTTGCCGTAGCTCATGACTGGTCCTTTCCAAGGTGCGCGACGACATCGGCTGCCCGGCGAAGCTGTTCGACGTCCGAATCGGTGGGGATGAGATGAATCTCGTCGGCGCCGATGGCCGCGAAGGAACGCAGAACCCCGGCAAGCTGTTCTTCGGTGCCGGCGAAGCCGACGGTCGGGGCCATCGCGTCGACGATATCGGCCGGAATCCAGTTCATGTAGCGGCGAAGGTGGCGGTGGATCCGGGCACGGGCCTGCGCCGGGTCGCCGATGGCGAACCAGAACGAGGTGGCCAGGTGCGGCGCCGGCTTGCCGGCGGCCGCCCAAGCAGCGCGGGCGATATCGAACAATTCACCCTGCCGCGCGGTATCGAGGTCCAGGGTGATGCCGGCCAGGCCGTCGGCCCACGCCGCGGCACTGCGCAGGGTTCGTGGGCCGGTGGTGCCGACCAGCAGCCGTGGCCCGCCCTGCTGTACCGGTGCCGGGCCCACCGGCAGGACCGAATCACTGAGCCGCTCCCCCGCCCAGACCCGCTTCATCACATCGACCCGGCGGGCCATCTCCGCCATGGTCTGCGTCGACGGATCGGCGCCCACCGCCCGGTAGTCCTCGTGGCGGCCGCCCACCCCGACGCCCACGGTGAGCCGGCCCCCGCATAGCAGGTCGCCGGTAGCCAGCGATTTGGCCAGCAGCACCGGATCGTGCAGTTGCGGAACCACGACCGTGGTGACCAACGGGACCCGGTCGGTCCAGGCCGCCAACGCCCCGAGCAGGGTGATCGCCTCCGGGTTGCCGAAGGCGATGCGCTCGCCCCAGCACAGCGACGAGAACGGGCCCTCGTCGACCCCGCGGGCCCACTGCCGCAGGAGACGCGCGTCCAGGCCGGGTTCCATCACCGGCATGGTCATGCCTATCCGCACGCCCCGCATTCTGGCACGGCGACGCTGCGCTCAGGTGCCCAGCTGCGCTCTGGTGCCCAGCTGCGCTCTGGTGCCCAGCTGCGCTCTGGTGCTCAGCGGAGGGGATCCTTGCGGGCCCGGACCGCCGCGGTGGAGGGCGCCGTGGTCAGCAGGTTGCCGCGGACACTGCCGTGGGCGGTGCGGGCCGCCACCAGCAGCCAGGTGGTCAGCAGGCCCAGATACGCGACGACGGCCGCGACCCGAAAGGCCGGCAGCCCGGTGTGCAGGGCCAGTTGGGTGGTTCCGGTGACGAAGGTGCCCACCGGGAAGGTCAGGCTCCACCAGGTCAGCGCGAAGGGCATGCCGCGGCGCAGGGTCCGGATGGTCAGAGCCGAGGCCAGGGCGATCCACAGCACGGCGAAGCCCCAGACCGGCACGCCGAAGAGGATCGCGAAGGTGTCCATGGCCCGCGCGATCTCGGGATCGACGGCGGTGGCGGCGTTGTGGCCGATCAGCCCCGCCGCGGTGATGGACTGGCCGAGCGGTCCCAGCACGATCCACAGGGTCGGTACCCGGGCGGTACCGGAGGTGCCGTAGAGCACCAGTCGGCTCCAGATCATCGAGACGATGATGAGCGCGGCGACCAGCGACAGCCCAAACATGGCGTAACAGCCGTAGAGCATGGTCTGGCGGGCGGCGCCGGCCGGGGCGTGCGGGATGAGCAGGGCCCCGCCGGCGGCCGAGACCATGGGCGGAACCACCGGCATCAGCCAGCCACCGAAGGCGGCGTCGGGTTCGACGTCGTGCTGGGTGAACATCAGGTAGGGGATGCTGACGGCCGTGAACAGGCCCCCGATGGTCCCGGCGGTCCACAGCACCCAGGCCAGGGTCAGCGCCGGACGCTCGCCGATCACGTCGCCACCGACCAGGACCGCCCCCGATCCGACGGTCAGCAGCGCCATCGGCGCGGCACCGTAGAAGTGGGCCATCTGGGGGTTGTCGGCATGGCTGCGGGCCACCGTGGGATTGCGCAGCCAGTGGCCTCCGACCAGGACCGTCAGCCCGGCCAGCAGGAGCGCCGCGATCACCCACACCACCCGGGCCAGCGAGTGCAGCCCCGGCACGGCGACCGGCAGGGTGGCCCCGGCGGTGGCCACGATGCCGGTACCCATCACCGAGGCGAACCAGTTCGGCCCGATCCGGCCGAGGGTCTCCACCCGCATCACCTCGGGCAATGTCCTGCTACCCACTGCACCTCCCACGATCGCCCTCTTGAACGAGATACTGACGGGCCATCCGGTCGACGTGCTCGGGGAGCGCGCCACGGGCCACGTCGGCCAGTGTCGTCTCCTCCAACACCGAGCGCATGCTAGCCCGCAGCGCCCGCCATACGTCCGTCAGCGCGGCCGTCGGGCCCGAGTAGGGAAGATCAACCAGCCCGATATCGCGCACGCTGGCCAGCGGGCCGTCAATACAGCGCAGTACGTCGGCGATGCTGACCTCATCGGCAGGCTGGGCGAGTTCGTAGCCGCCGTCGCGGCCCCGGTGGCTGCGGACCAGACGGTCGGCGCGCAGGTTGGCCAGGATGTCGACGAGGAACTGGGCGGGGATGCCCTGAGCTTTGGCGAGGTCGTCGGCCTTGACCAGCATGCCCGGCGGCGACGCGGCCAGCTGCGCCATGGCGCGAACCGCGTACTCCGCTTTGGCCGACATGCGCATGGTGCGGATTCTGCCATCACGGGCAGCGGCCGCGGCTCACCTACCGCTGTCGGACCCCGATGCCGCGCGTGACGCACGGCCGACCGCCTTGCCGGTCCCCTGGCCGACCGCGTCGCCGATGTTCTGCAGCACGGTCTGCGCCTGGCCGGCAATCGCGCCGGCGGCTTGCCCCAGCGGACCCGCACGGCCCGGCCTGCGGGTCGGTGCGGCCTTGTTGCCGTCGCTGAGATCGGTTCCGCCCGCGGCGGTGGTCGCACCGGCGACCGGAGCTTCGGCGGCGATGTCTTCGGGGATCGTCGCCGCGGCGTCGGCGAGCGATGTCGCCGACGGACGCGGTGCGAGGACAGGCGCCCCAATGACCGCCGACCTGCGCTCGGGCCCATCGGCGCTGCCGGCACCATCCGTGGCAGCGGCAGTCTCGGCGGCGACTGCCACGGTTTCGGGGGCCGTCGTGTCCGCCGCGAGGCTGCTGCCCGGAGCCGGGGTCTCGGGCACCGCCATCGCGAAGACTGGGAGGTCAACGGCCGGCAGAGCGGGAAGACGCTGCTCAACCACGGTGCGGATGGCGTCGAGGATCATCCTCGGCGGCCCCAGCGGTGCCACCACCACCTTGACGGCCGTCTCCAACGCCTCGCGGACATCGCCGTTGACCAGCGCCCGGAGCGTGTCGACGATCAAGAACGGCTCGGCAGCCAACACCGCGCCTGCCGCGAACGCGGCCGTGACCAGCTGGTTTCCGACGTAGCTGACATCGCTGACCACGGCATGAACCACCTCGGCCACCACCGGGGTCAGATCGGTCAGGCTCCCGGTCGGCAGGACCAGTTCAGAAGTAGCAAGCGTTTCCATCGGCACCGACCACGGGCCGACCGGCGCCGGCGCCGGTACCGCGCCCTCGAAGCCCAGGTAAGCCGGCGCGCTCGGAACGTAGGGAACCGACAGCGCCGTCAGTTCGGGTTGGGTGACCGCCGTCGCGCCGGCCACGAAGGCATCGACGATGGCATTCGTCCCGAGGTAGGTCGCATCGGCGGCCAGCGAGGTGATCAGGTCTTTGATGATCACGAACGGGTTGGTCGACTGCGGCGGCGCCGGCGCGATCGCGTTCAGGAAGTCCTCATCGAGCATCCCCAGGGCGTCACCACTCCCGGCCGACAGCTGAATTGCCGGGATCTGCACATCAGACCGTGGCGGGATTACGGGATTGGCCACCACAACGGCGGCAGCCGTCAAGGCCACCCCCGTTGTCAGTATCGGACCGAACGCCCCGCGCACGCCGAACCACCCGCCTCTCGAATCTTGCGACCTAATAGTACCTGAGAATGAACTGAGAAGAAAGCCGAAACGGCCGGTGTGAGGATTTCTTACGCGGACGACATTTCATGCCCCTGAAAGCGCTGGTGCCCCTTCCCCGCAGGGAAGGGGCACCACCGTTGACCTGTGTTAATCCGCGGAGCGGGAGGCCGCAGCGGCCTTCGCTCCACCCCGGTGCGCCGACCGCTTCGGCGTGCCGGCCACCGCACCGTCGCCGGCGGCGGCCCGGGCGCCACCACGGGCGGCACTGCGAACCGGCTTGTCAGCAACGGCCGGAGCGTCCGAGGCCGCCTCTGCGGCCACCGACTCGCCGATCTGCGCGGGGGCCTCAACCTCGACCTCCGGTGCAGCCGGGCTCTCGGCCGGAGCCGACTCCAGCGCAGCCGCCGCGGCCGCTGCGGCCGGGGCCGCCTTCACCGCAGCCGCCGGAGCGGGATCTGCCGCAACCGCAGCGGCGCTCTCGGCGTACGGGTCGAAGGCGTCGTTGGTGATACCGCCGTCGCCCCACCACTTCTGGCCGCCGAGGCGCTGCAGCTCACTGGTGAACACCGAGCGCAGGCTCGGGATCGTCACAGTGGGCTCGCCCTCCACATCCTCGATGATGCCCAGACCCAGCCCAAGGCGCACCAGGTTGCCGAGGGTCCCGTCGGCGCCGAGGATGCCGTTGACCGCGTCGTTCCATGCGGCCTCGAAGTCCAGCGCGGCCAGATCGCTGACCACCTGGGTCACGGTCGCCACCGTGGACGCCGCCAGGTAGCTGATGCCGCCGACGACGGCGTCGACCGCGCCGGTCACCAGGTAGGGAAGCGTGCTGGTCACGACGGTCTGGATGTTCTCAATGACATTGTCGACGATGTAGCCGACGCTGGCGATCGCACCCTCAACGCCGGCCTGCAACGGGGCGACGATCTCGGCGACCAGGGTGTCGAGCGCGGCCTGGGGGTCTCCCGCGATCAGTTCGCCCACCGCGGTGACGAGAGCCATCGGGGTATTGAACACCGAGTTTGCCACGCCGCCGCCGAGGAAGAAGGCTCCGGTGATACCGGCGTAGGCGTAGCCGGAAATGTTGTTGATCAGACCGACCAGCGAACCGGTGGACAGCTGGTTGACGAGGTCCGGGACGATGCCGATGTTCAGCGGCGCGTAGATGAAGTCCACGCCGTAGAAGTTGTCCGGCCACACCAGGCTCTCCGGCACGAACTCCTGGCTGAGGGTGAAGTAGTTGATCCCTTGAATCGCCTCGGCTATCGCCGTGATCGGGTTGACGAGCGCGGACAACTCGACCGCGCTGGCCACGCGCTGCGGTGATGACAGCAGCTCAGGTTGCGCGATCGGCGTGACGGCGACCGCAGCGGCCCCCAGCGCGGCTACGCCGGCAACCATCTGAGAGCGGAGCGAGACGTTCATTTTCCGAATTCCTTCCGAGGTGACGTTGGTCAGCTGCGTTCAGCATAACTGAGAATTACCTTAATCGTGATCAGAAGGCGATCTTTGCTCCGGCGCGCCCATCTGACCTCATCCGAACGGCCGGCGCCGGTACCTCCAAGAGCCTCCCCAGGGTCATATTCGCATCAAGACAGGCGATATCAGCTTCACGCGGGTCCGTCAGGGATCAGCGATCGCGGCCCCGGTCTGCCCGGTCTTGGTATTTTCCCCTCGACTGCGGCCCCGGTTCGACCTGAGGAACTCCCAAACAAGCCTCAGGATACGGATAGACCGTCCCGGTTGAACGAGCCCCAAACACAAAGCACCCCTCCTTCCGCAGAAGGAGGGGTGCCCTGTGTTGAGAGGCGAATTACTCCGCGCTGGCGGCGGCGCGCTTCGCAGCGCCCCGGACGGCCCGCTTCGGGGTGCCGGCGTCGGAATCGTCGGCCGCGGCCTTGGCGGCGCCACCGCGCGTGGCGGCGCGAGTGGCCGGAGCGGCGGGAGCCTCCGCGGCCTCCGACGCACCAGCCGCGGCAGCGGCCTCGGCCTTGTCGTCCGAAGCAGCGGCCTCGGGGGCAGCAGCCTCGGCAGCCGGCGCCTCGACGGCCTCCTCCGCAGCCGGTGCCGCCTCGACGGCCGCAGCGGCCGGAGCCTCGACGGCAGCAGCCGAGGTGGCAACCGGGGTGGCCAGGGCGCCGGCGATCGCCTTCACGCCCGCCTGGATCTCGGTGCGGATGCTCGGGACGAAGTTCTCCTCGATCGCGGTGACCAGCGCTGCCTCGGTGTTGGCCTCGATCGGGCCGGTCTGCACGCCGGCACCGAGGGTGAGGTTCACCAGCGTGCCGGGGATGCCGGACGGGCCGAGCAGACCTTCGACAACGGCGTTCCAGGCGCCCTCGATCGGGTTCGGTCCACTGAACGCGTTGAAGAAGTTGTTGAAGACGTTACCGACCGAGTCGCCGACAACCTGGATCTGACGCAGGGTCGATCCCAGCAGAACCGGCACCAGTTCAACGACGGCTTCGAGGACCGCCGTGGCCCGGTTGACCACACCGGTCAGCACATAACCGGCACCGGTGATCAGCGCCGACCCAGCCGCAATGAAGGACCCGACGAACGTCTCAATCGCACTGGCGATGTCCAACGACAGCAACTCACCGGCGGCATCCCAGATGCCCTGGCTCAGGTAGTAACCCGCCGCGTACAACTCGGTGGTGATCGCCTGCAGGTAGTCCGACCCGTTGTAACCCAGCTGGCTGATGATCGGCAGCGCATCATCGATGATCTGCGGGATCACACCGACCGAGGAATAACCGCCGAGCACTGAAGTGCCGAGGGCGGCGGGCCATCCGAGGGCGCCCCAGATCCCGGTGCCAGCCTCGATACCGGAGAACGCCCAGCTGGACGGGGTGGTCGGAACCGCGTCGATGTTGAAGAGGTAGTTGGTCGTCAACACAGTGGTGTTGAGCAACTCGGACAGCGGGCTGACAAACGCGCGCAGCCCGACCTGCGAGAGCGAGGGAACCTGCACCGCGGGCAGGTTCAGAGCAGGGGCCGTGACCGGGGTCATGGCCATAGCGCTTGCTCCGACGACCGCGGCGGTACCCGCGATCAGCTGGGAGCGCAGTGAGATTTGCATTGGAGTCCTCCGGTACGTGGGTCAAACTCTGACTAAATGAGAATAGCTGAGAAATAGCTGAGCGCAAACTCTTGGCGGCAAAAAGTACTTTGGTCCCCTCACCAGCCGGCTTCGAATCTCGCAACGCCAGCAAATGCACTGCTAGAGCGGCATTGAAGTTACCCCACTACATCATGGCCGGCCACAGAGCCAGCGAATCGGCCCCGATCGACCGGCGATTGCGTTTCTGAGAATCGCGAGGACCCCGGGTGCACTTTCCTGCGACCCCCGGGCGCTACCGCAGGGCGGCGAGGACGGCGTCGGCGTACTGAGGCCGGCACACCAGCACGTCGGGCAGCAGCGGGTCGGCCTGGTTGTAGCGCAGCGGGGTGCCGTCGACGCGAGAGGTGTGCAGCCCGGCCGCCCGGGCCACCGCCACCGGGGCCGCCGAATCCCACTCGTACTGTCCGCCGGAGTGCACGTACACCTCGGCGCGGCCCTGAACCACCGCCGCAACCTTGGCCCCGGCCGATCCCATCTCGACGAGGGTGCCGTCCAGGCGGTCGGCCACCTGCCGGGCCGCGGCGGGCGGCCTGGTGCGCGAGACCAGGATGCGCGGGGTTGCCGGCGGTTCGGGCGGGGCCGGGACCGCGGGCGTGGCCAGGGTGACCCCCTGGGCCGGGAGCGCAACGGCTCCGGCGATCAACTCGCCGTCGGACCACAGGGCGACGTGCACCGCCCAGTCGTCGCGGTCGGGTTCGGAGAACTCGCGGGTGCCGTCGAGTGGGTCGACGATCCACACCCGCCGCGCGTTGAGTCGGGCAGGGTCGTCGGCGCCCTCCTCGGACAGCACGGCGTCGGCGGGCCGGGCAATGGCCAGCTCGGCCATCAGGAACTCGTGCGATCGGCGGTCCCCCTCGGCCTTGCGCTGCACGGCGGGCGCGTCGGCCAGTTCGGACCGCACATCCAGCAGCAGCAGGCCGGCGTCTGTCGCGAGCCGCGCGGCGAGGGCGTGATCACTCACCGGCCCACGCCCAGCAGTTCGACGACCCGTCGGGCCAGCGCGGTCGCACTTTCCTCGGGGGTCAGCCGCAGATCGGGGTTCTTGGGCCGCTGATACGGGCTGTCGATTCCGGTGAAGTGGGTGATCTCGCCCCTGCGGGCCTTGGCGTAAAGGCCTTTGGGATCACGGCGCTCGCAGTCCTCGATCGGGGTGTCGACGAACACCTCGAAGAACTCGATACCGGCCTGATCGTGCACCGAGCGGGCCAGGGCCCGATGTTCGTGCAGCGGACTGATCGCCGGCACCAGCACGGTGATCCCGGCCTCGGCCATCAGGGTGGCGATATGGGCCAGCCGGCGCAGGTTCTCGGCGCGGTCGGCCATCGAGAAGCCGAGGTCGGCGTTGAGGCCATGGCGCAGATTGTCGCCGTCGAGGATGTAGGCCGGGCAACCGTTTTCGAGCAGCATCTGCTCGGCCAGCACGGCGATGGAGGACTTCCCCGAACCGGACAACCCGGTGAACCACACCGTGCGCCCCTTGGTCAGCCGGTCGCCGACCAGGGACTGGTGGCGCACCGTGTTGGGCGTGGCCGCCCGGGTGGCTGCGGGCACCGTGTCGCGCACCATCCCGGCGGCCACCGTCACGTTGGTGTCCGGGTCGATGAGGATGAACGATCCGGTGGCCGGGTTGCGGGTG
Source organism: Mycobacterium sp. (assembly GCA_020438905.1). Classification (GTDB taxonomy): domain Bacteria; phylum Actinomycetota; class Actinomycetes; order Mycobacteriales; family Mycobacteriaceae; genus Mycobacterium. The sequence continues at coordinate 14,625 of JAGQTQ010000056.1, forward strand.
TACTCGTCGAGCAGCAACGGCACCTGGGTGCGCAGCGTCACACGTCCGAGTTCGTTGAGCTTGAGCGCCGTCGCACTCTTGTCGCGGTGCAAGGTGTTGACATCGAGGCGGTAGTCCAGCGCACTGACCCGGGCGCGGGCGGTCCGGGTGGTCTGCTTGATCAGGTAGTCGCGGCCGGGCTCCAGGGCGGCCTCATCGGCCATCCAGCAGACCATCGCATCGAACTCGCTGCTGGACTCGGGCTGGTTCTGCGGACGGGCCAGCATGTCGCCCCGGGAGACGTCGATGTCGTCGGCGAGGCGCACCCCCACCGACATCGGCGGAAACGCTTCGGCCACCGGGCCTTCCGGGCCGTCGATGGCGGTGATGCGGCTGGTCTTACCGCTGGGCAGCACCACCACCTCGTCCCCGGGACGCATGACACCACTGGCCACCGTGCCGGCATAGCTGCGGTGGTCGGCGTGATCGCGGGTCTGCGGACGGATGACGTACTGGACCGGGAAACGGACGTCGACGAGGTTGCGGTCCCCGGCGATGTAGACGTCCTCCAGGTGCCGCAGCAGCGGCGGCCCGTCGTACCAGGGTGTGTGATCCGACTTGGTCACCACGTTGTCGCCGTTGAGCGCCGAGATCGGGATGGCGGTCACGTCGTGGACGTCTAGCCGGGCGGCGAAGGCGTGGAACTCGTCGCGGATCGCGGCGAACCGCTCGGCGTCCCAGCCGATGAGGTCCATTTTGTTGACCGCCAGAACGATGTGCTGCACTCCGAGCAGCGAGGCCAGGAAGGCGTGCCGCCGGGACTGCTCCAGCAGGCCGTTGCGGGCGTCGACGAGCACGATCACCACCTGCGCGGTGGAGGCGCCGGTGACCATG
>JAGQTQ010000057.1 GCA_020438905.1 Mycobacterium sp.
TGCCCAGCGGAATCCCGACCCACCAGGCCTCGCGCATCAGGAAGGCCACGGCGAGCACCGCGGCCACGGTGCCGCAGAGAAACGAGCCGGCCAGTCCCTCCCAGGACTTCTTGGGGCTGATCGCCGGAACCATCCGATGTTTGCCGAACAGCACGCCGGCGGTGTACCCGCCGATATCGGAGAACACCACGACCAGCATGAAGGTGAATACCCGGGCCCAGCCGTCCTCCGGGTAGACCAGCAGCGCGCCGAACGCGGCGAACAGCGGAATCCAGGTGGCCAGGAAGATCGTGATCGCGACATCGCGCAGATAGTTGACCGGCTGGCTCTGCAAACCCTGGCTCAGCAGCCGCCAGATCAGGCATACCAGCACCGTGCCGCCGTAGGCCCCCAGCGCGCCGGCCGCACCGAACGGCCAGGTCAGCCAGATCATCGCCTGACCACCCACCAGCAACGGGATGAGCGGGATGGCGTAGTCCGCTTCCCTCAGCCGCCGCACCACTTCGTAGGTGGCAACGGCCATGGCGACCGAGAGGATTGCGACCCACCCGCGCGGCGCGAAGACCAGCGTGGCGATGACTATGCCGCCGAGCAGCAGGCTCACGGCGATCGCGGCGGGCAGATCGCGGCCGGCCTTGGAGGTCTTGGCCGGTGTCGGCGGGGCGCTGTCTTTCATCGGGCGCTGTTCGTCACGGTCGGTCTCTGCCTGGGTCCTCAGACCTCCAGCAGTTCGCCTTCCTTGTGCTTGACCAGTTCGTCGATCTGATGAACGTACTGCGCGGTGGATTTGTCGAGATCCTTCTCGGCGCGGCCGACCTCGTCCTCACCGGCCTCGCCGTCCTTCTTGATCCGGTGCAGTTCCTCCATGGCGCGGCGACGGATGTTGCGCACCGAGACCTTGGCGTCCTCCCCCTTGGCCTTGGCCTGCTTGACCAGTTCGCGACGGCGCTCCTCGGTCAGTTGCGGGATGGAGACCCGGATGATCGCGCCGTCGTTGGTCGGGTTGACGCCCAGGTCTGAGTGGCGGATCGCGTCCTCGATCGCACGCAACTGCGCCGCCTCGTAGGGTTTGATCACCACCATCCGGGCCTCCGGGACGTTGACGCTCGACATCTGCGTGATCGGGGTGGGCGTGCCGTAGTAGTCGACGACGATGCGGGCGAACATGCCCGGGTTGGCGCGGCCGGTGCGGATGGAGGACAGGTCATCGCGGGCAACCGCCACGGCCTTCTCCATCTTCTCCTCGGCGTCGAAAAGAGCCTCGTCGATCATGCATCGCTCCTCATCATGCTCGCGGCGTCAGGTGGTGACCAGGGTTCCGATCTTCTCACCGGCGACCGCTCGGGCGATATTCCCATTAGTCAGCAGGTTGAAGACCAGAATCGGCATTCCGTTATCCATGCACAGGCTGAACGCGGTCACATCGGCCACCTTCAGTCCCCGGTCGATGACCTCACGGTGGGTGATCTCGGTCAGCAGTTCCGCGTCCGGATTCTGGCGGGGGTCGTCGGTGAACACCCCGTCGACGGCCTTGGCCATCAACACGACCTCCGCGCCGATCTCCAGCGCGCGCTGGGCGGCGGTGGTGTCGGTGGAGAAGTAGGGCAGCCCCATACCGGCTCCGAAGATCACCACCCGCCCCTTCTCCAGGTGCCGGCGGGCGCGCAGTGGGATGTAGGGCTCGGCGACCTGTCCCATGGTGATCGCGGTCTGCACCCGGGTGACTATGCCCTCCTTCTCCAGGAAGTCCTGGAGCGCGAGGCTGTTCATCACGGTGCCGAGCATGCCCATGTAGTCAGACCGGGTGCGCTCCATCCCGCGCTGTTGCAGCTGGGCGCCCCGGAAGAAGTTCCCGCCGCCGATGACCACGGCGACCTGGACGCCGCTGCGGACCACTTCGGCGATCTGGCGGGCCACCTGAGCCACCACGTCCGGGTCCAGGCCGACGGCGCCACCGCCGAACATCTCGCCGCCCAGTTTGAGCAGCACCCGTGAATACCCGGGGCGCAGATCGGCTCCCGTCGGCTCGCCCATCGCGCACCTCACCCTCGTCCCGGCATGAGAGAGCCATTCAGGACGACCTCCCGAACGGCACCCCCATCCTGCCTCATCAGGACTCGGCGCCGACCCGCGGGGCGGTTCGGCCACCGGCCCCGTCAGACCGCGGTGTGGGTGCCGGGGACTAGGCTGGTGGTCGAAAATCATTTGAGAACGAAAAGACGTCTCATTAGCGGAACCCGACGGGAATTGGAGTTGATCGACCGTGGCATTGCAGGCCAGGGCAGAAGCGACACGTCAGAGGATTCTCGATTCGGCAGTCGATTTATTTGCTGAATCCGGCTACGGCGAAACCGGATTAGCAGATGTTCTGCAACGGGCCGGCGTCAGCAAAGGCGCGTTCTATTACCACTTCGACTCCAAGGAGTCCGTCGCGGTGGCGATCATCGAGGACTACAGCCGCAGGAACAGGGCAGCGGTTCAGGAGGGCATCAGCGACGCCGCCCCCCTGCTGGAGAGGATCATCGCCGCGACTTTCGCCTCCGCGGCCTTGCTCGAGTCCGACAAGACCGCCCGGGTCGGAAATCAACTGCTGCAGGCCCTGGGACAGGTCAGCAGTGTCGCGACCAAGCTCTACGGACAGTGGACCGCGGAGTTCACCGCCAACCTCACCACGGCGTTCGAGAACGTCGGGACCCGTGCGGACATCGACGCCGGCGAGATGGCGAAGGCCACCTGGGCGGGCGTGCTGGGGTGCCATCTGCTGTCATCGGCACTCAACGACGATCCGTATGCGCGGCTCGCGCGGGCCTGGCGCGCCATGCTGCGGGCGACCGTGCCGGGCGATCGGGTGCAGTACTACGACGACCTCCTGGAGTGCACCACCCGGGATTTGCAGGCCGTCTAGCCGATGTCACCGACCAGTGGCCACGGACGGGCTTCCTCGAGCTCGTAGGCCACCTCCAGCAGCCGCCGCTCATGTCCGGTGGGCGCGCTGAGCATCATGCCGACCGGCATACCGTTGGCCGACCGGGCCAGCGGCAGGGAGACGGCCGGCTCGCCGGTCGCGTTCTGCAGCGGGGTGAAGGCCACCCAGTCCATCAGTCGGTCGATGACCTGGCCGTAGTCCGCCGTCGGGTCCAGGTGACCGACCCGCGGGGTCTCCTCGGCCAGCGTGGGGGTCAGCAGGATGTCATAGTCCTGGTAGAACCGGGTCGTGGCCTTGCGCAGCCGCCGCAGCCGGGCCACCGCCAGCGGAACCCGGTGCAGATTGCGGGTGGCGTGCCGATCCAGCCCTAGCGTCAGATTGTCGAGCCGGCTTCGGTCGAAGCTCGAACCGAACATCAGCCTTCCGGTGCGCACCAGCGACATCGCCAGCGACGCCCAGTACAGCAGGAAGTCGTCGGCGAAGGAGTCCGGGATCGGCGGAGCGTCCAGTTGCTCGACCCGGTGTCCCAGTTCCTCGAGCAGGGCCGCTGTGGCCAGCGTGTGGTCCCGCATGGCCGGGCTGGACTCCCGGTTGACCGAACGGGTCACCACGGCGACCCGCAGACGTTCGGAGCCGGGGCCGGTGACCGCACCGACCGGCGCCAGGGAGCGATTGCGCCAGATCCGCTCGGCCTCCCGGTAGAACGCCGCGGTATCACGGACCGAGCGGGTCAGGACGCCGTCGTTGATCAACCGGATCGGCATCCTGCGGGTCATCTCGTCCTGCGGGAGCCGGCCACGGGACGGCTTGAGCCCGACCAGCCCGTTGCAGGCCGCCGGAATCCGGATCGAACCGCCGCCGTCGTTGGCGTGGGCGATCGGGACCACCCCGGAGGCGACGAACGCGCCCGCACCCGATGAGGACGCTCCCGCGGTGTAGTCGGTGTCCCACGGGTTACGCACCGCCCCGATGCGCGGGTGCTCGGCGGCGGCGCTGAAACCGAACTCCGACAGTTGCGTCTTACCCAACGGGATCAACCCGGTGGTCAGGAAGAACCGAGCGAAATCGCCGTGGCCGGTCTTGGGAACCGGTTCCCAGGCGTCGGTGCCGTTCATCGTCGGCATGCCCTCGACGTCGACGTTGTCCTTGAAGAACGTCGGCACACCGTCGAAGTACCCGCCGGAGCGGTTCTGCGCCCGGTCCAGCGCCCGCGCGAAGGTCTCGTGCGCCAGGCCGTTGAGGACCGGGTTCACCGCCTCGCAACGGGCGATGGCCGCGCCGATCAGCTCCGTCGGCGACACCCGGCCGGTGCGGATCGCATCGACCATGCCGACGGCGTCGAGATCGCCGAGCGCATCGTCGGCGAAGGCATTGACTCCCCGCATGACTGGCCGGGCGACTAGGCCTGGCCCACCTCGAAGCGGACGAACCGGGTCACGGTCACCCCTGCGTCGTCGAGCAGCGCCTTGACGTTCTTCTTGCTGTCGGCGACCGAGGGCTGGTCGAGCAGCACCACGTCCTTGAAGAACCCGGTGAGCCGGCCCTCGACGATCTTGGCCAGCGCGGCTTCGGGCTTGCCCTCGGCCTTCGCGGTCTCCTCGGCGATACGGCGCTCGTTGGCGATGACGTCCTCGGGCACCTCGTCGCGGGTCAGGTACTTGGCCTTCAGCGCGGCGATCTGCAGCGCGACGGAGTGCGCGGCGTCGTTGTCGGCACCCTCGAACTCCACCAGGACCCCGACCGCCGGCGGCAGGTCGGCGGCCCGCTTGTGCAGGTAGGTCTCGACATTGCCGTCGAAGTACTGCACCCGGCGCAGTTCCAGCTTCTCGCCGATCTTGGCCGAGAGCTCGGCGATGGCGTCCTCGACGGTCTTGTCGCCCACCTTGGCGGCCTTGAGAGCGTCGAGGTCGGCGGCCTTGGACTCCAGCGCCGCGCCCAGGATCTGGTCGGCCAGCTGCTGGAACTCGGCGTTCTTGGCGACGAAGTCGGTCTCGGAGTTCAGCTCGATGAGCGCCCCGTCCCGGGCCGCCACCAGACCTTCGGCGGTGGCACGCTCGGCGCGCTTGCCGACGTCCTTGGCGCCCTTGATCCGCAGCGCCTCGACGGCCTTGTCGAAGTCGCCGTCGGCATCACTCAGGGCGTTCTTGCACGCCAGCATTCCGGCGCCGGTGAGCTCGCGCAGCCGCTTGACGTCGGCAGCGGTGTAGTTGGCCATCTCAGCCTTCCTCGATGGTGACGGTGGTGGTGACGGACTCGTCGGAAACCGGTCCGGCCTGGGTCGGGGCGGACTCGA
>JAGQTQ010000058.1:0-21415 GCA_020438905.1 Mycobacterium sp.
CCAAGCACGGCGCCAAGATGGTCACCGCGGTGGCCTGCGCCCGGGTACCCAAACTCACCGTCGTGATCGGCGGTTCGCACGGTGCGGGCAACTACTCGATGTGCGGGCGGGCCTACTCGCCGCGATTCCTGTGGATGTGGCCCAACGCCCGGATCTCGGTGATGGGCGGTGAGCAGGCCGCCTCGGTGCTGGCCACCGTGCGCGGCGAGATGACCCCGGAGGAGTCCGAGGCGTTCAAGGCGCCGATCCGCGCCCAGTACGAGGAGCAGGGCAACCCCTACTACTCGACCGCTCGGTTGTGGGACGACGGGGTGATCGACCCCGCCGACACCAGAACGGTTCTGGGGCTTGCCCTCTCGGTGTGTGCGGGCGCCCCGCTCGATCCCGTTTCCTACGGCGTATTCCGGATGTGACGATGACTCTCTTCGAAACCGTTCTGGTGGCCAACCGCGGCGAGATCGCCGTGCGCGTCATCCGCACGCTGCGCGCCATGGGCATTCGATCGGTGGCCGTCTACAGCGACGCCGACGCCGGTGCCCGTCATGTGGCCGAGGCCGACGTGGCCGTCCGCATCGGCCCGGCGCCGGCCCGACAGAGCTATCTCGACATCGACGCGGTCGTCGCCGCCGCGGTGCGCACCGGCGCTCAGGCCGTGCATCCCGGATACGGATTCCTCTCGGAGAACGCCGATTTCGCGGCCGCCCTGGACTCCGCCGGTCTGGTGTTCATCGGCCCGCCCGTGGCGGCGATCGCCACCATGGGCGACAAAATCGCCGCCAAGACCGCGGTTTCGGCCTTCGGCGTGCCCGTCGTACCGGGCATCGCCGAACCCGGGCTCTCCGATGCCGACCTGATCGCCGCGGCCGGGGGGATCGGCTTTCCGGTTCTGGTCAAGCCGTCCGCCGGTGGCGGTGGCAAGGGTATGCGGCGTGTCGACGTCGCCGGCGACCTTCCGGCCGCACTGGCCGCGGCGCGCCGCGAGGCCGGTGCCGCGTTCGGCGACGCCACGCTGTTCCTCGAGCGATTCGTGTTGGCCCCCCGGCATATCGAGGTTCAGGTCCTCGCCGATGCCCACGGTCACGTGCTGCATCTCGGTGAGCGGGAATGCAGTCTGCAGCGCCGCCATCAGAAGGTCCTGGAAGAAGCGCCCTCGCCACTGCTCGACGCCGCCACCAGGGCCCGGATCGGTGCCGCTGCCTGCGACACCGCCCGCAGTGTGGACTACGTCGGAGCGGGGACGGTGGAGTTCATCGTCTCCGGCGACCGGCCGGACGAGTTCTTCTTCATGGAGATGAACACCCGGCTTCAGGTCGAGCACCCGGTCACCGAGATGGTCACCGGGTGGGACCTCGTGGAATGGCAGGTGCGCATCGCCGCCGGGGAGCGGCTGACGGTGGCTCAGGACGACATCGTCGCGCGGGGCCATGCCATCGAGGCCCGGGTGTACGCGGAGAATCCGGCGGCCGGCTTCCTGCCCACCGGCGGTCCCGTGCTGGGGCTGATCGAACCCATCGGTGCCGGTGTCCGGGTGGACTCCGGACTCTCGCCGGGCATGGTGATCGGCAGCGACTACGACCCGATGCTGTCCAAGGTCATCGCCCACGGCGCCGACCGCGCCGACGCGCTGCGGACCCTGGACCGGGCATTGGCCGACACCGCGGTGCTCGGGGTGACGACGAACATCGACTTCCTGCGGCACGTGTTGTCCGACGACGACGTGGCATCGGGACGTTTGGACACCGGTCTGCTGGAGCGTTTGGACTACCGGCACGCCGACGCCGGCGACGAGGCCCTGATCGCCGCCGCGGCCTACCGCTGGCTGCAGCGCTGGCCCGCCGCCCCGGCCGATCCCTGGCAGGTCCCGTCCGGGTGGCGGATCGGTCAGCCCGCGCCCACCACGGTGCGGCTGCGCTGCGCGGAGCGCACCGAGCACGTCCGGATCACCGGCGATCCGCTTGCCGCGGTGGTTCGGGTGGAGGACGGGCCGTCCCGGACGCTGGAAGCCCGGTGGTCGGAACCCGAGCTCACCGTGACTCTCGACGGAGTCCGGAGCACCTCCACCGTCGCCGCGGCCGACCACGAGATCTGGCTGGCTTCCGGCGGCCGGACCGTGCTGGTCGAGGAGGTTCGCGAGTCCCCGGTTCGGCCCGAGGACGAACTCGGCGGCGACACCGAACTCACCAGCCCGATGCCGGGGTCGGTGGTGGCGGTGGGTGTCGCCGACGGCGAGCGGGTCGAGGCCGGGACGGTCGTCGTCGTGGTCGAGGCGATGAAGATGGAGCACTCGCTGCGAGCCCCGGTGGCTGGGGTGGCCGAACTGCTTGTGGAGGTCGGCGACCAGGTCAAGGTCGGCCAGACACTGGCCCGAATCACTGTGAGAACGGGAGATAACGATGACTGAATTCCTCTCCACCGCAACCCTTCCCGACGAGTACCAGCAGCTGGCGAAGACCGTCCGGGACTTCGCTCGCGAGGTGGTCGCGCCGGTGGCCGCCAAACATGACGCCGAGCACTCCTTCCCCTACGAGGTGGTCGCCGGGATGGCGGAGATGGGCTTGTTCGGCCTGCCCTTCCCCGAGGAGTACGGGGGTATGGGCGGCGACTACTTCGCGCTGTGTCTGGCGCTGGAGGAACTGGGCAAGGTCGACCAGAGCGTCGCCATCACCTTGGAGGCCGGCGTGTCGCTCGGCGCTATGCCGGTCTACCGGTTCGGCACCGAGGCCCAGAAGCAGCACTGGCTTCCTGCCCTGACCAGTGGGGTCGCGCTGGGCGCCTTCGGGCTCACCGAGGCGGGCGGGGGCACCGACGCCGGCGCCACCCGGACCACCGCGCGCCTCGACGACGGCCACTGGGTGATCAACGGGTCCAAGCAGTTCATCACCAACTCCGGAACCGATATCACCAGGCTGGTCACGGTCACCGCCGTCACCGGCACGGTGGGGGACCGTCGGGAGATCTCCTCGATTCTGATCCCCGTTCCCACACCGGGATTCACCGTCGAACCCGCCTACGACAAGGTCGGCTGGAACGCCTCCGACACCCACCCGCTGTCGTTCAGCGACGTCCGGGTGCCGGAGGAGAACCTGCTCGGCGAGCGCGGTCGCGGCTACGCGAACTTCCTGCGGATCCTGGACGAGGGTCGCATCGCGATTGCCGCCCTGGCCACCGGTGTCGCGCAGGGTTGCGTGGACGAATGCGTCAAGTACGCCTCGGAGCGAACCGCTTTCGGCAACGCGATCGGCCGCTATCAGGCCATCGAGTTCAAGATCGCCCGGATGGAGGCCCGCGCGCACGTCGCCCGCACCACCTACTACGACGCCGCCGCGCTGATGCTGGCCGGCAAGCCGTTCAAGAAACAGGCCGCCATCGCCAAACTCGTTGCCAGCGAGGCCGCCATGGACAACGCCCGCGACGCCACCCAGATCCACGGCGGCTACGGGTTCATGAACGAGTACCCGGTGGCCCGGCACTACCGGGACAGCAAGATCCTCGAGATCGGGGAGGGAACGACCGAGGTCCAGCTGATGCTGATCGCCCGGGAGCTCGGCCTGGGCTGAGCCTTGGTTATGTCTTGATGCAGCGAAAGCCGATGTGGCTCATACCGGTGTCGACCATCTGGGGCCGGCGGGCGGCCGGCCGGTAGCGCAGGCAGTAGTTGTCCGCGCACAGGAACGAGCCGCCCTTGATGACCCGGCGCGGAACCGCGAACTGCGGCTGCGCCGGGTCGTAGCTCCCGGCCTCGCAGCAGGGGTCGCCGGCGCGGGTGTCTGCGTACCAGTCGGTGGTCCATTCCCAGACGTTGCCCGCCATGTCGAAGAGGCCATAGGCGTTCGGCGGGAAACTTCCCACCGGTGTCGTCCGTCCGTATCCTGCGTCCGGACGCCAGGGAAAGTCGCCGTGCCAGTAGTTGGCCAGCCGGCTCCCTTCGGGCTCGGGCTCATCACCCCAGGTGTAGGTGGTGTGATCGAGTCCGCCGCGGGCGGCGGTCTCCCACTGCGCCTCGGTGGGCAGTGCCAACCCGGTCCACTCGGCGTATGCCGCAGCATCCTCGAACGCGATGTGCACCGCCGGGTGCTCCGCCCGGGTGGCGATCGACGAGCCAGGACCGATCGGATGGCGCCATGACGCGCCGGGCGTCCAGGTCCACCACTGACTGAGGTGGCGAAGGTCGACCGGTCCGCTGGTGCGGCGGAACACCAGGGATCCGGGCTGCAGGTTCTGCGGCGGTGCTCCCGGGAAATCGGCCGGGTTCAGCGGGCGCTCGGCGACGGTGAGGTACCCGGTGGCGTCCACGAAACTGGTGAACTCGGCATTGGTCACCGGGTGGGCCTGGATGAAGAAGCCCTCGACGGTGACGGCCCGGGTGGGGGCCTCCTCGGGGTAGTGGTCGTCGGAGCCCAGTACCGCCGTTTGGGCCGGAATCCACACCAGCTCGGCAGTCATGAAAACAGGGCCGTCATTCAAACACCGATCGCCAATCGTCGCGGATGCTCGCCACCGTCCAACCACGCTCCGCCGCGATGTCCAGGGCACGTTCGGCTCCTGCGATGTAGTCGAATTCGCGGGCGGCGTCGTCATGGCGGATCAGCATGCTCAAGGATGGCCCCGAAGACGCCGCGGCGAACTCGAGCATCTCGATGTCGCCGTTGGAGTTACCGGCGGCGAAGATCGGCCGACGTCCGGCCCGCCCCCAGATCCGCACCGCTTTGGCCGGGCCGTCGTTGAGGAACTCCGGTCGCGCGGTCGTCAGGAGCTGGCCGTCGACGAAGTCCAGCCCGACGGAACTTCCGATCACCCGTTCGGGAGGCACCCCGTACATATCGGGTGTCACTGGCCGCATGAAGTCGCGCCCCCCGCCGGAAGCGATGTAGTTGGTGAACCCGTTGGCCTCCAGAAAACGCAGCAACTCCACCATGGGCGGGTATCCGCAGGCGGTGTAGGGGCGGCCTAGCGTTGGGTGTTCGGCCGTGGCGAAGAATTCCCGGACCAGCTCTGCGTGCCGCTCGACGGTGATGCCCTGGAACGCCGAGAACACGGCGCCGGCAAGTAATTCCAGCTGCGAATCGTCGCCGGTGTAATGCTTGACCACCGCCTCGCCGAACCAGCCGAGGTTGCCGGCCACCGCGGCCGCGTAGGGCTCCCTTACGGTCAGTGAGGGGTCTGCCGTCGCAAGTTCGGCGAGCCGGCGGACCAGGAAATCCAGCTGAACGTAGGCCGGCTTCTCCACCCATAGCGTGCCGTCGTTGTCGAATACGGCGACGCGTTCCTCCGGGGCCACGAAGTGAGGTCCGGCGCTGGTGACCCGACCGACGAAATCGACGATCGCCGACTTCGTCGGTCCCTCATTCCATTGACTCAGTGGGGAGGAGGTCATCCGCCCATGGTTTCGGAGAACTTCTTCAGTTTCTCGACCGCGGCGGTGATGGTGAAGGACGCCGGTTCGCTGCGCGGCGGGAACTCCTTGAAGGTGTCGAGGAACTCCAACACCAAGGCGTTGCCGTACAGCGCGATGAAGATGTTCTCCAGTACCCAGTCCCAGTAGGTGTTGGAGGTGACGTCGGCGCGCTCGAACGGGTCGGTGCGCAGGTTGAATATCTTCGGTGCGCGCAACTCCGTGAACGGTTCGAACCAGATCTGCAGGGTTCCAGGGCAGCGTTGCTCGAGGAACACGACCTTCCAGTTCTCGTAACGCAATCCGAGCACATCGCAGTCGTCGGAGAAGTAGATCAAGCCGCGACGGGGGCTCTTGTCCTGCTCGCCGGTCAGGTAGGGCAGCAGGTCATAGCCGTCGATGTGGACGTGATACGTCCGGTCGCCGATCGTGTACCCCTGTTTGAGCTTGGTGACGATGTCGGGCTCACCGGCCGCGGCCAGGAAGGTGGGCAGCCAGTCGTGATGCTGCACAATCTCGTTCGACACCACCCCCTCGGGGATGTGTCCGGGCCAGCGGATCATCTCCGGAACCCGGAAGGCGCCCTCCCAGCCGGTGTTCTTCTCGCTGCGGAATGGTGTGGTGGCGCCGTCGGGCCAGCTGTTGGCGTGTGGGCCGTTGTCGGTTGAGTAGACGACGATGGTGTCCTCACCGATGCCCAACTCGTCGATACAGTCCAGTAGTCGGCCCACATGCTTGTCGTGGTCGATCATCGTGTCGTGGTACGGGGACTGCCACCGCCCGGACTGGCCCACGCTCTCGGGTTTGGTGTGGGTCCTGAAGTGCATGTGGGTGGTGTTCATCCACACAAAGAACGGCGTGTCGGATTCGTGTTGGCGTTTGATGAAATCAATTGCCGCGGAGGTCGTCTCGTCGTCGATGGTCTCCATGCGCTTGCGGGTCAAAGGCCCGGTGTCCTCGATGCGCTGGCGGCCGACCGGCCCATATCTCTCGTCGACCTCGTCTGAGGTCTCCTCGGTTGCCCACGAGTGGATGACGCCGCGCGGCAACATCATGGCGCGAAGCCGCGGCGCCTCTTCGGCGGTGGGGTAGTTGGGGTTCTCCGGTTCCTCCTCGGCGTTGAGGTGGTAGAGGTTGCCGAAGAACTCATCGAACCCGTGCGCGGTCGGCAGATGCTTGTTCAGGTCGCCGAGGTGGTTCTTGCCGAACTGGCCGGTGGCGTAGCCGAGCGGTTTGAGGAGCTCGGCGATGGTCGGGTCCTCCGCGGACAATCCGACGTCGACGCCGGGCATGCCCACTTTGGACAGGCCGGTGCGGTAGACGCTCTGACCGGTGATGAAAGAGGACCGGCCGGCTGTGCAGCTCTGCTCGCCGTAGGAGTCGGTGAAGCGCATTCCCTCGGCGGCGATCCGGTCGATGTTGGGGGTCCGATAGCCCATCAGACCGTCGCTGTAGCAACTCAGATTGGTGATTCCGATGTCATCGCCCCAGATGACCAGGATATTCGGTTTACCCGCTGGCATGGCTTCCTCGATTCTCACTCGGTGCCCCGAGCCTAGACGGGAGCGGTGACAGCACGACAGGGTTGCCGCGGCGGCATCGGGCGATTTTTCGACTGGATCGGTCCGCCACGATCGGGTACTATCGAACGTATGTTCGATAAATTGTTGGAGTTCGACCCTGCTGGCGATGAGTCGTCGTTGGTCGAGGGCATCGCAGCCCTTGAGCGGCTGAAGGCCGCGGCGGCTGCTCGACAGGCCCGGCTGTCGGCTGCGCTCGATACCGCCCGGCGCACCGCCGAGGCGGCTGCCGGGGTACCGGCGGCGCGGCGCGGTCGGGGCGTGGCCGTTGAGGTGGCGCTGGCCCGGCGGGATTCGCCGGCCCGGGGCGGTCGGCACCTCGGCATGGCCAAGGCGCTGGTGCATGAGATGCCGCATACCCTCGCTGCGATGGAGGCCGGCGCGCTCTCGGAGTGGCGCGCCACCATTCTGGTTCGCGAGTCGGCCTGCCTTGATGTCGAGGACCGGCGGCGGCTGGACGCCGAACTGTGCTCGGATCAAGCCGGCCTTGAGGGTCTGGGTGACGCCGCGCTCGCCGCTGCCGCCAAGGAAGTCGCCTACCGGCTCGATCCGCACGCGGTGGTGGACCGGGCCGCGCGCGCCGAGAAAGACCGGACGGTCACCATCCGCCCCGCCCCCGACACCATGACCTACGTGACCGCACTGCTGCCGGTCGCCCAGGGTGTGTCGGTGTACGCGGCGCTCAAGCGGGCGGCCGACACCTGCTTCGACGGCCGGTCACGCGGTCAGGTCATGGCCGACACCCTCGTCGCTCGAGTGACCGGACGGGACGCCGCCGAGGCGGTGCCGGTCGCCGTGAATCTGGTGATCTCCGATCAGGTGCTGCTCGGGGCCGAGGAGGGGGCGGCCGCGGTCATCGGCTACGGGTCGGTTCCCTCCGTGGTGGCGCGCAACCTCATCTCCCGTGCCGTGGACGACCCCGCGTCGGTGGCCACGCTCCGGCGGCTCTACGCGACACCGGCCACCGGCTCACTGGTCGCCATGGATTCGCGCTCGCGAAACTTCCCGAAGGGTCTCGCCCTCTTCATCGGGCTACGCGATCAGCGTTGCCGAACGCCCTACTGTGACGCTCCCATCCGGCACCGCGACCATGCCACCCCGCACCGGCGGGGCGGAGCTACCAGCGCGGTGAACGGGTTGGGTCTGTGTGCCGGGTGCAATTACACCAAAGAGGCATCGGGTTGGAACGTCGTCACCGGGTCCGACGAAAAGGGAAGGCACACCGCCGAATTCACCACACCGACCGGCCACGAGCATCACTGCATGGCCCCAGCGCCGCCGGGGACCCCGCGGACTCCGATGAGCGAGATCGAGGTGTGGCTGAACAACAGGCTCGCGGCCTGAGGTTCACCTCTTCCGGGCGGCCGCCAGACGCGCCCTGAATTCCGGGGACTCGATCGTGATCGCCTGCGGGCCCAATTCGATGTTCTTGGCGGCCTCGTGATGCTCGGCGTCGTTGAAGCCGGGGATCGCGGTGGCCCGCATCGAGGCCTTGGTGGCCAACACCACCTCACGCGGGGCCGCAGCGGGGCCGGCCGCCAGTTCCAGGGCCGCGGCCACCGGATCCTCGGCGAGCTGCAGCGCCAGACCGTGGCGAACGGCGGCCTCGGCGTCGAACCGCATCCCGAACAGCAGCGCAGCCCGGGCGACCTGGGGGCCGACGGCCCGGTGCAGCATCCAGGTAGCGCCCCCGCCGGGATGGATGCCGAGTTTCTGGAAGCGCGGATCGAACATTGCGTTCGGGCCTGCGATACGCACATCGGCGGCCAGAGCCAGGTTCATTCCGGCGCCGACGGCTGCCCCGTTGACCGCGGCGATCGTCGGAAGCGAACAACGCCCGACTGCCATGAACCCTGCGTACAGGCGCTGCAGGCCCTCCGTGGCCGCGGCCCCCAACGCGGAGAGATCCGCGCCCGCGCAGAACGCCTTGCCGGCCCCGGTGACCACGACCGCGTGAACGCCCTCGTCGCTTTCGGCGCGCTGCACCGTCTCGGCCAGCAGCGCCGAGGTCGTCTCGGTCACCGCATTGCGTCGGTCGGGATCGTTGACCGTGATCAGCGCGACCCGGTCGATCACCTCGTAGAGAACCTGATCCGCCACGGTGCCCGAGGCTAACATCAGCTGCGCGGGGCGATTGCCTGCTCGGTGATGATCTCCAGTACTGGCGCCAGGGTCTGCGCGTACGACACCGTGACGTGGTTGTCATCCCGGAACACCACGTCGGTACCCACGACCACCGGGCACACCCGATCTGTGCAGAACAGCTGCGAGAGTTCCGCGTACTGGCCGCCGCCCGCCCCGGTGGCCAGCGACTCGTCGGCGATCCCGTCGGCGTACAGGCCTTTCTGCCGTTCCGGCGCGCAGGCCAGGGCGTCCTCGAGGTGGGCGGACAGGCAGACCGGCACATCGGTGTGCGGGTCGGGGACCGGGCCCAGCACCAGCACCCGCGCGCCGGTGTCCGCGCGCAGGTTCGCCACCAAGTCGGTCAGGCTTGCCATCCAGGCGGGGTCGTAGGCGGTGAAGCCGAAATCGGCGCCATAGCGCCGGGACATGCTCAGCACGATCAGCTTCGGCTGCTCGGACCGTATTCGCTGGATTGCCTCGGTGCGCCACTGCCGGCACTCGGAGTACTCCCGTCCCAGATACGGGCTGACGATGGGCAGATCCTGCAACGGGCAGGTGACCTTGGCCATCGTCACCAGCCGCCAGTGCTCGCGGGCCGCAAGGGGTTCGAGCGCAGGGTGCCACATCGCTGCGTGGGAGTCCCCGACCAGCGCGACCGTCGTCGGACCGTCAGGGTCGCCGGAAACACATTCCGGCACCCCCACCTCGAGCCAGGTTCGCACGCACCCGTCGAAGAACCCCGCGGGTTTGTCCCAGGCCGCTTCGGCCAGCGGGGGAGTCAGACCGGCCGGAACCGGGCCGGGCCTACTGGCAGCCTGCACGGCGGCGCGAACCTCGGTCAGAGCGGTGACGAGGGAGTCGGGGACCGATTGTGGCCGCTGTGCGGAGTGGGTGACCGCAGCCGTCGCGGGCGCCCCGCGCCCGACCGGGACGGGGACCAGCAGCGGCAGCAGCAGCGCCGCGCTGACCGCCGCCGCGGTGACCATGCTGCCGATCGCCAGACTGCCGCCCGCCGAGCGGCGCAGCGGCCGCGCGTAGCGGATCGGGCGTTCGACGTAGCGCAGGGTGAACATCGCCAAGGCGAAGGACGCGGCCACCGCCGCCAGCCGGCCGGCCCACCCGAGCGGGTGGCCGACCGCCACCGGGGCCAGGACCAGAAGCGGCCAGTGCCACAGGTACCAGGAGTAGGACAGCCGGCCCACCGCCCGCAACGGCGGTATCGCCAGTAACCGCCCGGCCGCCCTGGTCGGGGTCGCGCAGCCCGCCACGATAACCGCCATGGTGCCGATAACCGGCACCAAGGCTGCCGTGCCCGGGTACGGGGTCGCGTCATCGAGCTGGGTCGCGGCCCAGCCGATCGCCGCCAGCCCGCCGAAGCCGGCGATCGCGGCGAACCCGGGCGCCAACCGCCGCCACAGCGGGGCCGACAGTGCGATCAGACCGCCGGCGGCCAGTTCCCACGCCCTGCTCGGCAGGGAGAAGAACGCCCACGGGGGCTGAGAATGAGTCCAGATCACCGCCAGGGTCAGCGACGCGGCGATAATCGCGCTCAGCATCACCAGGTAGGGCAGCGGGGACGGCCGGTTCGCCCGGCGATTCCACAGCCACCCGACTGCGAGCAGCAGCACCGGCCACAGCAGGTAGAACTGCTCCTCGACGCCCAGCGACCAGTAGTGCTGGAACGGCGAGGGGGCGCTGTGGGCCAGGTAGTCGGTTCCGGTGATGGCGAACCGGTAGTTGCCGACGTAGAGGGCGCTGGCCAGCCCGTCGTCCAGCGCCGAGCGCGCCTGGAGTGGAGGCATCAGCACCGTGGCCGCCACCGCGGTCACCACCAGCACCGTCGCCGCCGCGGGCAGCAGCCGACGGGCCCGCGCCCCGTAGAAACTCGCCAGCCGCACCCGTCCGGTCGCGACCCGTTCGGCCCACAGCATGCGGGTGATCAGGAATCCGGAAATGACGAAGAAGACGTCGACGCCGATGAAGCCGCCATCGATGGCGCCGGCGTGGAAGGCGACGACGGCGATCACGGCCACCGCGCGCAGGCCTTCGATATCGGGACGGAAGTCCGACCGGGGCCGGCGTCGGGAAGGTCGCCGTCGTATCCCACGGCGCGCCTCGACATCGGCGACAGACACGGTTTCCGGCTTCCTCCCTCGGGTGCAACCAGAACCAGTGTGGTGCCGAGGCAGTCCTCGGCGGGGTTGCCACGCCCGCAGGGTCGGCTATCCGGGCCGCCTGGCGTTGCAGTCCAGATCCCTCAGGCCGATGAGGCCGTCCTCGACCGCCCTGGCCAGCAGGGCGGATTTGGTGGAGGCGAGTCGGCCCGCCGCGGCGTATTTGGCGCGTACCCGCTGCAGGTGGGTTCGCACCGTCGCCGGCGCGATGCGCAGCAAGCCGCCCACATCGTCCTTGCTCTCCGTGCCGAGCCACGCCACCAGGACCTGTTTCTCGCGTTCGGAGAGGTTGACCCGGGTTCGCATCAGGGCCGCGGCCATTCGCGGGCTGGTGTAACCGTCCCCGGTGCACAGGCCGCGGATCGCATTGAACAGGTGCTCCCGGCCGTCGGACTTGGCGACGTAACACCCTGCGCCTGCGTCGAGGCCGGCCAGGATCACCTCGTGGGAGGTGGCCACCGAGTGGACGACCACCTTCGGGCCGGCCGCGCAGAGGGCCCGCAGTCGGTCGAAGTCGGGAGCATGCCCGTCGTGCTGGATCTCGGCCACCACGACGTCGACGGCCGCGCCGGTGCCCAGCCAGGTCAGGCAGTCGCAGGTTCGGGTGAAGCTCGCCACGAGGGTGAACTCGCCGGTCAACCAGGACTCCAGGCCGGCGCGGACCACTTCATGGCCGTCGATGATCACCACGCGCGTGCCGCTGATCGGCGTCTCGCCCATTGCCACGGTGAAGGCCCCCCGCCCCACGACCGGTCAGATGCATTCCGACAAGGCGGGGCTTCAGCCGATCGTGCCGCCTCTCGCAAACTCGGCGAGATGTCGACCCGGAACCTCGGTGAGTGGTTGACCAACCGAAACGGCAGAACACAATGGCAGTTCCGCCGCCGAACCCGTACCCGCGGTCAACTATGACACAGGATCAGCAACATATGGTGCGGTTACCGATTCCTGATCGCTTTGCGCCCCCGGCACGACTCGAACGTGCGACCTAGGGATTAGAAGGCCCTTGCTCTATCCACCTGAGCTACGGAGGCAAGCGTGGGTCAGTGTATCCGGACGTGTCGCGTTGACGTGTTTTTTGCCTCTGGCCTGCGTCGATACCCGCTACCGAGCATCCGGGAGGCGAAAATCGCGATTGTGACCGAGGTGATTCGCTAGCGTGACCTCGGCGCCGGGCACGGAGTGCCCGGCGGGGGCCGGACCGGGGTTTCTCAAGGGAGCCGACAGTAATGAACTGTGCGATCGAAGAGGTCAGTGCTCGATGTAATCGAGCCGTGCGGGCCGGCACGCTGGTGCTGCGCGGGACGCCGGCAGCCGCCAGTTGGGTGCTGGGATGGTTGGCCGCGGAGTTCTCCCCGCACGTCCTGACCGGCCATGTGCTGTCCGCGCTGCCCGCACCGCTGGAGAGGGCGGCCTCCGGGTTGGCCGCCCAGCGTGCCGACGATGTGCTCGACGAGGCGTTGAGCGAGACGTTCGGCGCCGACTACCTCTCTGCGGTTCACCACCCGCTGGAGTCCTACACCTCGCGTCGGCCCAACCTGGGCAGCCTGGTGGAGGCGATGCGCCACCGGCGCAGGTATGCCGCGGCGACCACCAACATCTCCTACGGTCCGGGGGGGCGTAGCAATCTGCTCGACGTGTGGCGACGCCCGGACCTGCCCGCCGGTCACCGGGCGCCGGTGCTGATCCAGATTCCCGGCGGCGGCTGGTCGCTGAACGACAAGCGCGGGCAGGCCTATCCGCTGATGACCCGGATGGTCGAGCTCGGCTGGATCTGCGTGTCGATCAACTACAGCCGCAGTCCGCGCAACGCCTGGCCGGCGCACATCGTCGACGTCAAGCGGGCCATCGCCTGGGTGCGCGCCAACATCGCCGACTTCGGCGGCGATCCGGACTTCATCGCGGTCACCGGCGGCTCGGCGGGCGGACACCTCAGCTCGCTGGCGGCACTGACCCCGGGCGATCGCACCCTCCAACCGGGTTTCGAGGACGCCGACACCAGCGTGCAGGCCGCCGCCCCGTACTACGGCGTCTACGACCTCACCGATCATGGCGCCATGCACAAGCTGACCATGCCGCTGCTGGAAACCATGGTCATGCAGCGCAGGCTGGCCGAGAACCGGGAGTTGTACGAAGCGGCCTCGCCGACCCTGCGCGCACACCGCGACGCCCCGCCGTTCTTCATCCTGCACGGGGAGAACGACGCGGTGGTCCCGCGCTCCCAGGCCGAGGGATTCGCCGACGCCCTGCGCGGCGCCGGGGCACCGACGGTGGCCTACGCCGAGATCCCCAACGCCCATCACTTCTTCGACGCCATCGCCACACTGCGCTGCCAGATGGCGGCCGAGTCGGTGGCGGCGTTCCTCGGCATCATCTACGGCCGTCACGTCATGGCCGGCAGCGGCCATAGGGCGGTGGCCGCCCGCTCGGCCGGTTGATCCCGCCCGAGCGGCAATCGACCCCGCTGCGGCGGTGGTCGGACTAGCGTTAGGAGTCAGACGGCGCGGCGCCGGGCATTGCATGCGGTGAGGAGGTGTTCGATGAGCGGCCCCGTGGACGCTTCCGGGCTGCCTTCCGAACTCGGTGCCTTCGATCTGCTGATGCACCGTGGCGAGGCCAACCCGCGGACCCGGTCGGGGATCATGGCACTGGAAATTCTCGACGCGTCCCCGGACTGGGAGCGGTTCCGCGAGTTGTTCGAGAACGCCTCGCGCAAGGTGCTGCGGTTGCGTCAAAAAGTGGTCATGCCGCCGCTTCCGACCGCGCCGGCCCGGTGGGTGGTGGATCCGGATTTCAATCTCGACTTCCACGTCCGTCGGGTGCGCGTGCCCCAGCCCGGGATGCTGCGCGACGTTCTCGACCTGGCCGAGGTGATGCTGCAGTCGCCGCTGGACATCTCCCGGCCGCTGTGGACGGCGACCCTCGTCGAGGGACTCGAGGGGGGCAAGGCGGCCACCCTGCTGCACCTGAGCCACGCCGTCACCGACGGGGTGGGCGCCACGGCGATGTTCGCCGAAATCTACGACCTCGAGCGCGATGCGAAGCCGCGTCCGACGCCGCCGCTGCCGGTTCCGGAGGACATCACCGGCATCGACCTGATGCGGGAGGGGATCGGCCATCTGCCAGGTGCCCTGGTCGAGGGAGTGGCGGGCGCGGTGGCCGGGGGACTGGGGCTGGTCGGCAAGGTGGTGAGCAGCCCTGGCTCGGCCCTGTTCGACGCCATCGACTACGTGCGTTCCGGTCGCCGGATGGTGCGCCGGGCCGCTGAACCGTCGCCGCTGCTGCGCCGGCGGAGCCTGTCGACCCGGACCGAGGCCATCGAGATGAGGCTGGGCGACCTGCACCGCGCCGCGCATGCCGCCGAAGGTTCGATCAACGACGCCTACCTGGCCGGCTTGTGCGGGGCACTGCGGCGTTACCACGCCGAACTCGGCGTTCCGGTCAACTCGCTGCCCATGGCGGTGCCGGTGAATCTGCGCGCGGAGGCCGATCCGGCCGGCGGAAACCGTTTCGCCGGGGTCAATCTGGCCGCCCCGGTGGGCGTCGCCGATCCCGCCGCCCGCATCGGCAAGATCCGCAAGCAGATGATCTCCCGGCGCGAGGAGGCCGCCATCGACCTCATCGGCGCGGTGGCCCCCGTGCTGACGTTGCTGCCCGATCCGGTCCTGGAAGCCATGAGCGGATCGGTGATCGCCTCCGACGTCCAGGCCAGCAATGTGCCCATCTACCCCGGCGACACGTTTATCGCCGGCGCAAAGGTGTTGCGGCAGTTCGGCATCGGACCGCTTCCCGGTGTGGCGATGATGGTGGTGCTGATTTCGCGCGGCGGTTTTGCCACCGTCACCACCCGCTACGACCGGGCCGCCGTCTCCGAACCGGACTTGTGGGCCCGGTGCCTGCGCGAGGGATTCGATGAGGTGCTCGCCCTGGCCGGAAGCCCGCACCCGCGTGTGGTGCCCGCGTCGTTCCCTGACCGTCCGGACGGTTCTCGCCCGTCCACGAAGAGATCGGTGGCTTATTCATGAGCGACAAACCCGCCAGTGGCGCAGCGGAATTGCGCCTACCCGGTTCGGTGGCCGAGGTGATGGCCAGCCCGGCCGGTCCCGAGGTCGGGGCGTTCTTCGACGTCGACGGCACCCTGGTCGCCGGTTTCACCGGAGTCATCCTGACCCGTGAGCGGTTCCGCAACCGGGATATGGGCGTCGGTGAGCTCATCAGCATGGTCGCGGCGGGCCTTAACCACCAGTTCGGCCGGCTGGAGTTCGAGGACCTGATCAACAAGGCCACCGATGTGCTGCGCGGCCGGCCGCTGTCGGATCTGCAGCAGATCGGCGAGCGGTTGTTCGCCGAGAAGATCGAGAAGCGGATCTACCCGGAGATGCGGGATCTGGTGTACGCCCATATGGAGCGCGGGCACACCGTGGTCCTCAGTTCGTCCGCGCTGACGATCCAGGTGGAGCCGGTGGCCCGGTTCCTGGGAATTCCCAACGTCCTGACCAACCAGTTCGAGACCGACGGGGACGGCGTGCTGACCGGCAAGGTGGTCACGCCGATCCTGTGGGGTCCGGGCAAGGCCAACGCCGTGCAGAAGTTCGCCGCCGACCACGACATCGACCTCAAGAAGAGCTACTTCTACGCCGACGGCGACGAGGACCTGGCTCTGATGCACCTGGTTGGCAACCCGCGGCCGACCAATCCGGGCGACAAGATGGCGGAGGTGGCTCGCAAGCGCGGCTGGCCGATCCTGCGCTTCTCCAGCCGCGGTCGTGGGGGGCTCATCGGCCAAGTGCGCACGCTGCTGGGGGTCGGGTCGATCGTGCCGGCCGCCTACGGCGCCATCGGCTGGGGGCTGCTGACCTTCAACCGGCGCCGCGGGGTCAACTTCTTCACCACTGCCTTCCCGCAGATGCTGCTGGCCCTCAACGGGGTCCGGCTGAACATCCTCGGTGAGGAGAACCTGAAGAAGCAGCGCCCGGCGGTGTTCATCTTCAACCACCGCAACAACTTCGACCCGGTGCTGGTGGCTTCGATGGTCAAGGACAACTGGACCGGCGTGGGCAAGAAGGAGTTGGAGAACGACCCGGTGGTGGGCACCCTGGGCAAGCTCGTCGACACCATCTTCATCGACCGGGAGGACCCGAAGAAGGCCGTCGAGTCGCTCAAGCAGGCCGAGGAGCTCACCAAGAAGGGCCTGTCGGTGGTGATCGCGCCGGAGGGCACCCGGCTGGACACCAGGGCGGTGGGTCAGTTCAAGAAGGGCCCGTTCCGGTTGGCCATGGCCGCCGGGGTACCCATCGTGCCGATCGTGATCCGCAACGCCGAGCAGATCTCCGCGCGGGACTCCTCGACCCTGCATCCCGGCACGGTGGACGTCGTCGTCTATCCGCCGATCTCGCTGCAGGATTGGACGTTGGACAACCTGTCCGAGCGGATCGCCGAGGTTCGCCAGCTCTACATCGACACCCTGAGGAACTGGCCGGTGGACAAGGTGCCCAGAGCGGGCATATACGGCCGCAGCGCGCCGGCCAAGAAGGCTCCCGCGAAGAAGGCGCCCGCGAAGAAGGCGCCCGCGAAGAAGGCGCCGGCCAAGAAGGCAGCTGCCAAGAAAGCGCCGGCCAAGAAGACGCCTGCGAAAAAGGCAGCCGAAGCCCCCACCCAGAAGAGCCCGCAGACGAGAGTGAGGGGACGCCGGTGAGCGCCGCCGACTATCTCGCCGACTTCAGCACCACCGACGACGCCCTGGTGCTGGCCTCGGTCTCATCGAGGGCCGAGGCCGATCTGCTCAACGACTGGCTGCGCGCCCAGCGTCGCGCCCATCCCGACACGCGGGTCGAAGTGCTGCGGCTTCCGCACAGCGATCCGTCGCCGCAGATGATCGACCAGGTCGCCGACACCCTCGAGGGTTCCGGCGATCCCACCGTCATCCCGGTCCGGGTGTTCTGGGTGCCGGGCGGCCTGCCGACCCGGGTGAAGCTGGCGGGCCTGCTGTCGGGTCGGGAAACCTACCGTCCCCCGGAGATGCTGCAGCGCGCGATCCTCAAGAAGGACCCTTCCCGGGCCAGGATCGTCGCCGGCGAGCCGGCGAAGGTTTCCGAACTGCGGCAGCTGTGGCAGGAGAACACCGTCGGGGACAGCCCCCGCGACTTCGCCCAGTTCGTCCTGCGCCGGGCCAACCTGGCGATCGAGCGGATCGAATTGCGCTTGCTCGGGCCGGAATACAAGTCGCCGCGGCTGATCACCGACGAGTTGATGGCGTCCTCACGCTTCATGGAGGGGATGGCCGAGATTCCCGGCGCCAGCCCTCAGAAGGCCGAGGAGATGCTCGACGAGCTGGCCACCGGATGGAGCAGGTTCTCGGTCGATCTGATCCCCAACCTCGGCCGGGCCATTTTCAGCAGGGGATTCGATTCCCGGATCGACTACGACCAGGCTCAGATCGAGGCGATGCGACGCGCCCTGGAAGACCATCCTGCGGTGTTCCTGTGGTCGCACCGTTCCTATCTCGACGGCGTGGTGGTCCCGGTGGCCCTGCAGGAGAACAAGCTGCCTCCGGCCTGCACCTTCGCCGGGATCAACCTGTCCTTCGGCTTCATGGGTCCGCTGATGCGGCGGTCCGGGGTGATCTTCCTGCGCCGCAGGCTTGACGACCCGCTCTACAAGTATGTGCTGCGCCAGTTCGTCGGCTATATCGTGCAGAAGCGTTTCAATCTCAGCTGGTCCATCGAGGGCACCCGGTCGAGAACCGGAAAGATGTTGCCGCCCAAGCTCGGTCTGCTGTCCTACGTCGCCGACGCCTACCTCGACGGCCGCAGTGAGGACATCCTGCTGCAGCCGACATCGATCAGCTTCGATCAGCTCCACGAGACCACCGAATACGCGGCCTACGCGCGCGGCGGGGAGAAGATCCCCGAGGGCGCCGAGTGGCTCTACAAGTTCATCAAGGCTCAGGGCGAGCGCAACTACGGAAAGATCTATGTCCGCTTCCCCGAGGCGGTGTCGATGCGCCAGTACCTCGGAGAGCCCGGCGGGCCGATCGCCAACGACGAGGCCGCCAAACGGCTGGCGATGCAGAAGATGGCCATCGAGGTCTCCTGGCGGATCCTGCGGGCCACGCCGATCAACGCCAACAGCCTGGTCTCGGCGGTCCTGCTGGCCACCCGGGGACGGGCGCTGACGTTGCGGCAGCTTCATCACACGCTGCAGGCCTCGCTGGACTATCTGCAGCGCAAGCAGACGCCGATGACCAACAGCGCCTTGCGACTTCATTCCACCGAGGGGGTTCGGGCCGCCGTGGACGCGCTGTCCAACGGCAACCCGGTTACCCGCATCGACGGCGGGCACGAACCGGTGTGGAAGATCGAACCGCAGCACGAGCACGAGGCGGCCTTCTACCGCAACTCGCTGATCCACGCGTTCCTGGAGACCTCCATCGTGGAACTGGCACTGGTCCACGCCGCCCGGGCACCGGAGGGTGAACGGGTGGATGCGTTCTGGGCCCAGGCGATGCGGTTGCGCGCGCTGCTGAAGTTCGACTTCTACTTCGCCGACTCGGCCACCTTCCGCAAGAACATCGCCGAGGAACTGAGCTGGAACCAGGATTGGCAGGCCCAACTCGACGCGGGGCCGGAGGCGGTCGACGCGCTGCTGCGGGCCAAGCGGCCGCTGATGGCCAACGCCATGCTGCGCCCGTTCTTCGAGGCGTACGAGATCGTGGCCGATGTGCTCTGCGACGCACCCGCCGACATCGGCGACAAGGAACTCAGCGAACGGGCACTCGGCGTCGGAAACCAGTACGCGGCACAGGGATTGGTGAGCAGCACCGAATCGGTGTCGGCGCTGCTGTTCCCGACCGCGCGCAAGGTCGCCGCGGACCAGAAACTGATGGAACCGGCGCCCGACCTGCGCGAGCGCCGGCGGTCCTTCCTCAACGAGTTGCGGGTCATCATCGCCGATATGGAGCGGATTCACCTGCTGGCCCGCGAACAGTTCCAGGCCCGCGAGGCGATGGTGCGCACGGCGAATTGAATGTCCGGTCATCGCCGGTGAGCTGCTGATAGGGTCCGAGCGGCCCGCTAGGCGGGGTACCCGATATGCGGAGGAGACGTTTGATGAGGACCACTGTCGCGGCCTGTGGTGCCGCTGTCGTCGCGGCTGGGCTGATCGGTGCCGGGCTGACCGGATGCTCGGCAAAGGTGGAGACCAAGGTCGCCAAGTCGGTGAGCGCCGCCGATCTGCAGACCAAGCTGACCGAGCAGCTCACCGAGGCCGGCAATGCGCCGCAGTCGGTGACCTGCAAGGACGAACTGGCCGCCGAGGTGGGCAAGTCCACCATGTGCGACGTCGTCTTCAGCGACACCAACAGCGTCGAGGCCAAGGTCACCACGACCGAGGTCGACGAGTCCGGGGTCTCCTTCGACCTGTCACCCTCGCTGACGAAAGAGCAACTGGAGAAGGGTGTTTCGGGACTGACCGGCGCCCAGACCGTGAGCTGCGACTCGGGTATGGAGGGTGCCGTCGGTGAGACGGCCACCTGTGAGGTGACCATCGACGGAGTCGTCAGCAAGCGCGTCGCGGCCATCGACGGTGTCAACGGGCTCCAGATGGACCTCTCGGTGGTCCCGGTGGTGCCCAAGGAGCAGATTCAGGAACTCCTCATGCAGCGGCTCAACGCCGACGGCACTCCGGCCGAGACCGTCGAGTGCGTGTCCGACGCGATGGCCAAGCCAGGCACCTCGGTGGAGTGCGTCGCCGTCACCGGTAACGACAAGGTCGGCTATGACGTGTCGGTGACCACCATCGAGGGCGACAACGTCGGCATCGACTACTCCGCCTCGGCCACCCCGTAACCGGGTTCCGATGCATGCCCGGCCCGGCGTCGGGTGGTTCCTGCCGAGCGCGGCGACACGACTCCCCGGACGCTGATCCACAGTCGGCGGTTGTTCCACAGCCGGACGGTTTTTGCGTCCGCGGCGTGCGGCGACCGTCGGTGCCAGGGTGCTCACTGTTGGTGCGACAACCGCACCGACTGAGAGGACCGCAGCCATGTTCGAGACACCGATCACCGTCGTCGGACGGATCATCACCGATCCGCGCCGCCGCATCGTGGGCGACCAGGAGGTGATCAGCTTCCGGGTGGCCAGCAATTCCCGCCGCCGGACCCCCGAGGGCAGCTGGGAACCGGGCAACTCGCTGTTCGTCACGGTCAACTGCTGGGGCAGGCTGGTCACCGGGGTCGGCGCCGCCCTCTACAAGGGAGCCGCGGTGATCGCGGTGGGCACCGTGCACACCAGCGAGTACGAGGACCGAGAGGGGCTCAAACGGTCGTCGCTGGAGATGCGGGCGACCGCGGTCGGCCCCGACCTGGGCCGGGTGATCGCGCGTATCGAGCAGCCGCCGCAGTCCCGGACCTCTCCTGACTCCGACGGGGTGGGGGCCGAGGACGGGGCCGAGGAAGGGATAGACGAAGCGGCCGAAGGCGGGGGTGAGACCGAGGGTCTGGTGCTGTCCGCCTGAGACCGCCGCACGGTCGCGCCGGCCCGGGTCCGGCGCGACCGTCGGGCGGCATCGGGTCGTCGGTGGCGTCGCACCTAGGATGGGCGCGTGGCGGAATTCATCTACACCATGCGCAAGGTCCGCAAGGCTCACGGCGACAAGGTCATCCTCGACGATGTCACGCTCAGCTTCCTGCCGGGCGCCAAGATCGGTGTCGTCGGTCCCAACGGCGCCGGCAAGTCCAGCGTGCTGAAGATCATGGCCGGCCTGGACCAACCCAACAACGGCGACGCCTTCCTCGCACCCGGGGCGACCGTGGGGATCCTCCAGCAGGAGCCCCCGCTCAACGAGGAGAAGACGGTTCGGGGCAACGTCGAGGAGGGGCTCGGCGAGATCAAGGTCAAGCTGGACCGCTTCAACGAGGTCGCCGAACTGATGGCCACCGACTACTCCGACGAACTGATGGAGGAGATGGGTCGGCTGCAGGAGGAACTCGATCACGCCAACGCCTGGGATCTGGACTCCCAGCTGGAACAGGCCATGGATGCGCTGCGCTGCCCGCCGCCCGACGAGCCGGTCACCCATCTCTCCGGTGGCGAGCGGCGCCGGGTGGCGTTGTGCAAGCTGTTGCTGAGCAAGCCGGACCTGCTGCT
>JAGQTQ010000058.1:21432-35917 GCA_020438905.1 Mycobacterium sp.
GAGCCCACCAACCACCTCGATGCCGAGAGCGTGCAGTGGCTCGAACAGCACCTGGCCGAATACCCGGGCGCGATCCTCGCCGTCACCCACGACCGCTACTTCCTGGACAACGTCGCCGAGTGGATCCTCGAACTCGACCGCGGCCGGGCCTACCCGTACGAGGGCAACTACTCGACCTATCTGGAGAAGAAGGCCGAGCGCCTCGAGGTGGCCGGCAAGAAGGACCAGAAGCTGCAGAAGCGGCTCAAGGAGGAACTGGCCTGGGTGCGCTCCGGGGCCAAGGCCCGCCAAGCCAAGAACAAGGCCCGCCTGCAGCGCTACGAGGAGATGGCGGCCGAGGCCGAGAAGACCCGCAAGCTCGACTTCGAGGAGATCCAGATCCCCGTCGGCCCGCGGCTGGGCAGCGTGGTCGTCGAGGTCGAGCACCTGGACAAGGGATTCGACGGACGGGTTCTGATCAAGGATCTCTCGTTCACCCTGCCGCGCAACGGCATCGTCGGGGTGATCGGGCCCAACGGCGTCGGCAAGACCACGCTGTTCAAGACCATCGTCGGCCTGGAGGAGCCGGACAGCGGAACGGTCCGGGTCGGCGAGACGGTCAAGCTCAGCTACGTCGACCAGACCAGGGCCGGTATCGACCCGAAGAAGTCGGTCTGGGAGGTCGTCTCCGACAAACTCGACTACATCGAGGTGGGTCAGACCGAGATCCCGTCCCGGGCCTATGTCTCGGCGTTCGGGTTCAAGGGGCCCGATCAGCAGAAGCCCGCGGGCGTGCTGTCCGGCGGCGAGCGCAACCGACTGAACCTTGCCCTGACCCTCAAACAGGGGGGCAACCTGCTGCTGCTCGACGAACCGACCAACGATCTCGACGTCGAGACCCTCGGATCCCTGGAGAACGCGCTGGAGAAGTTCCCCGGTTGCGCGGTGGTGATCTCTCACGATCGGTGGTTCCTGGACCGGACCTGCACCCACATCCTGGCCTGGGAGGGCGACGCCTCCAATGAGGCCAAGTGGTTCTGGTTCGAGGGCAACTTCGGCGCCTACGAGGAGAACAAGGTCGAAAGACTGGGCGCGGAAGCGGCCCGTCCGCACAGAGTGACCCACCGGCGGCTCACACGCGACTAATGTCTCGGCTGTGATGCACGGCCGGAGCACTTCTGATGATCTTGGGCGGGCCTATGCCGCCACCTACCGAGGCCCCCACGGGGGAGCGTTGCTCGACAGCGCCGAGGCCTCCGAGGAGCAGACGGCGACGGTTCCGTCGGCGTTGATCGCCGCGCAGGAACGGCTCGCCCAGCGACGCCGTGTCGGTGAGACGCTGGTCGAGGTCTGCGGGGCGGACGATTCGGGCGGTTTCGGTCCCGCGCTGCAGATCGTCACCGACCAGGCCGACACGCTGATGGACTCGGTCACCGTGCTGCTGCACCGGTTGGGGGTCGGCTACGTCGCGCTGATGCATCCGGTGGTTGGGGTTCGTCGCGACGACGAGGGGACGCTGATCGACGTCCGGCCCGGCGGCGGGCAGGTCCAGCCGGAGATGGGCCAACCGGAGATGATCGAGGAGTCCTGGATCCACATCCAGCTGTCCCCGACGGTCAACCAGCGTGCCCTTGCCGAAGCGGTCCGGTTGATGCCGATGGTGGTCGCCGACGCCCGCCAGGTGGCTCAGGACTCCGCGGCGATGAACGCCACCCTGCACACGCTGGCGCACGACATCGCCGCCGACGACGGCACCCGGTTCGCCGGACCTGACCGCATGGACGTGTCCTATCTGCTGCGCTGGCTCGGTGACGGCCACTTCGTGCTGCTCGGATCCCAGCGCTGCACCGTGCAGGACGGGGTGGCCTCGGTCGACGAGTCCAGCCGGCTGGGAGTGGCGGTGCTGCGCACCGAGGTGCTGCCCGAACTGAGCCGGCCGGGCGAGCTGGTCTCGCTGGCGTCGGCCACCATGCCGAGCTTCCTGCGCTACGGCGCCTACCCCTACATCGTCGTGGTGCGCGAGAACGCCGGTGAGCAGGTCATCGAGCACCGCTTCGTCGGCCTGTTCACCGTCGCGGCGATGAACGCCAACGTTCTTGACATCCCGCTGATCTCCCGGCGGGTCCAGCAGGCGCTGGCCATGTCGCAGGACGACCCGAGCCATCCCGGCCAGCTGATGCTCGACATCATCCAGACCATCCCGCGCTCGGAGCTGTTCACCCTTTCGGCCGAACAGTTGCTCGACACCTCCGGTGCGGTGATCGACTTGGGCTCGCGGCGCCGGGCGCTGCTGTTCGTCCGGACCGACCGGCTCGGCCACTTCGTGTCCTGCCTGGTGTACCTGCCGCGGGATCGCTACACCACCGCCGTCCGGCTGGCCATGCAGGACATCCTGATGCACGAATTCGGCGGGTCGAGCATCGACTACGCCGCCCGTGTCAGTGAATCCCCCTGGGCGGTTGTGCATTTCACCGTCCGGCTGCCCGACATTCCGGACCGCCCCGCGGTCGACACCTCCGAGGCCAACCGCGCCCGCATCCAGGATCTGCTCACCGCCACCACCCGAACCTGGGCCGACCGGCTGCTGGCCGCGGCGCAGTCCGGCGCCATCGACGGCGCCATCGCCGAGTACTACGCCGCGGCGCTGCCCGAGGAGTTCAAACAGGCGGTCAAACCGGACGAGGCGATCACCGATATCGGCATCGTCGAGTCGCTGGGGCCGGATTCGGTGCGGCTGCAATTGGAGCCCGGCGATGCCGACCGCGAGGCCTTCCTCACCTGGTACCTGGGCGGGGTCTCGGCGTCGCTGAGCCAACTGCTGCCGGTACTGCAGTGTATGGGCGTCGAGGTTCTCGAGGAACGGCCGTTCACCGTCACCCGACCTGAGGGCCTGACGGTCTCGATCTACCAGTTCAAGATCCGTCCGGAAGCCTCGGTTCCGGAACTGGCCGACAGCGGGGACTGGGACGCCACCGCCGCCCGGTTCACCGACGCCGTCGCGGCGATCTGGCAGGGACGTGTCGAGGTCGACCGCTTCAACGAACTTGTTCTGCGGGCAGGTCTGACCTGGCAGCAGGTCACACTGCTGCGGACCTACGCCAAATACCTGCGCCAGGCCGGGTTCCCGTACAGCCAGAACCACATCGAGTCGGTACTGGGGGAGAACACCTCCACCGCCCGTTCGCTGGTCGCCTTGTTCGAGGCGATGTTCGACCCGGACTCCGCCGCGCGGGGCCTCGACGCCAAGGCCGCCGCACTGGCCGTCGCCGCCGATATCGACGCGCTGACCAGCCTGGACACCGACCGGGTGCTGCGGGCCTTCGCTTCGATGATCGAGGCGACCCTGCGCACCAACTTCTACGTCAAGAGCCCCGATTCCGCGCGGGCCCGCAACGTGGTGTCGATCAAGCTCAACCCGGAACTCATCGACGAGCTCCCGCTGCCCAGACCGAAGTTCGAGATCTTCGTCTATTCGCCCCGGGTCGAGGGCGTGCATCTGCGCTTCGGTCCGGTCGCCCGCGGCGGGCTGCGCTGGTCGGACCGGCGGGAGGACTTCCGCACCGAGATCCTCGGCCTGGTCAAGGCGCAGGCGGTCAAGAACGCGGTGATCGTGCCGGTCGGCGCCAAGGGCGGTTTCGTCGTCAAGCAGCCTCCGGCGCCCACCGGCGACGCCGCGGCAGACCGGGAGAACTTCCGCGACGAGGGGGTGGCCTGCTACCGGCTGTTCGTCTCGGGCCTGCTCGACCTCACCGACAACGTCGAGGTGGGCAGCGGCCGGGTCGTCACCCCGCCCGGTGTGGTGCGCCGCGACGGTGACGACGCCTACCTGGTGGTCGCGGCCGACAAGGGCACCGCGACGTTCTCCGATATCGCCAATGACGTTGCCAAGTCCTACGGTTTCTGGCTCGGCGACGCGTTCGCCTCCGGGGGTTCGGTGGGCTATGACCACAAGGCCATGGGCATCACCGCCAAGGGCGCCTGGGAGTCGGTCAAACGGCACTTCCGCGAAATGGGTGTGGACACCCAGTCCGAGGACTTCACCGTCGTCGGCGTCGGCGATATGAGCGGTGACGTGTTCGGAAACGGGATGCTGCTCTCCGAGCACATTCGGTTGGTGGCCGCCTTCGACCACCGGCACATCTTCGTCGATCCGGATCCCGACGCGGCCACCTCGTTCCCGGAGCGCCGGCGGTTGTTCGACCTTCCCCGCTCCAGCTGGGAGGACTACGACTCGACGTTGATCAGCGCCGGCGGCGGGGTGTTCAGCAGGCAGCAGAAGTCGATCCCGGTGAGCGAGCCGATGCGCCGGGCGCTGGGGATCGACGAATCGGTCACCGAGCTGACCCCGCCGAACCTGATCCGCGCCATCCTGCGCGCCCCGGTCGACCTGCTGTTCAACGGTGGTATCGGCACCTACATCAAGGCCGAGGCGGAGTCCGACGCCGCCGTCGGCGACCGGGCCAACGACGCCGTGCGGGTCAACGCCAGTCAGTTGCGCGCCAAGGTGATCGGTGAGGGCGGAAACCTCGGCGTCACCTCGCTGGGCCGGGTGGAGTTCGATCTGTGCGGGGGACGGGTCAACACCGACGCCATGGACAACTCCGCGGGGGTGGACTGCTCCGACCATGAGGTCAACATCAAGATCCTGGTGGACTCGCTGCTCGGTGCCGGCGCCCTGGACCCCGGCGATCGCGGCGAACTGCTGGCCTCGATGACCGACGAGGTGTCGCGACTGGTGCTCACCGACAACGAGGACCAGAACGACCTGATGGGCACCAGTCGGGCCAACGCGCCCGGCCTGCTCAACGTGCACGCCCGCCAGATCGCCGAACTCGAGGAGACCCGAGGCCTCAACCGCGCACTCGAGGCGCTGCCCACCAACAAGGAGATCCGCCGCCGCGAGGAGATCGGCATCGGCCTGACCTCACCGGAGCTGGCGACGTTGATGGCCCACGTGAAGCTGGCGCTCAAGGAACAGGTACTCGACAGCGACCTGCCCGATCACGAGGCCTTCGCGGCGCGGCTGCCGGGATACTTCCCGGTGCAGCTTCGCGACAGGTTCGCCGACGACATCCGCGGCCACCAACTGCGACGCGAGATCGTGACCACCATGCTGGTCAACAACGTGGTGGACACCGGTGGCATCACCTATGCCTACCGGGTCGCCGAGGACGCCGGCGTGGGACACGTCGACGCGGTGCGGGCGTTCGTCGCCGCCGACGCCATTTTCGGTATCGAGGACACCTGGCGGCGCATCCGCTCGGCGGGCCTCGATCACGGGGTCTCGGTGGCCGTCACCGATCGGATGACGCTGGATCAGCGCCGGTTGCTCGACCGGTCCGCCCGTTGGCTGCTGAACTACCGTCCCCAGCCCCTGGCGGTCGGTGCCGAGATCAATCGGTTCGCCGCCAAGGTCGCCGCGCTCACACCGGGGATGCCCGGCTGGCTGCGCGGTGACGATCGCGCCATCGTCGCCAGGGTCTCCGGCGAACTGGCCGTGCACGGCGTGCCCGAGGACCTGGCCCACAGCGTCGCCTCCTGCCTCTACCGCTACAGCCTGCTCGACATCATCGACATCGCCGACATCGTCGAGCGGGAGCCGGCCGAGGTGGCCGACGCCTACTTCGCGCTGATGGACTTCCTGGGCACCGACGGGCTGCTGAGCGCGGTGTCGAGCCTGCCGCGCGACGACCGCTGGCATGCGCTGGCCCGGCTGGCCATCCGCGACGATATCTACGGCTCGCTGCGGGCGCTGTGTATCGACGTGCTCGGCGCGGGGGAGCCGGGGGAGACCGGCGAGGAGAAGATCGCCGAGTGGCAGCACAGCAATGGTTCGCGGATCAGCCGTGCGCGTCGGACGCTCACCGAGATCTACGAGCATGACGCCCGTGATCTGGCCACCCTCTCGGTGGCGGCGCGTCAGATCCGCAGTATGACCCGCACCACCGGGACGGCGAGCGGTGGCTGACGGCTTCACCACCGGGGTGCGGGTGCGGTGGTCGGATATCGACATGTACCAGCACATCAACCACGCCACGATGGTGACCATCCTGGAGGAGGCCCGCGTGGACTTCCTGCGCGAGCCGTTCGCCGAGGACGTCCAGACCATCGGGCTGTTGATCCACGAAGTCCAGGTGCTCTACAAAGGCCAACTGCGCCTTGCCGATTCGCCGCTTCAGGTGACGATGTGGACCAAGCGCCTGCGGGCGGTGGACTTCACCATCGGCTACGAGGTGCGATCGGTGCGGGCCGACCCGGATTCCCGTCCGGCGGTGATCGCCGAGACGCAACTGGCTGCCGTACACATCGAGGAACAGCGGCTGGTCCGGCTCTCCGAGACCCACCGGGAGTACCTGCAGCGCTGGCTGCGCTGACCCGGCGATGACGCAACTGCAGGTTCCCGACTCCGCGCAACGCCGCGACCTCGCCCTCTTCGCCCAGCGCGCGCTGCGCCTGGACGACGCCGCGGTCATCCGCCTGCGCCTGCGCACCGACGGCCTGATCGGAGCCTGGGTCAACACCGGTTTGGATGTGCTCGTCGGCCGGGTGGTGGCCGGCGCCCTGGCACCGGCGGATGTCACCTGCTCCGCGGCGGCGTTGCGGGAAGGGCTGGACTCCGCCGGCGAATCCGGCCGGGTCGATCCCGGCTACCCGATGGATTCGTCCTGGCTCGGTGCGTTGCCCCCGGAGACCGGGTTCGTCCACCTCGACGACGTGCCGGCCGCCGTGGTGGCCGACGTCGCCCGCCAGGGCGCCGAACTGGCCCGGGAGCACGCCGGGCCGCAGGGACCGCCGAGCTCCCTGCTCAACCAGGAGGTCCTGACCGTCAGCTCGCCGAGCGACGCGGTGGCGGTGCCGATGCGCTGCGTAATGGCTCTGAGCGCAATGGGTTTCATGCCCGGGGCCGAGGGTGAGGTGGTCCGGGTCCGGGCGCTGCCGGGCTGGCTGCGCATCGACGCACGGTTCGGCTCGGTGTTCCGGCGCCGCGGCGACCCGCTGGTGATGCTGGGCTGATGCCCGGCTGAGATTGGCCGTTCGACCGCCGGATGCCCCGGCAGGTGCCAAGATTTCGCCATGGTCGACAAGAACAAGCCCTGGTTCAAGCTCTACGACAAAGGGGTTCCGTACTCCGTCATCTACCCGCCGCTGTCGATCAAGCAGATGTTCAACAGTTGCGCGGAAAAGAACCCGGACCGTGATTACCTGATCATCAACGACCTCCGCCTGCCCTACGGCCTGGTCAACATGATGGCCCGCAAAGCCGCCAACGCTCTGGTCACCCTCGGTGTCAAGAAGGGCGACCGGGTCGGGATCATGTCGCCGAACGTTCCGCAGTACGTCATCGCCTTCCAGGCCTGCGCCAAACTCGGGGCCATCGTGGTGCCGATCAATCCGCTGGCGGCCGGCCCGGAGGTGAGCCATTACATCAAGGACAGCGGCGCGGAGACCGTCATCGTCCTGGCCGCTTTCGCCCGGGGGCCGATCGACGTCCTCAAGGCCGGCAACACCCCGTTGCGCAATGTGATCGCCTTCCAGATCCCCTCGGTCACCTCCGAGGTCGAAAGCGGGCCCGGCATCCACGACTTCAACGACATCGTCGGCGCCGCAGCCGATTCCGAGCCCGATGCCGACGTCCGGGGTTCCGACGTGCTGATGCTGCAGTACACCGGGGGAACCACCGGGCTGTCGAAAGGTTGTGTGCTGACCAACGACAACCTGGTGTCGATCGCCTACCAGGAGAGCTACTGGATGGCCCCGCTGATCGACCGGGAGGAGCCGCTTCGCTGCCTGGCGGCCGTCCCGATCTACCACATCTATGGGTTCAACATGAACGTCAACGTCAACCACGTCAGCGGCGGCACCATCATCATGGTGCCCCAGCCCACCACCGACAACGTCCTGGCGGCGATCAACGCCCATGAGCCCAACATCTTCCCGGCCGTGCCCACCATGATCATCGGCCTCAATCAGCACCCGGACATCAGCACCTCCAAGATCGGGTCGGTCAAGGGCGTCATCTCCGGGTCGGCGCCGCTGCCCGTGGAGGCCATGCGAACGTTCGAAGCGCTCTCGGGCGCGGTGATCACCGAGGGCTACGGCATGTCGGAGACCTCCAATATCGTCACCGCCAACCCGTTGCACACCGTGCGCAAGCCCGGTGGCGTGGGTATTCCGTTCCCGGACAACGACGTTCGCATCGTCGACTTGGAGACAGGCGAGAAGGACATGCCGCTCGGCGAGCCCGGCGAGCTGATCTGCAAGGGGCCGACCGTGATGCGGGAGTACTGGAACAATCCCGCCGAGACCGAGAAGACGTTCCGGGACGGCTGGCTGCTCACCGGTGATATCGCCGTCATGGATGACGACGGTCACATCTTCATCGTCGACCGCAAGAAGGACATGATCCTGTCCAGCGGATTCAACGTCTATCCGCGCGAGATCGACGAACTGATGTACACCCACCCCAAGGTTTTGCAGGCCTGCTCGTTCGGCATTCCGGATGACAAGCGGGGGGAGAGC
Source organism: Mycobacterium sp. (assembly GCA_020438905.1). Lineage (GTDB taxonomy): Bacteria > Actinomycetota > Actinomycetes > Mycobacteriales > Mycobacteriaceae > Mycobacterium. The sequence continues at coordinate 29,932 of JAGQTQ010000058.1, forward strand.
CTCAAGCTTGCGTTGGTGCTCAAGCCCGGCGAGGAGATGACCGCCGACGAGGCGCGCGCGTTCTGCAAGGAGAACCTGTCCGGTTACAAGGTGCCCACCCAGGTGGCCTTCCTCGCCGAGCTGCCCGTCACCCCGGTGGGCAAGCCGGACCGCAAGAAGCTGCGGCAGCTGGAGATGGAAGGTCAGCTCACCTGACCGTCGGCTTTAGAACGGGGCGTTGACCATCGCCTGCGCCGCCATCTCCAGGTAGGCCAGCAACTCGCGGCGGTGCTCGTCGTCCAAGGTCGCGGAGTCGATCGAGGCCACCGCGGTGTGCATACAGCGCAGCCAGGCGTCCCGTTCGATCGGCCCGATCCGGAACGGTGAGTGACGCATCCGCAGCCGCGGGTGACCGCGCTGATCCGAGTAGGTGCGCGGGCCGCCCCAGTACTGCTCGAGGAACATCCGCAGCCGGTCCTCGGCGGCGGTCAGATCCTCCTCGGGGTACATCGGACGCAGCACCTCGTCCTCGCTGACCAGCTCGTAGAACCGCGCGACGATGGTGCGGAACGTCTCGGCGCCGCCCACCGCGTCGTAGAAGGTCTCGCCCACGCCCCCATTGAACACGAGATGAATAACCGTGCGTTCGGCGCCGATCCGTGGTGCACTGATCTGCGGAGGACGTATGGCGCAGCGCAAACGATGCATTCCGGTTCGGGCCGGCGCGCGCGCTGCACTGCACTGTGTGGAGACCCCGCCGGACAATTCGACGCCGGACAGTTCGACGCCGGACAGTTCGATCTGGAGCCGCCGGCGGGTATTGCTGCTGAACTCCACTTACGAGCCCTTGACCGCTCTGCCGATCCGGCGGGCGGTCGTTTTGCTTCTGGGCGGTAAGGCCGAGGTTCTGCATGACGATCCCGGCGGGCCGGTCATCCACTCCGCCACCCGGGTGATGGTGGTCCCCTCGGTGATCCGGCTGCGCAGTTACGTCCGGGTGCCCTACCGGGCACGGGTTCCGATGACCCGGGCCGCGCTGATGCATCGCGACCGGTTCCGCTGTGCCTACTGCGGGTCCAGGGCCGACACCGTGGACCATGTGGTGCCCCGAAGCCGCGGGGGGGAACACTCGTGGGAGAACTGCGTCGCGGCGTGCTCGCCGTGCAACCACCGCAAGGCCGACAGGCTGCTGGCCGAACTGGGCTGGACGCTGCGCCTCGTGCCGACCCCGCCCAAAGGTCGGCACTGGCGGCTGCTGAGCACGATCAAGGAACTCGACCCGGTGTGGGTGCGTTACCTCGGCGAGGGTGCGGCCTGAGGGCCGCGATAAGGTTTGGCCCGTGCCAACTGCTCTGATTCATGGACTGCCCGTCCTGATCGTGGTCGTCCTCATCGTCCTGATCTATCGTCGCGGTGGTTCGAACCGGCCGATCTACCGGTTGCCCCGCCAGTGGACGCACGGCCCCATCCTGTGGGCGGCCACCGGCGAGGTGATCCCCGCCGGGCATCACAACCGGCCGCACGGGCGGCACGGTCATTCCGAGGCATTCAGCGTGGGAGGTGGCGCAAGTGGGCACTGGTGAGCACACCGTGAGCCGACGGGACGCCGCGGCCCTGCCGGTCGGCTGGGCGGTCAGTTCCAGCGGCCGGCTGTCCATCGCCACCGAGCACGACAACCTGCCGGAGCAGTACCCCTTCCGCACGCTGGACCTGGTGGCCCTCGATGACGCGCTGGCCCACGGCAGCCGCCAGGCCAAGACGCGTTTCGCGGTTTACATCGGTGAGTTGGGCGACGACACCACGACCCGCGCCCAGGAGATCCTCGGCGAGGTGCCCACCGCCGACAACGCCGTGCTACTGGCGGTCTCACCCGACCAGCGGGCCATCGAGGTGGTCTACGGCGCGGAGGTCCGGGGGCGCGGTGCCGAGTCGGCGGCGCCGCTGGGTGTTTCGGCCGCCGCGGCCGGATTCCGTCAGGGAAACCTCATCGACGGTCTGATCAGCGCCATCCGGGTGATGTCGGCCGGCATATCCCGACCCTGAGTGCCCGAGACTGACTAGCGGGCGCCGCCGCTGCGGCCGTTGCCGATGGTGACGCGGGGGCTGGAGCCTGTGCCGCCGATGACGGAGCTGCCGGCGCCGCCGGAGAACGGATTCGTCACGGCTGCGCCAGACCCGGCGCTCGAGCCCGACGAAGGGGGCGACTGCACCGCTGCGGGGCCGCCTCCGATCGGTGCGTTGCCGAGGATTTCGACGTTGGTGATGGCCGGGTCGATCGGCGGGGGAGCCGCCGGAGCGGGGGCGCCCACGCCGGGGTTGCGCACGGCCCGCCCGGTGCCAGACGACCACGTGGGGCCGGTGAGCGGCGGCAGACTCACCGGAGGGCTCCCGGTGGCATACGCCGTGGCCCAGCCGAGCACGTTCAAGGTGTAGGCCATCGAGTTGTTGTAGCGCAGGACGGCGGTGATCAACTGCGACCGGTCCCGCAGGTTCAATCCGCCGTCGCACAGATAGCGGGCGGCCCCCAGTGCGGCGTCGAACAGGTTCTGTGGGTCGGCCCGACCGTCGCCGTCACCATCTGAGGTGTAGATGCTCCAGGTATCCGGGAGGAACTGCATGGGGCCGATCGCGCGGGCGTAGACGGTGCGGCCGCCGGACTGGTCCTGCACGATGATCTCGTTGCCGGGCAGCGAACCGTCCAGGGTGGGACCGTTGATCGGCTCGACGGGATTGCCGTGGGAGTCGGTGGCACCGCCGAAGGCGTGGGTCGATTCGATATGCCCGATCCCGGCCAGTAGGTTCCAGCCCAGCCCGCAGCCCGGGGTGGACGCTGCCATCAGCCGGTCGGCATGCAGGTAAGCCTTGAGCGCCACCGTCGGGATGTTCAGCAGACCGGGGGAATTCAGAACGGCCGGTGGCGGCGGGCCGACTGCCGGAACCGGCATGTCGGCGAGACCCGGCGGCAGGGCCGCCGGTTGGTCATCGGTATCGCCGATACGCGGCAGCACCGATGCCATGGGTAGGGGAACGGGATCACCAGCAGGGGGCTGCGCTGTCGCGATCGGTGTCGGCGGAATAGTGAGCACGCAGACCATGAACAACCGCCCAAAGACGACCCGACCGCGCCCGTGAGCCTTCCGGGCCCGTGAGCCTTCCCGCATGGGTCCTCGACACCGTCCTCGTTCGTCCACCATCCCCGGTTGTCCGCCGGCCGCCACCGCTCCTCATGCCGAGGGGATACGGCAACTGTGGGCGCCGCAGATCAGGCTAACAAGACTTCGCTGACGCTCAACGGCCATGCTCAGTGAGCAACACCCCACTAGCGGGCGTCGAACGCCCGGGCCCGCAGCGACCGTTCGACGCCGGCCCGACCCTCCAGGACCAGCCGGCGCAGCGGCGGCGGGACGTGCAGGCCGCCGAGGAACCAGTCGGCGGCCTCCAGTGCCGCCGTGCTGATGTCCCAGGACGGGTACAGGCCCACCACCACGGTCTGGGCCACCTCGCTGGAGCGCCGCTCCCACACCTGCCCGACGGCCTCGAAGTACTGCTTGGTGTAGGGCCCCAGCAGCGCGCCCTGACCGGGCTGGGAAAACCCGGCGATGATCGCGCGGGCGGTGATGTTGGGCAAGGTGTCGTCCTCGATCACCTCCCGCCAGGCCCGGTGCTTGACCTCGGGCTGCGGGCGGGCCGCCGAGGCCGCTGCGGCGTGGCGTTTGCCGGCCGCGGTCGGGTCGCGGAGTAGTTCGGCGTCGATGAACGCACTGGCCGGTCCGTCGGCGTCGATCCGACCGCCGGCCGCCAGGGCGGTGACGATCCGCCAGCGCAGGTCGGTGTCGACGCGTAGCCCGTCCAGACCGCACTCGGCCGGGTCGCGGTCGAGCAGATCGGCCAGCACCGCCAGGTGCTGGGTCGACAGCTTGGAGGTGCACAGCGCGTTGACGAAGGCCAACTGGTGATCCGACCCGCTCTCTGCGCCGCGGGCCAGTTCCAGTAGCCGGTCGGCGAAGGCCGGCCAGCCCTGCTCGGCGGCCCATCCGGGTTCGGCGTAGGAGTTCAGCGCGGTCTGGGCCTGAAGCAGCAGCCGCTGGGCCACACCGACCTCGGTCTCGCCGTGCACTCCGCGCATCACCAGGGCCACGAAGTCGCGGGCCTTCAGTTCGGCGTCGCGGGTCATCTCCCAGGCCGCCGACCACACCAGGGTGCGCGGCAGCGGGTCGGCGATATCGGCGATGCGGTCTAGCGCGGTGCGCAGGGAATCGTCGTCCAACCGCATCGAGCAGTAGGTCAGGTCGTCGTCGTTGACCAGGATCAACTTCCCGCGCTGCACTCCGACCAGCGCGGGCACCTCGGTGGTGTCCCCGGCGACGTCGATCTCCTCGCGGTGGGTCCGCACCAGCTTCCCGCCGCCGTTGTCGTCGTACACGCCGACGGCGAGCCGGTGCACCCGGGTCTCCCCGGCACCCGGGGCCGCACCGCCCTGGCGGACGGCGAACCGGGTGAAGCGGCCCTCGTCATCGACGTCGAAGTCCGGGCGCAGGCTGTTCAGACCGGTGGTCTTGAGCCACTGCCGGCCCCAGTCGGACAGGTCGCGGCCGGAGGCTTTCTCCAGCGCGCCGAGCAGGTCGTCGAAGGTGGCGTTGTCGAAGGCGTGCGCGGCGAAGTAGTCGCGCAGCCCGGCCAGGAAATGCTCCAGGCCCACGTAGGCCACCAGTTGCTTGAGCACGCTGGCGCCCTTGGCGTAGGTGATGCCGTCGAAGTTCACCTCGACCGCATGCAGGTCCGGAATGTCGGCGGCGACCGGGTGGGTGGAGGGCAGCTGGTCCTGCCGGTAGGCCCAGGACTTCTCCACGTTGGCGAAGGTGGTCCAGGCCTCGCTGTACTCGGTGGCATCGGCCTGGCACAGCACCGAGGCGAAGGTGGCGAAGGACTCGTTGAGCCACAGGTCGTCCCACCACCGCATGGTGACCAGGTCGCCGAACCACATATGCGCCATCTCGTGCAGCACGGTCTCGGCTCGGCGCTCGTAGCTGTAGCGGGTGACCTTGCTGCGGAACACGTAATCCTCGAGGAAGGTCACCGCGCCGGCGTTCTCCATGGCCCCGGCGTTGAACTCCGGGACGAACAACTGGTCGTACTTGCCGAAGGCGTACGGGACGCCGAAATTGGCGTGGTAGAAGCCGAACCCCTGCTTGGTCTCGGTGAACAGCCGCTCGTAGTCCATGAACTCCGCCAGCGAGGCGCGGCAGAAGATCCCGAGCGGAATCTCGCCGTACTCGTCGTGGTAGGCGTCGCGCCAGACGGCGTAGGGCCCGGCCACCAATGCCACCAGGTAGGTGCTCATCTTCGGGGTGGTGGCGAAGGTGTGCACGGTGTTGTTTCCGTCGCGCTCGGCGGACACCGTCGCACCGTTGGAGATCACCTGCCAGTGCGCGGGTGCGGTGACGGTGAGGTCGAAGACGGCCTTGAGGTCGGGCTGGTCGAAGCAGGCGAACATCCGCTTGGCGTCGGCGGTCTCAAACTGCGAGTACAGGTACACCTCTCCGTCGACCGGGTCGACGAAGCGGTGCAGGCCCTCCCCGGTGTGGGAGTAGCGGCAGTCCGCCTCGACGACGAGCACGTTGTTCTGGGCGCATCCGGTCAAGGCGATGCCGGTCGACTCGTCGTAGCCGGTGACGTCGATCTCGTGGCCGTTGAGCACGGCCCGGTGAACCCGGTCGGCGGCCAGGTCGATGTAGGTGTCGGCGCCGGGCAGCGCCTCGAACTCCACCGTCGTGAGTGAGCGGAATTCCTTGTCGCCGGGGCCGGTCAGGTCCAGTTCGATGCGGTAGCGGTCGACGGTGACCAGGGCAGCGCGTTCGACGGCCTCGTTGCGGGTCAGATTCGGAAGCACGGGGTCCAACCTATCCTGGGACCATGACCGACTCCGCGCCGAAGTCCCGTGCCGATTTCTGGTTCGACCCGCTGTGCCCGTGGGCGTGGATTACCTCGCGGTGGATCCTCGAGGTCG
>JAGQTQ010000058.1:36059-39722 GCA_020438905.1 Mycobacterium sp.
GCGGGTGGCGATCGCCGCCGAGCAGGATCATGGGCCCGAGGTGCTGGGACCGCTTTACACCGCGATGGGCACGCGGATCCACAACCAGTCCAACAAGGATCTCCAGCAGGTGATCACCGAGTCGCTGGCCGAGGCCGGACTGCCGGCCGGGCTGTCGGCCGCGGCCACCGACCCGGGTTACGATGCGGTGCTGCGGGCCAGCCACCACGCCGGTATGGACCCGGTCGGCGATCAGGTCGGCACCCCGACCATCCACATCAACGGGGTCGCGTTCTTCGGCCCGGTGCTGTCGATGATCCCGCGCGGCGAGGAAGCGGGAAGGATCTGGGACGCCTCGGTGGCCTTAGCGTCCTATCCCCATTTCTGGGAACTCAAACGCACCCGCACTGAGCCGCCGGTCTACGACTGAGCCGCTCAGTTGAAGGTAAGCAGGATCAGCGAGCAGTCGTCGTCGAAGTGGTTGGTCGCGCTCAACGCCGTCAGTTCTCCGACGAGGTCGTCGAGTGACCAGTCCGGCGATCCGGCCAGCCGGGTGCTCAGGGCTTCGAATTCCTGCAGGGACATCTGCAGATCGTCGGCCAGGAAGATTTCGAAGGCCCCGTCGCTGAAGAGCAGTAGCCGGCACCCGGGAGACATGGGACAGGTTCGGCCACCGAACGTGGTTTCGGCGAACATCCCGACCGGAGCGGACTCGCAGGACAACTCGGTGGAGGTGGTCGTCCCGTCGGCGGCCGCTGTGAACAGAAGCGCCGGGGGAGCGCCCGCTCCCGCGTAGTGCAGGGTCCTGGTCGGGGCGTCGTACACGGCGTACCACACGGTGAAGTAGTGGTCGTGCTGTCGGTCCATCTGGAACAGCCGGTTCAACTCGCCCAGCGCCGCCGGGGGGTCAAGGAGGATCTCGGGTTGCAGCGATCCCGAGCGGAGCAGATTGTGCACGGACACCGACAGCAGTGCGGGTTCGATGCCGTGCCCGGAGACGTCGATCAGATAGATCAGCAGATGGTCGTCATCGATCCAGAGGTAGTCGAAGCAGTCGCCGCCGAGTTCGCTGGAGGGTAGGTACCGCGAGAACACCGACACCCGGCCGGTCATTTCGCCGGGCATGATCGAGGACAGATAGGCGGCGGCGCTCTTCAGTTCGGCCTCCATCTGCGCGGTTTGTCGGCGAAGGCGTTGGGCCAGGGCGCGGCTGCGTTGTTCGGCTTGCCTGGCCGCGGTGATGTCGGCGATCTGGGAGACGAAGTTCACCACGGCGCCGCTCTCGTCGCGAATGCAGCTGACCGACAGATCCCCCCAGATCCGGTGACCGTCGGCATGGATGAACTGCTTGGTCATCCGATAGGAATCGATACGGCCTTCCAGAACATTGGTGACGTTGCGCTGATCTGCCTGCACATATTCCGGAGCGGTCAGTTCCTGCCAGGTCTTGTGTTTGAGGGCCGCGGCGTCATAGCCGAACAACCGGCACAGGGCATCGTTGACCTCGTAGAAACGGCCTTCCGGGGTGACCAGGCACATGCCGATCGCGGCGTTCTCCACCGATTCGCGGTAGCGCTGATCTGCCTGCGCCTGCAGTCGGCGCGCCTCCTCGACTTCCTGCTCGGCGGCCACCTCGTCGTCGATCAACCGGAATGCCGCCGTAAAGCCGTCCTGGTTGCTGCCGTCCCTGTAGGGCTTGGCGTGCATGTGGGTCCAATGGCTGACGCCATCGACCGATTGCACCCGCACACGCTGCTTGATGGTCCCGCCGTCGGCGAGGATCTTCAGCTTTCGGGCCAGTCGCGCCCGATCCTCGGCCGGGACGATTTCGCCAATCTCCCGGCCGAGCCAGTAGTCCGGTGGAGCGCCCAAGGCGTCGCTGATCGACGGTGAGACCCACGCGAGCCGCCCGCCCTGGACGAGGGTGACCACGTCGGCTGTGTTCTCGGTGAGCAGACGGAAGCGTTGCTCGGAGGCCGCCAGTCGTTTCTGGGCCCGCTGACCGATGAAGAAGGCTGCCGCGCCGATGGTGATAGTGCTGATGGCGATTGCCAGGACCCAGTCGGTGTCGTCTTCGATGTGCTCACGGCCGCCGATGGTCAGGAACAGAAGTCGGGCCAGGGCGATCAGGACCGGCAGCCCGGCGAGGAGGGCGGCCGCCTGAAGAAGCACTTGTCGATCGGGTCTGGCCAGCAGCCAGGCGACGGGATGGCGATCGGGGCGTGCCCCGAATGCGGCGACGACCACCAGCGTCACCGCCAGAGCCGTCGAGATGGCCATACCGGTCGAGGGGGCGACCCGCACCAGCGACAGGGCCCCGGACAGGTAGGCCAGGACTGCAAGGAGGGGGATGCCCGCCGCGCCAAGCAGGCTCATCGCCCACAGCTGCGGGGTTCCGGGACGGTTCACGCGCTGCAACCCGATCCCGAGGGACAACAACAGCACCGATGCCGCGGTCTGGGGGCTGGGGCGACCCGGCCAGGAGGCCTGCAACTTTTCCACCGACTCGGGGAACCACGCCTGGTCCCAGGACTCCGGACATGGCGCAGAAATTGGTGTGGGGTCAGCGGTGGGATTTGGTGCTGTAGCGCAGGGTGAGGTTGGTGCCGGGGTAGACGGTGTTGGTGTCGTTGAGGGCTTGGCAGAGTTCGGTGATGGCGGCGGTGTAGCGGGGTGCGGGTAGCGGGTCGAGGCGGATGTGCAGGGTGTTGGTGGCGGGGTCGGGGATGATGTCGCCGGAGCCGGCCAGGGCGGTTCGGATCAGGGTGTGGGCCTCGTCGTCGGCGCGGCGGTAGCCGGTCGCGGTGGCGATGGTTCGGGCCAGTGATTGGGCGGTGTTGTAGGCGGCGATGCGGATGGCGTGGTGGATCAGCTTGGTTTCGCTGTCCAGCACTTGTTGGCCGGGGTTGACCTCGGCCAGCGGCAGCCGGGTGGGGATCGCTGCGTGCACGGCCAGGGCGGCGTCGAGGGTCTTCTCAGCGGTGTGAACGTCGGTGTTGATGGTGTTGATCATCGTGTTGGTCAGCACGACGGTGGTTCCTGGTTTCGGTGAGTGCGCGGCCAGCAGTTCGGCCTTGGCGGTGTGTTGGGCCGAATGCAGTGTCCGGCGGGCTTTTTCGACCTGGGCGTAGGCGGTTTTCTTGGCGGGGTTGGGCACCATCCGGGTCGGGTCGTCGTCACCGGCCTGGTAGGTGTCGTGGGAGTCGAGGTCGAAATGCATCCGGGCGTAGCGGTAGTGGTTCTCCTGGCGCCAGCGTGATCCCATCCGGTAGCGGACCTCGGCGGGGGTGAGGTCGCGGCGGGTGGTCAGGATGTGCATCTGTCGGGCGCGTGGCCGGTCGTGCAGGCTGATCTGGCGCATCGCGAATGTTTGGCCTTTGCGGGGGCCGTCGGTGATCTCCAGCTCGGCGTCGGTGTCGGCCAGTTCCCAGGTGTGGGTGCGGCCGTGCTCATCGGTGTGGGTGTGCTCGGCGAACAGGTCCTCGGCGATATCGGCGGTGGGGCCTTTGCGCCAGGTCAGGGTGTCGAGCCCGGCGGCATCGAGGTCGGCGAACAGGGTGGGTGACCAGCCGCCGCGGTCGAACCCGACAAGCACTCTTCTGTCGTCGCCGAGCAGTCCGCGAAGATCGGGGATCAGTCGGCGTAACTCGGCGGCCAGGGAGGCCCCCGGTTCGGCCATCACCA
>JAGQTQ010000176.1 GCA_020438905.1 Mycobacterium sp.
GGCATCACCTTCGACACCGGCGGCATCTCGATCAAGCCGGCCGCCCAGATGCACCACATGACCTCCGACATGGGCGGGGCGGCGGCCGTGATCGCCACCATGTTGCTCGCCGCCAGCCAGAAACTGCCCATCGACGTGATCGCCACGGTGCCGATGGCCGAGAACATGCCCTCGGCCACCGCGCAGCGCCCCGGCGATGTGCTGACCCAGTACGGCGGCACCACGGTGGAGGTGCTCAACACCGACGCAGAGGGCCGGCTGATCCTGGCCGACGCGATCGTGCGGGCCTGCGAGGACGATCCCGATTACCTGATCGAGACCTCGACGCTGACCGGGGCCCAGACCATCGCGCTGGGCGCCCGGATCCCCGGGGTGATGGGCAGCGACGAGTTCCGCGACCGGGTCGCCGCTCTGTCCCAGCAGGTCGGCGAGAACGGCTGGCCGATGCCGCTTCCCGACGAACTCGCCGACGACCTGAAGTCAGGGGTTGCCGACCTGGCCAACATCAGCGGCCAGCGTTTCGCCGGGATGCTGGTGGCCGGGGTGTACCTGCGCGAGTTCGTCGCCGAGGGCGTGCAGTGGGCGCACATCGACGTCGCCGGGCCGTCGTACAACACCACCGCGCCTTGGGGCTATACCCCCAAGGGCGGAACCGGGGTGCCGACCCGGACTCTGTTCGCGGCCCTGGAGGATATCGCCGCGAACGGGTGAGCGGCGACGACGACCCCCGCCGCGAACGGGTGAGCGGGCTCAGACCACTTTTCCGCGCGCGGTGCTGCGCAGCGCCTGCGGAAGCAGCCGCGACGTTCCGTAGAGCAGGTAGGCCTCCGGGGCCACCGGGCGGATCGGCTTGCCCTTGCGCACCGCCGAGAGGATGGCGCCGGCCACCTTCTCGGGGCCGTACCGGCGCAGCTCGAACATCCGCTCCAGCTGGGCGCGCCGGCCGGGCACGGCCGACTGCCGGCCGTCCGGGGCATGAAAGCCGGTGGCCGAGACGATGTTGGTGTTGATCAGGCCGGGGCAGATGGTGGTCAACCCGACGCCGGCGGCGTCCAGCTCGGCGCGCAGGCAGTCGGAGAACATGAACACCGCGGCCTTGGAGGTGCAGTAGGCGTTGAGCGAACTCAGTGGCGCGTAGGCGGCCATCGAGGCGACGTTGACGATGTGCCCCCCGGTGCCACGCTCCACCAGCCGCGGCGCGAAGGCGCGACAGCCGTTGACCACCCCGCCGAGGTTGACCTCGAGCACCCGGTCGAAGTCCTCGGCGGGGGTGTCCAGGAACGAGCCGGCCACCCCGATGCCGGCGTTGTTGACGACGATGTCGGGGACCCCGTGAACCGAGCAGACCTGATCGGCGAAGCCCTGCACGGCATCGGCGTCGGCGACGTCGACGGTGTAGGCGTGCGCGACGCCGCCGGCGGCGTTGATCCCCTCCGCGGTCTGCGCGGCGGCCGCCCCGTCGATGTCGGCGGCCACGACCTCGGCCCCCTCTGCGGCGAAAGCCCTCGCGGTGGCCGCACCGATACCGCTACCGGCGCCGGTGACCACGACCAGGGTGTCACCGAACGGTCCGCGGGGCCGTCCCACCTCGGCGCGCAACAACGCCCGGGAGGCCGGCGCGCCGTCGAGGTGGTCGACGAACTCTGCCACCGCGGCGGCGACCACCTGCGGGTGCGTCAGCGGCAACCAGTGCCCGGCGTGGACGTCGCGGCGCCATAGCCGGTCAACCCAGCGCGGCGTGTCGTCGTAGACGTAGGGCCGCACGAACCTGTCCTGGGTATTGACCAGCAACTGCACCGGAACCGCGACACGCCGGTCCTCGGAGGATCGGTTCAGCACGCGGGGAAAGTTGGCGCGGTAGATCTTCATCCCGTTGGCGGCGTCGGCGACGAAGGTCGGTCCCTGGTGGCGACGCTGCCGGGGAACCCCGGCGTTGATCACCCGCCTGCGGGCGAAATCGGCCAGAAAGGACCGCATGACCGGTCCCGCCAGCCACGTCCGGAAGAACAGCATGTAGCTGAAGTGCAGACCCTGGGCCAGCGCCCGGGCGAACCGCCTGGGCCGGTAGGGACGGGACAGGCCGTCCCGCAGGAAGCGGGCCAGTTGGCCGGTGTCCGGTCCGGAGATCGACGTGTAGGACGCCACCCGATGCGCGGCCTGCGGGCGGGTGACGTACTCCCAGACGGTGGCCGCGCCCCAGTCGTGGCCGACGACGTGAACCGGCGCGTCCGGCGAGGTCGCGGCGGCGACGGCGGCGAAGTCGTCGGCGAGTTGCTCGACCGTGTAGGCCGACGGCGACGAGGGCACCTCCGATGCGCCCGCGCCCCGGCTGTCGTACCGGATGATGCGGTAGTCGCCGCGCAGTTGTGCCACCACGCTGTCCCACAGCACGTGGGAATCGGGCCAGCCGTGCACGAAAACGATGGCCGGCCCGGTCGGGTTGCCCTCCTCGTAGACGGCG
>JAGQTQ010000059.1 GCA_020438905.1 Mycobacterium sp.
GGTGATGGCAGGTCTGCATGGCCGGCGGCGCGTTGGCCGTCATCCAGTAGGCCAGGACATCGAGATCGTCGGCGGCGTCACGGCCCTGCGCGAGGCGCCACACCGCAGAGGTCGACGCGAGATCGAGGGTCCGCGAGGCGATGTAGACCTCGGCCAGTTGGGCGGCCACAGTCTGAAACGTCGCCAGCGGGCGGCCGAACTGGTGCCGGTTGGAGACGTAGTCCGCGGTGAGTCGGACCGCGCCGGCGACCAGACCCGCCCCGTAAGCGCCCACCGCGGCGATCGCGAGTTGGTTGAGCCGTTGGACTGTCCCCCCGGCCAGTACTGCATCGACCGGTGTCTGGGAGAACGCGACCGTGAACTCCTCTCCCCCGGCCGAATTCGGCGTCCCCGTCAGGTGCACCCCCGGGGCCTCCGGCGAGACGACCGCGACCCCGCCGTCGGTGGTGACCAGCATCCAGTTCGCCTGGGCCGCATAGGGAACCGCCACTTTGGTGCCCTCGAGTCGGCCGTCGGTCAGGCGCGTAGCCGGCCGGTCGGGCAGCGCAGCCCCCGGCTCGTTGAGGGCTGCGGTGAGGACCGCACCGGTGGCCACGCCGTCCAGGTAGCGGTCCTGCTGCTCCTCGCTCGCCAGCGCGCGCAGTCCGGCCACGCCGAATCCGAGGGTGCACAGGGCGGGGGATACGAGCCCGTGGCGGCCGATACCGGTCAGCGCGGTGGCGATCTCGGCGATCCCCACCCCGTCGCCTCCCAGTCGTGCCGGGACGCCCAGCGCTGCGATACCGCCGGAGACCAGGGCCGGCCAGGTGTTCTCGCGGCCCAGAATCGACTCGACCACATCGGCGACCGCCTGCTGTTCCGGTTCTGCGATGAAGTCCACCCGAATCCTCCTCGTGTCGCCTGCGTGTGTCAGGACGCCGACGAACCGGTGTAGTCCACCTGCCAGTGCTTGATGCCGTTGAGCCAGCCGGACCGCAGCCGTTCGGGGTCGCCCAGCGGAGCGAGGTCGGGCATGTTGTCGGCGATCGCGTTGAACATCAGGGTGATGGTCATCCGCGCCAGGTTGGCTCCGATGCAGTAGTGGACGCCGGTGCCGCCGAACCCGACGTGCGGGTTGGGGTCGCGCAGGATGTTGAAGGTGTGCGGGTCGTCGAACACCTCTTCGTCGAAGTTCGCCGACCGGTAGAACATCACCACCCGTTGCCCGGCCTTGATGGGCACGCCGGACAACTCGACGTCGGTGACGGCGGTGCGCTGGAAGGCCGTCACCGGGGTCGCCCAGCGGACGATCTCGTCGGCCGCCGTCGCGGGGCGTTCCCGCTGGTACAACTCCCACTGGTCGGGGTTGTCGATGAAGGCCTTCATACCGTGGGTGATCGAGTTCCGGGTGGTCTCGCTGCCGGCGACGGCCAGCATCAGCACGAAGAACCCGAACTCGTCGTCGGTGAGCTTCTCACCGGCCACGTCGGCGTTGATCAGCGCCGTGACGATGTCGTCGCCGGGCGATTCGGCTTTGATCGCGGCCATCTGCATGGCGTAGACCAACACCTCCATCGAGGACGCCTTGGCGTCGATGCCGGCGAACTCCGGGTCGTCGTTGCCGGTCATCTCATTGGTCCAGCGGAAGAGCTTCGCCCGGTCCTCTTGGGGAACCCCGAGCAGGCCCGCGATCGCTTGCAGGGGCAGCTCGCAGGCGATCTGCTCGACGAAGTCGCCGTGCCCCGCCGCGCCGGCGGTCTTGACGATGGTCTCCGCGCGCTGGTGGAGTTCGTCACGAAGGCGCCCGACGGCGCGCGGGGTGAACCCGCGGGAGATGATCCGCCGCAACCGGTCGTGATGCTCACCGTCGAGGTTCAGCAGGATGACCCGCTGCATGTCGATGTCCTCGCGGGGGATGTCGTCGGCGAACTGGGGCAGCGCGGTGTTGGGTCCGCTGTGGTAGACGTCGTTGCGCCGCGACACCTCCTTGACGTCGCGGTGTTTGGTGACGACCCAGTACCCACCGTCGTTGAAGCCGCCTTTGCCGATCTCCTGGTGGCACCACCACACCGGTGCGACCCTGCGCAGTTCGGCCAGCTCGTCGACGGGCAGATGCTCGACATTGCGGTCCGGGTCGAGGAAGTCGAAGCCCGGCGGCAGGTGGGGACTGGGCATGTCAGCAAGCTCCTCGAACGGCTAGATCCTCGAACGACGCGATCTAGTGCCAGTTAAACACGGCTCCACCATGGAGAAAAGGTGCCGCGGCGACCGTGCTTGTCAGCTTACTGAAACGTGTTCTAGCCTGGCCGCATGGGCACTCCCGTGATCGTCGAGGCCACCCGCAGCCCGATCGGCAAACGCAGCGGGTGGCTCTCCGGATTGCATGCCACCGAGTTGCTCGGGGCGGTGCAGAAGGCCCTCGTGGACAAGGCCGGGATCGATCCCGGCCAGATAGAACAGGTCATCGGCGGGTGCGTCACCCAGTTCGGCGAGCAGTCCAACAACATCACCCGGGTGGCCTGGCTGACCGCCGGGCTGCCCGAGCAGACCGGCGCGACCACCGTCGACTGCCAGTGCGGCAGCGCCCAGCAGGCCAACCACCTGATCGCCGGTCTGATCGCCAGCGGGGCGATCGACATAGGGATCGCCTGCGGCGTCGAGGCGATGAGCCGGGTGGGCCTGGGCGCCAATGCCGGGCCCGATCGCTCCCGGATCCGCGCCGAGTCCTGGGACATCGACATGCCCGACCAGTTCACCGCCGCGGAGCGGATCGCGCATCGCCGTGGTCTCACCCGCGCCGACCTCGACCACCTCGGCCTGATCTCTCAGCAGAAGGCCAAGCGGGCATGGGACGAGAACCGCTTCGGCCGGGAAATCTCGCCCCTGGAGGCGCCGGTCATCGGCGCGGACAAGAAGCCCACCGCCGAGCGGCACACGGTCAGCCGCGATCAGGGCCTGCGCGAAACCACCGCCGAAGGACTGGCCGCCCTCACGCCGGTGATGGAGGCCGGCCTGCACACCGCGGGAACCTCGTCGCAGATCTCCGACGGCGCGGCCGCGGTGCTGTGGATGGACGAGTCCGTGGCACGCGCTCAGGGCTTTGTCCCGCGGGCGCGCATCGTGGCCCAAGCCCTCGTCGGCGCCGAGCCGTACTACCACCTCGACGGTCCGGTGCAGTCCACCGCGCGGGTGCTGGAGAAGGCCGGGATGTCGATGGATGACATCGACCTGGTCGAGATCAACGAGGCGTTCGCCTCGGTGGTCCTGAGTTGGGCGCAGGTGTACGGCGCCGATACGGATGCCGATTTGAACGACAAGGTCAACGTCAACGGCGGCGCGATCGCCCTGGGACATCCTGTCGGCAGCACCGGCAGCCGGTTGATCACCACCGCACTGCACGAACTGGAGCGCACCGATCGGTCCACGGCCCTGATCACCATGTGCGCTGGGGGCGCGTTGTCGACCGCCACCATCATCGAGCGGATCTAGGCATAGAACGGATCCGGGCCCACCCAACCCTCCAGGAGAGCGATCTTGCCCAAACCACCACCGCGCGCGCTCAACTCGCCCCAGGTCGGCACCATCATCAAATGGATGTCGCGCGCTCAGACCTGGCTGTACCGGAAGACCGACGGCAGAATCGGCGGCACCTTCCTGCAGGGCGCCCCGGTGGCGCTGTTGACCACCATCGGCCGCAAGACCGGCGAACCGCGGGTGAGCCCACTGCTGTACCTGCGCGAGGGAAACCGGGTCGTGCTGATCGCCTCCAAGGGCGGCGCGGCCACCAACCCGATGTGGTACCTGAACCTCAAGGCCAACCCGAAGGTGTCGATACAGATTCGCGGCGAGTCGCTGAACCTGACGGCCCGGGACGCCACCGAGGAGGAACGGGCGCACTACTGGCCGAAGATGGCCGCGATGTACACCAGCTTCGACGACTACCAGTCCTGGACCGATCGGGTGATTCCGGTGGTGATCTGCGACCCGTAGTTGAGGCCGGTGCTTCAGGTGCCGAATACCGGCACCGCGGGCTCGGCCTGGGCCAGCAGATCGCGCACCACCGGACCGAGTTCGCCGGGCTCCCAGCGGGCTCCCCTGTCCACCGCGGGTCCGTGTCGCCAGCCCTCGGCGACCCGGACCGTCCCACCCTCCACCTCGAAGACCCGCCCGGTGACGTCGGCGGACTCCGCACTGCCTAACCAGACCACCAGCGGTGAGACGTTCTCCGGGGCCATCGCGTCGAAACCGGACTCGGGTTTGGCCATCATCGTCGCGAAGACCTCCTCGGTCATCCGGGTTCGTGCTGCCGGAGCGATCGCGTTGACGGTCACGCCGTAGCGGCCCATCTCCGCGGCGGCGACCAGGGTCAGAGCGGCGATACCGGCCTTGGCGGCGCTGTAGTTGCCTTGTCCCACGCTGCCCTGCAGTCCGGCTCCCGATGTCGTGTTGATGATGCGCGCGTCGACCCGTTCACCCCGTTTGGACAGCCCCCGCCAGTAGGCGCCGGCGTGCCGGGTGGTGGCGAAATGCCCCTTGAGGTGCACGGCGATGACGGCGTCGAACTCCTCTTCGCCAGTGTTGGCGATCATCCGGTCCCGGACGATGCCGGCGTTGTTGACCAGCACGTCCAGGCCCCCGAAGGCGTCGACCGCCGCCGCGATGAGCCCGGCCGCCTCCTCCCAGTTCGCGACGTCGGCCCCGTTGGCGACGGCCTGCCCACCGGCGGAACGGATTTCGTCGACGACGGCCTGCGCCGCGCTGCCCCCGCCGGCCGGTGAGCCGTCGAGCCCGACACCGATGTCGTTGACCACCACCCGGGCGCCCTCGGCGGCGAATGCCAGCGCGTGCGCCCGCCCGATGCCTCCGCCGGCGCCGGTGACGATCACGACCCTGCCATCGAGCAGACCCATCCGGAAACTCCTATCGGTTGTCGGTCTCACTTGTTGGCGGCAGAGGCGGCCAGGAACGCCGGCGGCTCACCGCCGCCGTGCACGGCCAACGTCGCACCGCTGATGTAGGACGCCGCATCGGAAGCCAGAAACGCTGCAGCCCAGCCGATCTCAGACGGTTGCGCGAGGCGTCCCAACGGTATCGTTGCGGCAACCGCCGCCTGGGAATCGGCGTCGCCGTAGAACAATTCGACCTGTTCGGTGGCCACCATGCCCGCCACCACAGAGTTGACCCGCACCTTGGGGGCCCACTCGACGGCCAGCGTGGCGGTCAGGCTGTCCACCCCGGCCTTGGCCGCGCCGTACGCGGCGGTGCCCGGCGAGGGGCGACGGCCGCTCACACTCGAAACCGACACGATCGACCCGCCGCCGGGCTGATGTTGCATCACCGCGTTGGCCGCCTGCGAGGCGTAGAGCACCCCGAGCAGGTTGAGTTCGATCACCTTCTGGTGGAAGCGCGGCGAGGCCTCGGCGGTCGGGACATGCGGCGACCCACCGGCGTTGTTGACCAGCACGTCCAACCGACCATGCCGTTCGTGAACGTGGTCGATCAGACCGGCGACGGCGTCCGGATCGCGGACGTCGCACGGATGGAACTCGTGGCGGACGCCCTCGACGGGCCGGCGGGCGCAGGTCACCACCGTCGCACCCTGACGGGCGAACACGTCGCTGATCCCGGCCCCGACCCCGCGCACCCCGCCGGTGACGAGCACCACGCGTCCCCTCAGTCCGAGGTCGATGCCCTCCCGAGAACCGGACTCCGACGACTCAGTGGGCTGGCCAGGCACTGTGCTAGCGTACCAAGCAAGTGCTTGCTTAGGCTCCAGGAGTGCCATGACAATCACGTCATCGACCGTCGAGCCCGGGATCGTCGCGGTCACCGTCGACTACCCGCCGGTCAACGCGATTCCCTCGCGCGGATGGTTCGAGCTCGCCGAGGCCGTCACCGCCGCCGGCGCCGATCCCGAGACCCGGGCGGTGATCCTCCGGGCGCAGGGCCGCGGCTTCAACGCCGGCGTGGACATCAAGGAGATGCAGCGCACCCCGGGGTTCACCGCATTGATCGAGGCCAACCGCGGCTGCTTCGCAGCGTTCAAGGCCGTCTATGAGTGCGCGGTACCGGTGGTGGCGGCCGTCAACGGCTTCTGCGTCGGCGGGGGCATCGGACTGGTCGGCAATGCCGATGTCATCGTCGCCTCCGACGAAGCCACCTTCGGACTGCCCGAGGTGGAGCGCGGTGCGCTGGGCGCGGCCACCCACCTGTCCCGGCTGGTGCCCCAGCACATGATGCGCCGGCTGTTCTTCACCGCCGCGACCGTCGACGCCGCCACCCTGCACCACTTCGGCTCGGTGCACGAGGTGGTGCCGCGCGCCGACCTCGACGAGGCGGCGCTGCGGGTCGCCCGCGATATCGCCGCCAAGGACACCCGCGTGATCCGGGCGGCCAAGGAGGCGCTCAATCTCATCGACACCCAGCGCGTCAACGCCAGCTATCGGATGGAACAAGGCTTCACCTTCGAACTGAATCTGTCCGGGGTCTCCGACGAACTGCGCGACGACTTCGCCGGCACCACGAAGTCCGAGACGACGTGAGGGACAAGCGGACGACGCTGGATGAGGCCGTAGCGGGTGTCGGAAGCGGCATGACGATCGGCATCGGCGGTTGGGGATCGCGCCGCAAGCCGATGGCCTTCGTCCGGGCGCTGCTTCGCACCGGCGTCACCGACCTCACCGTCGTCACCTACGGCGGCCCGGACCTCGGGCTGCTCTGTTCGGCGGGCAAGGTCGCCAAGGTCTACTACGGGTTCGTCTCACTGGACTCGCCGCCGTTCTATGACCCGTGGTTCTCACGGGCCCGCACCACCGGCGCGATCGTCGCCCGCGAGCTGGACGAGGGCATGCTGCGGTGCGGGTTGCAGGCCGCGGCGGCGCGGCTTCCGTTCCTGCCGATCCGGGCCGGACTCGGCAGTTCGGTGCCGGACTTCTGGGAGGGCGAACTGCGCACCGTCGTCTCGCCCTACCCGAGCCGCACGGGCCACGAGGAACTCATCGCGATGCCGGCACTGCGCCTCGATGCCGCATTCGTTCACCTGAACCTGGGCGACAGGCACGGCAACGCCGCCTACACCGGCATAGACCCGTACTTCGACGACCTGTTCCTGATGGCCGCCGACCGGCGCTATTTGTCAGTCGAGCGGGTGGTCAGCACCGAGGAACTGGTACGGGCGGTTCCCCCGCAGGCGCTGCTGGTCAACCGGATGATGGTCGATCACGTGGTCGAAGCCCCCGGCGGCGCGCATTTCACCACCTGCGCGCCGGATTACGCCCGGGATGAGGACTTCCAGCGGCTCTACGCCCAATCCGCAGGCGACGATGATTCATGGGCTCGGTTCGCCGCCGAATACCTCGCCGGTACAGAGGCCGACTATCAGGCAGCGGTGCGGCGCTTCGCCGACGAGCGGGGGGCGTTGTGATTCGAGTCAGCCGCGCCGAGGTCTGTGTCGTGGCATGCGCAGAGTTGTTCCGTGACGCCGGAGAGATCCTGGCCAGCCCGATGACCACGATCGCGTCGATCGGCGCCCGGCTCGCGAGGCTGACATTCGCCCCCGAGATCCTGCTGACCGACGGTGAGGCCCGACTGCTCGCCG
Organism: Mycobacterium sp.; assembly: GCA_020438905.1. Lineage (GTDB taxonomy): Bacteria > Actinomycetota > Actinomycetes > Mycobacteriales > Mycobacteriaceae > Mycobacterium. The sequence goes on from JAGQTQ010000059.1 coordinate 7,577, forward strand.
ACACCCCGTCGCTGGGGGCCGCCGGCGCGGTCGAGGGCTGGATGCCGTTCGGCCGGGTATTCGAGACGCTGGCCTGGGGCCGCCGCCATGTGGTGATGGGCGCCAACCAGATCGACCGTTACGGGAACCAGAACCTATCAGCGCTCGGCCCCCTGCAACATCCGACCCGGCAGATGTTCGGCGTGCGGGGAGCGCCGGGCAACACCGTCAACCACATCACCAGCTACTGGGTGGGCAACCATTCGGCCCGGGTGTTCTGCGAGGCCGTCGACGTGGTGTCCGGGATCGGCTGGGACAAGGTCGATCCGGACAATCCCGCCTACCGGTTCGTCAACGTGTTCCGGGTGGTGAGCAATCTCGGGGTGTTTGATTTCGGCGGGCCCGGTCACGGCATGCGGGCGGTGTCGCTGCACCCCGGCGTAGGGCCCGATGACGTTCGGTCGGCGACGTCGTTCGAGGTATGCGGGCTCGACTCTGCGCCGCACAGCCGACTGCCGAGCGGCGAGGAGCTGGAGATCATCGCCCGAATCGACCCGACGGCGTTGCGGGACAAGGAAGTCAAGCTGTGAGGATTCGGACCGCGCTGACCCGAATGGTCGGAATCGAGCACCCGGTGGTCCAGACCGGGATGGGCTGGGTCGCCGGGGCCCGGCTGGTCTCCGCGACGGCCAACGCCGGCGGGCTGGGCATCCTGGCCTCGGCGACGATGACCATCGACGAGTTGGCCACCGCCATCGCCAAGGTGAAGTCCGCCACCGACCGGCCGTTCGGTGTGAACATCCGCGCCGACGCCGCCGACGCCGCCGACCGCGTCGAGCTGATGATCCGCGAACACGTCAGGGTCGCCTCGTTCGCGCTGGCACCCAAACCCGAACTCATCGCCCGCCTCAAGGACGCCGGATCGGTGGTGATCCCCTCGGTCGGGGCGGCCAAGCATGCCCGCAAGGTTGCGGGCTGGGGTGCGGACGCGGTGATCGTCCAGGGCGGCGAGGGCGGCGGACACACCGGCCCGGTGGCCACCACCCTGCTGCTCCCCTCGGTGCTCGACACCCTCGAGGGCACCGGCGTCCCGGTGATCGCCGCGGGCGGCTTTTTCGACGGCCGCGGTTTGGCCGCCGCGCTGTCCTACGGCGCGGCCGGCGTGGCCATGGGCACCCGATTCCTGCTCACGTCGGACTCCACGGTCCCGGATGCGGTCAAGCAGCGCTACCTGCAGGCCGCCCTGGACGGCACGGTGGTCTCGACCCGCGTGGACGGCATGCCGCACCGGGTGTTACGGACCGGTCTGGTGGAAAAACTCGAAAGCGGCTCGCGGATAAGGGGTTTCACCGCCGCGGTGCGTAACGCCGGCAAGTTCAAAAACTTGTCCGGGATGACGTGGCCAGCAATGCTCCGCGACGGCCTGGCCATGCGGCACGGCAAGGACCTGACCTGGTCGCAGGTGGTGATGGCGGCCAACACCCCCATGCTGCTGAAGGCCGGCCTGGTGGACGGCAACACCGACGCCGGCGTGCTGGCCTCCGGGCAGGTGGCCGGCATCATCGAGGATCTGCCCTCCTGCTCCGATCTCATCGAGACCATCGTCACTGAGGCCGTCGCGCACCTTCAGGCCGCCGCCGCACTCGTCGAAGACTGACCGGCGCGGGCGTACCGTGCAGGTATGGGGATCGCACCGGAGAGTTGGCCCGCACCGTTTCGCACGCTGATCCGCACGTCGAACAAATACCTGCTCAACCCGCTGATGCTCCAACTGGCCGGCAGACGGCACTGGTACGCCTCGGTCATCGAACACACCGGCCGGCGCTCCGGTAAGCGGTACTCGACCCCGATCGTCGCCGACCGGGTGGGTGAGGACATTCTGATCCCGCTGCCCTACGGCACCCAGGTGGACTGGGTGCGCAATGTCTTGACCGCGGGGCACGCGACGCTGATCAGCAAGGGCCGGCACTTCGAGGTGGACTCCCCGGAACTCATCGACTCGACCCAGGCGCTGCCGTTACTGCCGCGCGAGCGTCGGCACACGTTCGAGCGGGTTCACATCGGACATTTCCTGCGGGCACGCATCGTCGCCTGAGGGGCCGTTTCCGAGTTCACTCGCCATTCGCCGGTCCGGCTGTCCCGACGATACGGGGGATCCGAGTTGGACAACGGCATCGATTTCGCCGCGGTATCCGCCGGTCGGCTCCGTGACGAGTCGGCCGGCTTGAATCAACCGGCAGGCATGTCGGGAGAAGCACTCGCCGCCACAGAGCGGGCCGCACCACGTTGTACCCGCTGGGCGGCGGGAGACGTTCGCCTCAATGGCAGTGTCAGTGGCCGGGGCCATGACGCACTCGAGTGAGCGGACTTCCCGCCCAGTCATCTCATATCACGATTGCTTGAATCACATTCATTCGTTGGACTCGATGACAATTCGGGGTTGTGATGGAGGTGCAGGACAACAGAAAACCTCACCAGGAGAACAGGAACGATCATGAAGAACATCGGATTCACCGCCATCGTCTTCGGCGGGATCGCCGCGGCCACCCTCGGATTCGCCGGCCACGCTTCCGCCGACACCGGCATTGGCGCCTTCAGCACGATCAGCGCTTCCGGGACCGACACCTCCTTGGTCCGCGACTCCTTCGACGCCAGCCCCACGACCTACGCCAGCCCCGCTGCGACCATCGTTCCGTGGGCCGACACGGTCAACGAGAACGATGTCGACGATCAGCCCTGGAGCTCGGTCTCCGGGTCGAACCAGTAGCCCCGCCCGCCGGACCGCAATCAGATACCGCAATCGGATCAGGAGCCACGACCATGACCACAACCGAGCCCATCGCCACGCCCTGGACCGCGACACCCGCCCATCCCAGCCGCCCCGACGACATGCACCGGCGCTGGCCCGAACAGGCCTGGAAAGGCGCGGCGCTGCTCATGCCGACCCTAGCCTTCTGGGCCCCGGTAGTGCACTACGGTCTCGACTTCGTCGGTTGGGCGTTTCTGGGTGTCGCGGCCTACTTCCCGGCCGTCCTCCGCCGAGTTGCCCTCTCCCCCCGGCGGCGCCGCTGGGCACTGGGAGTCGCCGCCGCCGGCCTGGCCGGAGAAGCCGCGCTTCTTCTGACGATCAATGACCACGAACTGGGCCTGCAGTCCGCACTGTTCTGCGCGATCCCCATTGCCTACGTCGCAGCCTGGGGCATCGCCCGACGCACCGACGCACGCTGGTGGAAGACCGGGCTGCCCCTGGCGGCGCTGATCGTGGTCATCCCGGTGCGGGCGGCGGCCCTGGCCTGGATCGCGAGCGGACACCTTTTGATGGCGAGCATGTGGCTGTGCTGGCCGGGGATCGTCACGCTCGGATGCCTGGTCTGCTGGGCGATCGAAACCCGCGGTGGCCGGCCGCCGGCCGGAGACCACCATTGAGACCCTCCGACACGTGCTGCGACCCGACCACACCGCCGGGTCGCAGCAGTCAGCCTCAGAGCCGCTCGATGATCGTCACGTTCGCCGTCCCACCGCCCTCACACATGGTCTGCAGGCCGTAGCGACCACCGGTGCGCTCCAGTTCGTTGAGCATGGTGGCGAACAGTTTCGCCCCGGTCGCGCCCAGCGGGTGCCCCAGCGCGATGGCGCCACCGTTGGGGTTGACCTTGGCGGGGTCGGCTCCGGTCTCCTTGATCCAGGCCAGCACCACCGGGGCGAACGCCTCGTTGATCTCCACGACGTCGATGTCGCCGATCGACAGCCCGGTCTTGTCCAGGGCGTAGCGGGTTGCCGGAATGGGTCCGGTCAGCATCAGCACCGGGTCCGCGCCGCGGCAGCTGATGTGGTGGATGCGAGCCCGCGGCGTCAACCCGTGCTCTTTGACCGCCCACTCGGAGGCCAGCAGCACCGCGCTGGCCCCGTCGCAGATCTGGCTGGCCACCGCGGCGGTCATCCGGCCACCCGGCGACAGTGTGGGCAGTCCAGCCATTTTTTCCAGTGAAGTCTGTCGCGGCGTCTCGTCCACCACGAACCCGTCGACGGCGATGATCTCGCTGGCGAAATGCCCGCCCCTGATGGCCGCGAAGGCCCGCTGGTGGCTGGCCAGCGCGAAGCGCTCCATGTCCTCCCGAGAGATGTCCCACCTCTCAGCGATCATCTCCGCTCCGCGGAACTGCGAGATCTCCTCGTCCCCGTAGCGCCGGCGCCAGAAGTGCGACTCCGCGGTGGGGGTCGTGAACCCGAACTCGCTGCCGACGGTCATCGCCGAGGAGATCGGGATCCGGCTCATGTTCTGCACACCGCCGGCCAGAATCAGATCCGCGGTTCCGGCCATGATCGCCTGGGCGCCGAAAGAGATCGCCTGCTGACTCGAACCGCACTGCCGGTCCACGGTGACGCCCGGAACCTCCTCCGGATAGCCGGCGGCCAGCCAGGTCAACCGGCCGATGTTCCCGGCCTGTCCGCCGATGGCGTCCACGCAGCCCATGACGACGTCGTCGACGGCGGCCGGGTCGACGTCGTTGCGGCCGAGGATCCCCCGGAAGGCAAGCACGCCGAGGTCGATCGGGTGCAACCCGGCCAGCGAACCGTTGCGCTTGCCGACCGGGGTCCGCACCGCGTCGATGACATAGGCCTCACCGTTCACAGCCACGAACCTCCCTGCCAAATCGGATTACTGGACGCAACGAACCGCTGAATTCACCGAACTCACTGGGCGATTCCGCCGAGGACGATTCCGAGGTAGTGCCGCCCGACCTGTTCCGCGGTCAGCGCCCCGCCGGGTTGGTACCACCGCACCGAGACCCAGGTGGTGTCCCGGATGAAGCGGTAGACCAGGTCGACGTCGATATCGGGCCGAAAACAGCCCTGGGCGATGCCGTCGTTGAGGACGTCGACCCACATCGTGCGCTGACGGAGGTTGAGTTCGGAGATGTAGGCGAACCGCGGCTGGCCCGAGAGCCGTTTGGCCTCGTCCTGGTAGATGACCACTTCGGCGTGATGGTGCTCGATGGCGTCGAAGGACGCCATGACCAAACCCTTCAGCCGCTCGAGCGGATCGGGTTCGGTGTCGATGATCTGCTGGTAGCGCTCGAAGAGCCAGTCCAGAAATCCCCGGAGCACCTCGTCCACCATCGCCTCTTTCGAGGCGAAGTGGTGATAAAGGCTCCCCGAGAGGATCCCGGCGGCGTCGGCGATATCGCGGACGGTGGTGGCCCGCAGACCCCGTTCGGCGAACATCGACGCGGCCAGGCCGAGAAGTTCGCCGCGCCGGGTCGCCGGGTGCGCCCCGGTCATGGGTGCTGACTCGACACCGAGATCACCTCGCCGGTGAGATAGCTGGCGTAATCGCTGGCCAGGAAGGCGACGGTGGCGGCGACCTCCCACGGTTCGGCGGCGCGGCCGAAGGCCTCCTGGCCCGAGAGCCGGTCGAGCAGTTCGGCCGAACTGGTCTTCTCCAGAAATGTGTGCCGGGCGATGCTGGGCGAGACCGCATTGACCCGCACCCCGTAGTCGACGGCTTCGATGGCGCTGCAGCGGGTCAGCGCCATCACCCCGGCCTTGGCCGCGGCGTAGTGGGACTGCGAATGCTGCGCCCGCCACCCGAGAACACTGGCGTTGTTGACGATGGCGCCGCCGTGGCCGGCGTCGCGGAAATACCGTAAGGCGGCCCGGGTGGCGCGCATGACCGAGGTGAGGGTGACATTGAGAACCCGGTCCCATTCCTCGTCGGTCATCTCGACCACCGGGGTGTTTCCACCCAGTCCGGCGTTGTTGACCAGCACGTCCATCCGTCCCAGCCGGGCGGCGGTGGACGAGACCAGCGCGTCGATCTGGGCCGAGGAGGTCACGTCGCACACCACCGACTCGACCCGGCCCAATCCCAAGCCGGCCAGGGTCTCCCGAGTCTGGGCGAGCCGGCGTTCGTGGTGATCGGAGATCATCACGTCGGCACCCTCCAGCAGTGCCCGGCGAGCGGTGGCCGAGCCGATCCCGGTACCGGCGGCCGCGGTGATCACCACGACCTTGCCCGTCAGCAGCCCGTGGCCACCGGTCTCCTCCGGAGGGCTGGACAGTGAACCCATCAGCCTCGGGCCTCCCTCGGCAGGCCGAGCACCCGCTCGGCGATGATGTTGCGCTGAATCTCGTTGGACCCGCCGTAGATCGTGTCGGCCCGCGAGAACAGGAACAGCCGCTGCCATTCGTCGAACTCGTTGTCCGCCAGGACGAGTCCGGCCTTGCCCCGAATCTCCATGGAGAGTTCACCCAGATCGCGATGCCAGTTGGCCCACAGCAGCTTCGACACTGAATCCTTTCCGGCGACCTGGCCGCCATCCTCGTCATCCATCGTCGCCAGCGCGAAGGACCGCATGGCCTGCAGCCCGGCCCAGGCCCGGGTGATCCGCTCCCGGATCATCGGATCCTCGGCGGCGCCGGTCTCCCGCGCCAGGTCGACCAGGCCGGAAAGTTCACGCCCGTAACGGATCTGCTGTCCCAGCGTCGAGACTCCGCGCTCGAACATCAGCGTCCCCATCGCCACCCGCCAGCCGTCGCCGGGCGCGCCGACCACCAGGTCCGCATCGGTACGGGCGTTGGTGAAGAACACCTCGTTGAACTCCGAGTCACCGGTGAGTTGCACGATCGGACGGATCTCCACGCCGGGCTGGTCCAGGGGCACCAGCAGGTAGGACAGGCCGGCGTGACGCCGCGAACCCCGCTCGGAGCGCGCCAGCACGAAGCACCACTGCGCCCAGTGCGCCAGCGAGGTCCACACCTTCTGGCCGTTGATGACCCACTGCCGGCCATCGAGCACTGCCGAGGTGGCGACGTTGGCCAGATCGCTGCCCGCGCCCGGCTCCGAATAGCCCTGGCACCACAGTTCGGTGACGTCGCGGATCGCGGGCAGGAACCTCCGCTGCTGCTCGGCCGTCCCGTATTCGATCAGGGTGGGACCGACGAGTTCCTCACCGAGGTGGTTGACCTTGTCCGGGGCGTCGGCGTGCGCGTACTCCTCGTAGAAGGCGACCCGATGCGCCACCGAAAGGCCGCGGCCGCCGTGCTCGACCGGCCATCCCAGACAGGTCAACCCGGCGGCAGCCAGCGCCCGGTTCCACGCGAGCCGCTCGGCAAAGGCCTCGTGCTCCCTCCCGGGTCCGCCGAGTCCCTTCAACGACGCGTAATCACCGGTCAGGTTTTCGGCCAGCCACTGGCGGACCTCAGCCCGGAACTCCTCGACCGCGATCACCCCAGTAGGCTAACCTACCAAGCACTTGCTTTGTCGGCCTTGTGCCAGGTAGGAGCGCGACAGTGGCAACCGGCGGCCCAGGCGGCACCCACCGCCTGACCACACCGGCGGTGCTGAACCGGATGGCGTTGGACCACGCCGACGACGCCGCCGTCCTGACCGACGAGCGCCGCCTCACATTCGCCGAGTTGCGCCAGGAGGTCAGGCACGCCGCCGCCGCACTCGCCGGCTTGGGCGTGCACCCCGGCGACCGGGTCGCCATCTGGTCCCCGAACACCTGGCATTGGGTGGTCGCCTGCCTGGCGATCCACTACGCGGGCGCGGTGGTGGTGCCGATCAACACCCGCTATACGGCCGAGGAGGCCGCCGACATCCTGGTTCGCACGCACGCTCCGGTGCTGATCGCGATGGGCCGGTTCCTCGGTGTCGACCGGGTCGCCGATCTGGACCGCGTCTCGCTGCCGGCACTGCGCCACGTCGTCCGGGTGCCCATCGAGAAGTCCGCCACTGAGGGGCCCGAGGATTCGTGGGGTGCGTTTCTGGCCGGTCCGCAGCTTCCGCTCTCCGAGGTCGACGCCCGGGCGGCGGCGGTGCGCCCGGACGACGTCTCCGACATCCTGTTCACCTCCGGAACCACCGGGCGCAGCAAGGGCGTCGTGTGCGCACACCGGCAGTCACTGTCCGCATCGGCGGCCTGGGCCGACTGCGGCCGGATCACCAGTGCCGACCGCTACCTGTGCATCAACCCGTTCTTCCACAACTTCGGCTACAAGGCCGGGATTCTGGCCTGTCTGCAGACCGGCGCAACACTGATTCCGCAGCTGACCTTCGAACCAGACCTGGCCATGCGCACCGTGCAGGATATGCGGGTGACCGTGCTGCCCGGCCCGCCGACGATCTACTCGAGCTTGCTCGACCATCCCGGCCGCGCCGGCTACGACCTCTCCTCGCTGCGGTTCGCGGTCACCGGCGCGGCCGTCGTGCCGGTGGTCCTCATCGAACGCATGCAGAGCGATCTGGACTTCGACATCGTGCTGACCGCCTACGGGCTCACCGAAGCCAGCGGATTCGGCACGATGTGCCGCCCCGACGACGATCCCGTGACGGTGGCCACGACCTGCGGACGACCGATCGCCGGCTTCGAGGCGCGCATCGACACCCCCGACGACACCGGCGCGGGCGAGGTCCTACTCCGCGGCCCCAACGTGATGCTGGGCTACCTCGACGACCCGCAGGCCACCGCGGCCGCGATCGACGCCGACGGCTGGCTGCACACCGGTGACATCGGCACCATCGACACCGCGGGAAACCTCCGGATCACCGACCGGCTCAAGGACATGTACATCTGCGGCGGGTTCAACGTCTACCCCGCCGAGGTCGAGCAGGTGCTCGCACGGCTGGACGGGGTGGCCGACGTCGCGGTGATCGGGATGCCCGACGACCGTCTCGGCGAGGTCGGCCGCGCCTTCGTGGTCCGGCGCCCCGGCGCCGTTCTCGACGAGGACACCGTGATCGCCCACACCTGCCGGCACTTGGCGAATTTCAAGACACCGCGATCGGTGGTGTTTCTCGATGAGTTGCCGCGCAACGCCGGCGGGAAGGTCGTCAAACCCACGTTGCGGGAGATGATCTGATGGATCTCGGGTACGACGAGGCCACCCGCGCGTTCCGCGAGGAGGTGCGCGACTTCCTGGCCGCCAATACCGATCACTTCCCCACCCGGTCCTATGACACCGCCGAGGGATTCGAACAACACCGGCACTGGGACCGGGTGCTGTTCGACGCGGGACTTTCGGTGCCCACCTGGCCGGCGCGATACGGCGGGCGCGAGGCCACCTTGCTGCAGTGGATCGTCTTCGAGGAGGAGTACTTCCGCGCCGGAGCACCGGGGAGGGCCAGCGCCAATGGCACGTCGATGCTCGCGCCGACGCTGTTCGCCCACGGCACCGACGAACAACGGGACCGCATCCTGCCGGCGATGGCCAGTGGCGAACAGATCTGGGCCCAGGCCTGGTCGGAGCCCGAATCGGGCAGCGACCTGGCGTCCCTGCGTTCCACCGCGACACCCACCGACGGCGGCTGGCTGCTCAACGGACAGAAGATCTGGAGCAGCCGAGCGGTATTCGGCGACCGCGCCTTCGGGCTCTTCCGCTCCGATCCTGCAGCGCAGCGCCACCGCGGTCTGACCTACCTGATGTTCGACCTGCGGGCCGCCGGCGTGACGGTGCGCCCGATCGAACAACTGGGCGGGACAACCGGATTCGGTGAGATCTTCCTCGACGACGTGTTCGTGCCCGACCGCGATGTGATCGGCGATGTACACGACGGCTGGCGTGCGGCGATGAGCACCACCAGCAACGAGCGGGGAATGTCGCTGCGCAGCCCGGCCCGATTCCTCGCCGCCACCGAGCGACTCGTCCGGGACTGGAGGGCCGACGGTGCCGACCCCGCCTTCGCCGACCGGGTGGCCGACGCGTGGATCAAGGCACAGGCCTACCGGCTGCACACCTTCGGCACCGCAACCCGACTCGCCGAGGGCGGCGAGTTGGGCGCCGAGTCGTCGGTGACCAAGGTGTTCTGGTCGGACCTCGACGTGGCGCTGCACCAGACCGCGGTGGAACTGCGGGGTCCCGACGCCGAACTGGCCGACCCGTGGACGGAGGGACTGTTGTTCGCACTCGGCGGGCCGATCTACGCGGGTACCAATGAGATTCAGCGCAACATCATCGCCGAGCGGATCCTCGGCCTGCCACGCGAGGGCGCGCAGCGATGAGGTTCGCCCTCGACGAGCAGCAACGCGCCTTCGCCGCGAGCCTGGACGCGGCGCTGGGACGTGCCGATGTCCCCGGCGTCATCCGATCCTGGGCCGCCGGCGACACCGGTCCGGGGCGCGGGTTGTGGGCTCTGCTGGCCGACCTGGGCGTGACCGCGCTGGCGGTGCCGGACGACGCCGGCGGGCTCGGCGCCGGACCGGTGGACCTCGTCGTCGCCGCGGAATGCCTCGGCCGGTGGTGCGTTCCCGGGCCGATCGCCGAGTCCATCGCGGTGGCGCCATTGTTGTTGGCCGGCGACCGGCGTTGCGCCGAACTGGCCGGCGGCGAGATGATCGCCACGGTGGCGATGCCCCCGGCGGTACCGCGTGCGCCCAACGCCGACTTCGCCGACCTTGTTCTGCTGGCGCAGGACGGCACCGTCGGGGACGCAACGCCCGGTTGTTCGCACGAGTCCGTCGATCCCAGCCGCCGACTTTTCGACGTCGCACCCGCCGGGGCGGCCCGCCCCGCCGACGTCGCTCGAGCCCACGAGTACGGAGCGCTGTTCACCGCGGCCCAGCTGGTCGGAGCCGGGCGGGCGATGCTGGCCATGTCGGTGGACTATGCGCGGACGCGAACCCAGTTCGGCCGAGTGATCGGCAGCTACCAGGCGATCAAACACAAGCTCGCCGACGTCCACATCGCGCTCGAACTGACCCGTCCCCTGGTCTTCGGCGCGGCTCTCTCGCTGGCCGAGCACTCGCCGGACACCGTGCGCGATGTCAGCGCCGCCAAGGCCGCCGCCTCCGACGCCGCGCTGCTGGCGGCCCGGGCGGCGCTGCAGACCCACGGGGCGATCGGCTACACCGCCGAATGCGATCTGTCCCATTTCCTGCTGCGGGCCCAGGCCCTGCATTCGGCATGGGGTGGACCGTCCGCCCATCGGCGTCGAGTGTTGGAAGCCCTGTAGTGATGGGAGCTCTCTGATGGCGGCGCAACCGTGACGACCACGCCCGAACGTCGGCTGTTGCGCCAGAGCGTGGCAGCCCTGGTGGACAAGTACGCCGCCCCTGCCGCGGTGCGCAGGGCCATGGAGTCCCCACTCGGCTACGACGAGTCGCTGTGGGCCATGCTGTGTGATCAGGTCGGGGTGGGCGCGCTCGTGGTGCCGGAGTCCCTCGGCGGGGCGGGCGGCGAATTCGCCGACGCCGCAGCGGTTCTGGAAGAACTGGGCCGCGGGCTGGTGCCGTGCCCGCTGCTGGGCACCACATTGGCCGAGTTGGCCCTGCTGGCGGCCGACGACCCCGATACCGCGGTGCTGGGACGACTGGCGTCCGGGACATCGGTCGGCGCAGTAGTACTCGATGACCACGACTACGTGGTCAACGGAGACATCGCCGATGTGGTCCTCGCCGTGAGCGAGGGCCGCATCGTGCGATGGACCGATGTCACCGTCGAACCCCGCCCGACCCTGGACCCGACCCGCCGGCTGGCCCGGGTCAAGCCCGGCGGCTCGAGGGCGATCGCATCCGACCCCGGGATCGCCGACATGGCCGCCATCCTGCTGGCCGCCGAGCAAGTCGGGGCCGCGCAACGCTGCCTGGAACTCACCGTCGACTACACCAAACAGCGAGTGCAGTTCGGCCGCCCGATCGGCAGCTTCCAGGCGCTCAAACACCGGATGGCAGACCTTTACGTCGCGGTGCAGGCCGCCCGGGCGGCGGTCGGCGATGCCGTCGCCTCCCCCGGGCCGGTGCGAGCCGCGCTGGCCCGGCTCGCGGCCACCGAGGCGTTCTGCACGGTCGCCGGCGAGGCCATCCAGTTGCACGGCGGGATCGCCATCACCTGGGAGCACGATATGCACCTCTACTTCAAGCGCGCGTACAGCAGCGCCCAGTTGTTCGGGCCGCCCCGCGACCAGTTGCGCGCGCTTGAGGACGAGGTCTTCTAGCGCGTGTTCTAGCCTGACCCTGTGAGCGGTAACGTCGCGCGCCGGGCCGGTATCCCGCCGTTCTACGTCATGGATGTCTGGCTCGCCGCAGCCGAGCGGCAACGCACCCACGGCGATCTGGTGAACCTCTCGGCCGGGCAACCCGGCGCCGGGGCTCCGGCGCCGGTGCTGGCCGCCGCCGAGCGGGCCCTGCGCAGCGGCTCACTGGGATACAGCGTCGCCCTGGGCATTCCGGAACTTCGCGAGGCGATCGCCCACTCGTATGACGCCGAGTACGGGATCGAGGTCACCGCCGACGAGGTAGTGCTGACCACCGGCTCCTCCGGCGGTTTCCTGCTGGCGTTCCTGGCATGCTTCGACGTCGGCGACCGGGTCGCCATCGCCAGCCCCGGCTACCCCTGCTACCGCAATATGCTCTCGGCCCTGGGATGCGAGGTCGTCGAGATCGAGTGCGGGCCGGAGACCCGGTTCCAGCCGACCGTGCAGATGCTCGAGGAGCTGGATCCGCCGGTGCAGGGGGTCGTCGTCGCGAGTCCGGCCAACCCCACCGGAACCGTCATCCCACCCGCCGAACTGGCCGCGATCGCCAACTGGTGCGACACCAGGGGTGTTCGGCTGATCAGCGACGAGGTCTACCACGGACTGGTGTATCCCGGTGCGCCGGAAACCTCGTGCGCATGGCAGACCTCCCGCAACGCCGTCGTGGTGAACAGCTTCTCGAAGTACTTCGCGATGACCGGATGGCGGCTGGGCTGGCTGCTGGTGCCCGCGGAACTGTTGCGGGCGGTGGACTGCCTGACCGGCAACTTCACCATCTGTCCTCCCGTGCTGGCCCAGCACGCCGGCGTCGCCGCGTTCACCCCTGAGGCCCGCGCCGAGGCGCAGGGGCACCTGCGGCATTACGCGGCCAACCGCGAAACGCTGATCGCGGGTCTCCATCAGCTCGGCATCACCCGGGTGGCGCCCGCCGACGGCGCCTTCTATGTGTATGCCGACGTATCGGACTTCACCTCCGACTCGCTGCGGTTCTGCGAGCGACTCCTGGCCGACACGGGGGTGGCCATCGCGCCGGGTGTGGACTTCGACACAATCCGGGGCAACGCCGCGGTCCGGTTCTCCTTCGCCGGTCCGGCCAGCGACATCGATCAGGCGCTGCACCGCCTGGGCCCCTGGCTGACTCTCCCCCCTTGGCGCGAGCAGACGTAAACGACCCGCGACACGCGGGATTTCGCGGACTTTTACGTCTGTTCGCGCCAAAAACTACAGCCAGGTATCCGGCGTGGTGGCGGTGAGGAACGCCTCCAGGTCGTCGCGCCACTGCGCCGGGGTGTTCTTGTCCGGCTCGATACCGGTGTACTCGCCGCGGTAGAACAGCAGCGGCCGGGGTTTGACCTTGGGAACCTCCGACAAGGACTGCACGGAACCGAACACGACGAAATGGTCGCCGCCGTCATGGACCGAGGCCACCGTGCAGTCGATGTGGGCGAGCGAGCCTTCCAGGATCGGCGAACCGAGCGCCGACAGCCGCCAGTCCACCCCGGCGAACTTGTCCGGCTCCTTCGACCCGAACCGGACACACACCTCGCGCTGCTGCTCGGAGAGAATATTGACGCAGAACGCCCCGCTGGCTTCGATGGCCTTCCAGGACCTGGAAGCCTTCGTCGGACAGAACAGCACCAGAGGCGGATCCAGGGACAGCGCGGCGAAGGACTGGCAGGCGAACCCGTGCGGAACCCCGTCCGCCACGGTGGTGATGATGGTGATCCCGGTACAGAACTGACCGAGCACCTGCCGGAAGGCACGCGGGTCGATCGGGGAATCCGGCATCCGGGCTACTTGGCCCCGTAGGACCCGATGCTGAAATCGTGGCCCCACAGGCTGACCGCCGTGCTCTCCCGGGCGATCCAATCCTGATCGGCCACTTGCAATCCCTCGCAACCGAATTCGACGTCGAAACCGCCCGGGGTCTTCATGTAGAACGACAGCATCTTGTCGTTGACGTGGCGGCCCAGGGTTGCCGACATCGGCACCTTGCGGCGCAGTGCACGATCCAGGCACAGTCCCACATCGTCGCTGCTTTCCACCTCGACCATCAGATGAACGATCCCGCTGGGGGTGGGCATCGGAAGAAACGCCAGGCTGTGATGGCGGGGATTGCAGCCGAAGAACCTCAGCCAGGCCGGCGGCCCGTCAGCCGGACGGCCCACCAGCTGCGGGGGCAGCCGCATCGAGTCGCGCAGCGCGAACCCCAGCACGTCGCGGTAGAAATGCAGCGCCTCGGCATCGTCGCGGGTGGAGAGCACGACATGCCCGAGTCCCTGCTCACCGGTGACAAACTTGTGTCCGTAGGGGCTGACGACGCGGCGGTGTTCGAGGGCGGCACCACAGAACACCTCCAGCCGGTTTCCGGATGGGTCGGCGAACGTGATCATCTCGTCAACGCGCCGGTCGGCGAGCTGGGCTGCGGTGGCCTCCTTGTAGGGCACGCCCTCAAGGTCCAGCGCCTGCCGGATATCCTGCAGCCCTTCAGCGTTGGCGCACTCCCAGCCGGTTTCGGAAAGCCGGTCGCGCTCGCCGGGCACGATGACCAGCCGGGCCGGGAAGTCATCCATCCGCAGATATAGGGCGCCGTCGGTCGCTCCCCTGCCCTCGACCATCCCGAGCACTTTCAGGCCGTACTCCCGCCACGCCGGGACGTCGGTGGACTCGATCCGCAGGTAGCCCAGCGAGCGGATACTCATCGGGCTCCTCCCAGGAAGTCGATGGTCAGCCGGTTGAACTCGTCGAACTTCTCCAGCTGCACCCAATGTCCGCATTGCCCGAATACGTGCAGTTGAACCCTCGGGATCTGCTTGAGCCCCACCAGCGCGCCGTCGAGTGGATTGACCCTGTCCTCGCGTCCCCAGATCAGCAGCACCCGCTGACGCAGTTTGTAGACCTCACGCCACATCATGCCCAGTTCGAAGTCCGGTCCGGCGAAGGATTTTCCCATCGCGCGGGCGGCGGCCAGCGACTCGGGAGTGCTGGCGATGGCGAACCGCTCGTCGACGAGTTCGGGGGTGATCAGTTTCTGGTCATAGACCATGATCCGCAGGAAGCGCTCCATGTTCTCCCGCGTCGGATCGGCGGTGAAGCGGCCCAGCAACTTCACCCCCTCGGTCGGGTCCGGCGAGAACAGGTTGACCGATAGACCGCCCGGTCCCATGAGCACGAGACGGCCGGCCCGGTCGGGGTTGTCCAGGGCGAAACGTACCGCGGTGCCCCCGCCCAGCGAATTGCCCACCAGGGCGGCGCGGGTGATGCCGAGTTCGTCGAACAGCGCGAGCAGTGCGTTGGCGCTGTAACGGTTGTACTGCTCGTGCTCGGTGTGCTTGTCGGAGTGGCCGTACCCCGGCTGGTCGACGGCGAGGACGTGGAAGTACCGGGTCAATTCGGCGATGTTGCGGCCGAAGTTGGACCAACTCGACGCACCCGGGCCGCCGCCGTGCAGCAACACCACCGTCTCGGTATTGCCCTCCCCGGCTTCGTGATAGTGCAGGCGGATGTCGCGCTCCCCGGAGCGGACCCGGGCGTAGCGGGATGTGGACTCGAAGGTGATGTCCTGCTGGGATTCCGCCTCACGGATGAACGAGGTCACCGCTACACCATCGTGTCGCCGAGCGGCAGCCCGAACTCCTGGTTGCCGTACATGACATAGGCGCGCTCGGCGTCGTTGGCGGCATGGACGCGTCCGGCATGGGCGTCACGCCAGAACCGTTGCAGCGCTTGGTCGTTGTTGAGCGCAGTCGCGCCGGCCGCTTCAAAGAGGCGGTCGATGGAGGCGATGGCGCGGCCGGTTGCGCGCACCTGATCGCGACGGGCTCGGGCCCGAAGCTCCATCGGGACCTCTCTGCCCTCGCACAGCAGTGCGTACTCCTCGGCGAGGTTGCCGCGCAGCTGGAGCCAGGCCGCGTCGATATCGCTGGCCGCCTCGGCGATGCGGACCTTGGCGAACGGGTCGTCCTTGGCCTTCTCGCCGGCGAACGCCGCACGCACCCGCTTGCCCTGATGCTCGACGTGCGCCGTATAGGCGCCGTAGGCCATCCCGACGATGGGACTGGAGATGGTTGTGGGATGCATTGTGCCCCAGGGCATCCGGTAGACCGGCGCGGTATTGTGGAGCAATCCGCCGGCAGTGCCGTCGTTCATCGCGCCGTAGGACAGGAACCGGTGACGCGGGACGAAAACGTCCTTGACGACCAGAGTGTTGCTGCCGGTCCCCTTCAGCCCGACCACATGCCAGTCGTCGCGAATCTGGTAGTCGCCCAACGGCATCAGGAAGCTGCCGAAGTCCACGGGGCGGCCGTCCTTGATCACCGGTCCGCCGACGAAAGTCCAGGTGGCATGGTCACACCCCGAGGACCACAACCACGTTCCGTTGACCAGATAGCCGCCGTCGACCACCATTCCGGCACCCATCGGCGCGTAGGACGAGGACACCCGCACGCCCGGGTCCTCCCCCCACACGTCCTGTTGAGCCTGCTGGTCGAACTGGGCCAGGTGCCAGTTGTGCACACCGAGGATCCCGCCCGCCCAGCCGGTCGATCCGCAGGCGCTGGCGATCCGTCGGACCGCTTCGAAGAACAGCGTTGGATCGCACTGCAGTCCGCCCCACTGCTCGGGCTGGAGCATCTTGAAGAATCCGGCCTCGTCGAGTTCGGCGATGTTGGCATCCGGCAGCCGACGCAGCTCCTCGGTCTCCGGGGCACGTTCGCGCAGTCGCGGGAGGAGTTCGTCGATGGCGGCGAGAACCGTGTGCGCGTCGCGTTGTCGAATGGACGTCACTGGATCCCTCCCGGAGTTGCGGTGCTGACCATCAGGCTAGAACACGTTACGATTTGTGTCGAGGAACGCGAACTCGTAGCTGGTAGTTCAGCGTATTGTCATTTCTGAAACACGTTCTAGTTATCGGAGGGAACGAGCCACTCGTGACCAGCCACGACCCCTCGACCACCGTCGTCGTCCATCTCGACGGTAAGACCCACACCGTCCAATGGCCACGCGGCGAGAAGCTGCTCGACGTCCTGCTGGCCGCCGGCATCGAGGCGCCCTACTCCTGCCGCGAGGGACACTGCGGGGCCTGCGCGACGACCAAGGTCAGCGGCGAGGTGGCTATGGAGGCCAACGACGTCCTGGACGCCGAGGACCTCGCCGACGGGCTGATCCTGGCCTGCCAGTCGCGGCCCCGATCCGACGAGGTGGAGGTCAGCTACGACGACTGACCCACCCCGGGCGTCTTCTCCAGGGTGAACTGGCCGAGGTTGGTGTACCCCTCGCGGAACAGGCGGACACAGCCGTTGAGGTACTTGTCGAAGCGGTCATAGACCTCACGGGACTGCACGGCGATCGCCTCCTCCCGGTGAGACTCCAGTGCCGCGGCCCACCCCTGCAAGGTCTTGACGTAGTGCTGCCCGATCTGGTGGACCCGGGTCACCTCGAAGCCGGCGGCGGTTGCCTTGTCGACGACCATCGGAACCGAGGGGAGTCGACCGCCGGGAAAGATCTCGGTCATGATGAACTTGGCGAATCGGGCCAGTTCAAACGTCATCTTCAGACCGAGTTCCTTGCCGTCGGCCATGTTCACCGCCGTGATCGTGTGCAGCAGCATCGCACCGTCGTCGGGCAGGGCGTCGTAGGCCATCTCGAAGAACGCGTCGTAGCGCTCGTGGCCGAAGTGCTCGAAGGCGCCGATGGACACGATCCGGTCGACCTTCTCGTCGAACTCCTCCCAGCCCTGCAGTCGCACCTCCACGGTCCGGCCGGTTTCAACTTTGGCCAGCTTGTCGATGGCGTAGTCGCGCTGCTGTTCGCTGAGGGTGAGCCCGATGACGTTGACGTCGTACTTCTCGATGGCCCTTTGCATGCCGCCGCCCCACCCGCAACCGACGTCGAGCAGGGTCATTCCCGGTTGCAGGCCCAGTTTGCCGGCTCTTCGAGCTTAAGCGGGCA
>JAGQTQ010000177.1:0-270 GCA_020438905.1 Mycobacterium sp.
CCTCCGGGCCGCCTTCGATGCCGTAGTCCGGGCCGCGGTCGTAGTAGATCTCCGAGCAGGGCCCGCAGGGCCCGGGGATCCCCATCGACCAGTAGTTGTCGGCCATACCGCGACGCTGGATGCGCTCGGGCGGCAGGCCGGCCACCTCCTGCCAGAGCCGTTCGGCCTCGTCGTCGTCGTAGAAGACGGTGGCCCACAGCCTTTCCGGATCCATCCCGTATCCCCCGTCGGCGACCGGCTTGGTCAGCAACTCCCAGGCCAGTTCGATCG
>JAGQTQ010000177.1:277-3652 GCA_020438905.1 Mycobacterium sp.
CGGCGCTTGAAGTAGTCGCCGAAGGAGAAGTTGCCCGCCATCTGGAAGAAGGTGTTGTGCCGGGTGGTGATGCCGACCTCGTCGATATCCGGGGTGCGGATGCACTTCTGGATGCTGGTCGCGGTGTCGTAGGGCGGGGTGCGCTGGCCCAGGAAATAGGGCACGAACTGCACCATGCCGGCGTTGACGAACAGCAGATTGGGATCATCGAGGATCACCGAGGCGCTCGGCACCTCGGTGTGACCTGCCGTGACGAAGTGGTCGAGGAACCGCTTCCTGATCTCGTGTGTCTGCACGGGTGGATCGTCCTTGTTCTCGGGTGCGGCGTTCTCGGGTGCGGCCTGGCCCTGCTGCCCAGAGCGGCGACCGCATTACATTACCGGGCGGGCGGATCGGCACCGAAACGGTTGACGACCGGCCGCGCCGGGCCGCCGCGCGGTGTCTACCTCAAGCACATCGCCGTCCATCCGGCCAGCCTACGGACGCTTACGCCGGATGATGGCGCGCAGTTTGTTCACCCGCCCGCCGATCTCCCGTTCGGCACCGTGGCCGGTGGGGGCGTAGTAGTCGACGCCGACGACCTCGTCGGGTGGATATTGTTGCGGCACAACGCCGTCGGGGTCGTCGTGCGGGTAACGGTAACCCTGGGCGTTGCCCAGCCTGGCCGCTCCCGAATAGTGGCCGTCACGCAGGTGCGCCGGCACCATTCCGGCCTTGCCGGAACGGATGTCGCCGATAGCGGCACCGAGGGCGGTGGTGACGGCGTTGGACTTCGGTGCGGTCGCCAGGTGCACCGTCGCGTGCGCCAGTGTGAGCTGCGCTTCGGGCATCCCGATCAGGGCGACGGTCTGCGCGGCGGCCACCGCGGTGAGCAGCGCGGTGGGATCGGCCATGCCGATGTCCTCGCTGGCCAGGATCACCAGACGACGTGCCACGAATCGGGGGTCCTCACCCGCCACCAGCATCCGGGCCAGATAGTGCAGCGCGGCATCGACGTCGGACCCCCGGATCGACTTGATGAAGGCGCTGACGACGTCGTAGTGCTGATCCCCGTCGCGGTCGTAGCGCACGGCCGCGCGGTCCAGGGACTGTTCGACGATCGCCTCCGTCACCGCACCGCCGGCCGCAGCAGCGGTCTCGGCGGCCACCTCCAGCGCGGTCAGCGCCCTGCGGGCGTCCCCGGCGGACAGGCCGACGAGTAACTCCAGAGCGTCGTCGGTGATCTGCACAGTCCCGGCCAGCCCGCGCGGGTCGTCGACCGCCCGGCGCACCACCGTTCGGACGTCGTCGGCGCTCAGCGGCTGCAATTGCAGGATGAGCGAACGCGACAGCAGTGGGGCGACCACGGAGAACGACGGGTTCTCGGTGGTGGCGGCGACCAGCAGCACCACCCGGTTCTCGACCGCCGCCAGCAACGCGTCCTGCTGGGTCTTGGAGAACCGGTGCACCTCGTCGATGAACAGCACGGTCTGTTCGCCGTGCACCGCGGCCCGGCGCGCGGTGTCGATGACCGCCCGCACCTCCTTGACCCCCGCACTGAGCGCCGAGAGGGCCTCGAAACGACGTCCGGTGGCATGCGAGATCAGCGAGGCCAGGGTGGTCTTCCCGGTACCCGGCGGGCCGTAGAGGATCACTGAGGCCGCACCGGAGCCCTCGACCAGCCGGCGCAGCGGCGAACCGGGACCCAGCAGGTGCCCCTGCCCGACGACCTCGTCGAGGCCGGCCGGGCGCATCCGCACCGCCAGCGGCGAGGGCGTCACCCCCGCCGCGGCCGGGCGGTCCTCGGCGGGCAACTCGAAGAGACTGTCGGGCACGGACTCAGGCTTACCACGCGTCGGCGCGAACGGCGGTGCCCGACGGCCACCGACCCGCAACTGTCCGGATCACTCGATGGTGCCGGTCAGCCCGAAATCGTCGAGTACCTCTCCGGTGACCGCCGCGAGCTCCTCGCGGTTGGTCGTGCCGTCGGCGTTGCAGTAGCCGATGCTGACGAACTGGGCGCCGTGCACCCTGCCGAGGACCACCGGGAAGAAGGTCCCGCCGAAGCGGCGCAGATGATCGAGGGTGATGCGCTCGGCCATCCGGATGGCGAAAAAGTCCGCCTCGGTGCCGTCGGGCCGGTTGACGGCCGGGTCCAGGTTGCCGATGTTGGAGCAGCCGATGACCGCGGTACCGCCCACCACACCCTCCAGTCGCCGGGCGAGCGCCTTGGGAACCATCGGTGTCAGCGGCAGCGGGGCGAGCAGTTCGTGCCGCGCCTCGGCCAGGCTCGACAGGGCCGTCTTGAGGCCGGCGCGCAGCCCGCTCAGGTCGCTCTGGACGGTGTCGGGGTCGACCGTCAGGCGCACGCCGGTCAGCGCGTTGCCCCGGGTGTCGCCGTCGATGCGCTCGTTGACCGGCACCGACAGCACCACCGAACCGTCCGGGGACACCCAGCCCAGCCGCCGGCCCAGTCGCGCGGAGAACCCGAGGGCCAGCGAGGTGCCCGTTCCGCCGAGCTCGGCGGCGCGGGCGTCCCAATTCTCGACGTCGATCCGGACGGTCACCGAGGGCAGCACCACCTCCCGGTCGCCGCCGCCGGCCACACTCGGGCCGCGCTTACCCCTCGGGGCCGGCCCTGCGCCGTCCAGGCCGTTGTTGCGGGCCAGCGCGACCGCGGCCGCCAGTGCTTTGGCCATCGCCGGGATGTCCCGAATGAACAGGCGCGCATCCTGCCGCACGGCGTGGCTCCTGGCGCGTGTTCGCGGCGGCGGATAGCCGAGATCTCGGGTGACCCCGTTGGCCGCGTCGGCCACCGCCAGCGCGATCCCGACACCGTCGCCGACGGTGTGTGAGACCACCAGCGTCACCACCGCACCACCCCCGGCCAGGGGCTGAACCGCCAGGCGCCAGGACGGTCCGTGCTCGGGGTCCACCGGCGACAAGGCCTGCCCGTCGAGCCAGTCGGCGATCCCGCTCGCCGGAAGCTCCGCCTGGGCCACCTCGATATCGGCCGGGCCGGGCCAGTCGACCCAGCGATGCCGGCCGAAGGGCAATGGGGACCGCTCGATGCGGCGGCCGAGCAGTCCGCGGCCCAGGTTGCGGTGGAACCGGCGAAGTCCCTCCAGATCGACGCCGTCGGAGTAGGTCCAGGTGTACTGGATGACCGGCCCGTGCCCAAGCGCCCGCAGACCGAGAAAGGACGCCTGGTCGATGAGGTCGAGCGTGTTGTCCACAACGGTCATGCTAGGGGCGCGGGGGTAATGCCAGGGCGCGCCGGCTACTTCTCCGGCCTGGCGTCCATTCCGGATTCCTTGCGCTGCTGGGTGGTGATCGGTGCGGGGGCGTCGGTGAGCGGGTCCACACCGCCTCCGGACTTGGGGAAGGCGATGACGT
>JAGQTQ010000177.1:3657-3832 GCA_020438905.1 Mycobacterium sp.
CCGCGCCGAACAGCAGTGCGACGATCCGGTCCCAGCCGAAGGCGATCCCGCCGTGCGGCGGCGCCCCGAAGGTGAAGGCCTCCAGCAGGAACCCGAACTTGTCGGCGGCCTCGGCCGAGTCGATCCCCATCACGGCGAACACCCGCTCCTGGACGTCGCGGCGGTGGATGCGGAT
>JAGQTQ010000178.1 GCA_020438905.1 Mycobacterium sp.
GCCAAGGAGTGATGCCCCTGCCCTAATGGGTTGCGAAGGGTCCGCGTTTGGTCGGATTCTTCTGCCAGGCCTCCCGGCCGGGTAGCACTCATACGCCCCGGGACTTTCAGATCCCTAGGGCTAGATCGTGCCCCGGCCGGTAGGTGGTCCTGTCTGTAGCGCTGATGGGGTGTCGTGCCGATCGAGCACTGATCCATTAGGTCGCCGCCGGACAGAACCCATGGGCTGACAGAGAAGGGAAAGGAGAACAGATCATGACCATCATCTGCGTCGGGGACGATTGGGCCGAGGACCACCACGACGTGTATCTGCAAGACGAGTCCGGCCGCCGGTTGGCGGCCCGCCGGTTTCCAGAAGGGCTGACCGGCATCGCCGGGTTGCACGAGCTGATCGCCGAACACGCCAACGACCCGTCCCAGGTGATTATCGGCATCGAGACCGACCGGGGGTTGTGGGTGCAGGCGCTGATCGCCGCCGGCTACCAGGTATACGCCGTCAACCCGCTGTCGGTCTCCCGCTACCGCGACCGGCATGCAGTCAGTGGGGCCAAATCGGATGCCGCCGACGCGAAACTGCTGGCCGATCTGGTGCGCACCGACCGGCACAACCACCGGCTGGTGGCCGCTGACAGCGACACCGCCGAGGCGGTCAAGGTCCTGGCGCGGGCCCACCAGAACCTGATCTGGAACCGCACCCGGGCCACCAACCGGCTGCGCAACAGTCTGCGCGAGTACTACCCGGGCGCCCTGGCCGCGTTCGAGGACCTGGCCAGCAACGATGCCCTGGCCGTGCTCGGACGGGCCCCCGACCCCGACACCGGGGCGGGGCTGTCCCGGGCCCAGATCCGTTCCGCGCTGCGCCGCGGCGGCCGACAACGCCGCCTTGATGAGCGGGCCGCAGAGATCCAGGCCGCGCTGGCCGGCCCCCAACTGCACGCCAGCGCGCAGGTCAGCGCCGCGTTCGCCGCCGTCACCACCTCCGCAGTCACCCTGATCGCCGAGACCAACCGGCAGATCGACGCCCTGCAGGCCAGCCTGGCTGAGCATTTTGAGCAACACCCGGACGCCGCGATCTACCTATCGCTGCCAGGCCTCGGTGAGGTCCTCGGCGCCCGGGTGCTGGGCGAGTTCGGGGATGCCCCCGACCGGTACGCCGAGGTCAAGTCTCGCAGAAACTACGCCGGCACCTCCCCCTTGACCGTGGCCTCCGGCAAGAAACGCGCGGTCCTGGCCCGCCACGTACGCAACCGCAGACTCTACGACGCCTGCGACCAGTGGGCGTTTTGCGCGCTCAGTTCCAGCCCCGGCGCCCGCGGGTTCTACGACCAGCACCGCGCCGCTGGAGATACCCACCACCAAGCCCTACGCGCGCTGGCAAACCGACTGGTCGGCATCCTGCACGGATGCCTTAGGACCGGCACCGCCTACAACGAACACACCGCCTGGGCCCACCGCACCCCACCGGCGACCGCCGCCGCCTGACACTACCCGCGGCCCGCCACACCTTGGCTTACCGCCCGATAGCCGCCACACCCAGCCGGGCTCCGCCCGGCAACACTGGCGCGCCGGGCGGCAAGCCACCCCGCGCCTACAGAACCAACCCGCACTTGACCCGATACACCCCTGGGGTGTCTAGCCAGACTGGGCTACACGACCTAGGAACAGGACCGCGAAAGGCAAACCCCCAGTCAACGTTCGACCAGACGGATTGCCTGAGGCACAGGTATGCCAAGAAGATGCGCTACACCCGCTGGCGCCAGGA
>JAGQTQ010000060.1:0-12190 GCA_020438905.1 Mycobacterium sp.
GCGGGCGCTATGTGGTCTCGGGCTGGCGCGCGGACTCTTTCGTCTCCGGCGGGCCCGGGCCCCGCCCCGACGAGGTGTTCTCCGCCGGCGTCCGACTGCACGAGGCCTCCGCCAAACTCGAACGTCCGCGCTTTCTGACCCAGGGCCCGGTGCCGCCGTGGACCGACGTCGACGTGTTCACCGTCGCCGACCGTGCCGCCTGGGACGAGCGCCCATTGCAGACCCTGCCGCTGGGCGCGCCGCCGATACCCGAATCCGAGGACCGTGAACGTTCGGTGGAACTGCTCACCCAGCTGGCGGGTCTGCGCAAACCGACCGAGAGTCCCAGCCAGTTGGTGCACGGAGATCTCTATGGCACCGTGCTGTTCACCGGAACCGCCGCGCCGGGCATCACCGACATCACCCCGTACTGGCGACCGGCATCCTGGGCGGCCGGGGTGGTGGTGGTCGACGCACTGTCCTGGGGCGAGGCCGACGACGGGCTGATCGAGCGGTGGGACACGCTTCCGGAATGGCCACAGATGTTGTTGCGCGCCATGATGTTCCGCCTGGCCGTGCATGCCTTGCATCCGCGCTCCACGGCCGAGGCGTTCCCGGGGTTGTTGCGCACCACCGCGCTGGTGCGGATGGCGGTCTAGCCGAACTTGTGACGGACGGACCGGCCGCCCGACAGGGCGACCCGGCCGTCGGTGGCGAGCACCCCTTCGGCGCGCAGCAGTTCCAGCTGACGTGCGGCCAGATGCGGCGCGGGCCGGCCGCTGGCGGTGATCACCCGATGCCACGGCAGGTCGGCGCCATCGGTGCGCATGATCCACCCGACGATGCGCGGGCTGGAAAGCCCTGCCGCACAGGCGATGTCGCCATAGGTGGCGACCCGTCCCGGCGGTATCGAGGCGACCAGGGCGCGCACCGATTCGACCTGGGCGCCGGTGACCGGGGGCATTTCAGCCCAGCAGGTCGCGGATGACGGCGGCGGTCTGGGCCGGGTCGGCCATCGGCACCATATGTCGGCAGCCGAACTCGGTCAGGGTGAAATCGGCGCCCAGTCGGCCGGACAGCGCCTCGACCAAGGCTTCGGTCACATACTGCGGATCGCTGAACGCCGCGCGCACCAGCGTCGTCGGCGTTCCCCGGTGCGGCACCGCGATATCGCGGGCCAACTCGCTCCAGTAGGACATCATCGCGGGCAGGCAGACCCGCCACCCGTACCGACCGGTGGGCAGCGCCACCAGGTGCTCTTCGCATTCGGCGTCCAGTTCGGCCGGCGGAACGTCGGCCCAGGCGCCGGTCGACTTCTCGGTGCGCGCCTCGGCCGGGTCGGTGTAGTCCGGGGAGGCCGTCATCGCCTCGGCGATCTCCCGCATCCACTGCCCGTCCAGGCCCACCGCCGGGTCCAGCAGGACCAGACCGGAAACCAGATCCGGGCACTGGGCGGCCAGATGCAGCGCGACCGCCCCGCCGAAGGAGTGTCCGACCACCAGCACCGGGCCGTCCGCCTCGTCCTCGATCAGGGTGGCCAGCGCCGCGACGTTGGCGTCGATCGTCCACGGTGCGGCGAACGTGGAGTGTCCGTGCCCGATGAGATCCGGTGCCAGCACGCCGAAGTCGCCGAGGTGACGGGTGGCCAGGGTGCGCCAGCGCCGGCCGTGACCGGTCAGTCCGTGGATCATCAGAACCCGGGCCGAGCCGGGCGGACCATAGCGGTTGACGTGTAGGCCGTGCGACATCCGCCTTATGCTGCCAGTATGAGTTCGGTCACGCTGCGCAGCCTGGGGGGTGCCGGCACGGTCACCGGCTCCAAGCACCTGTTGGAGGCCGACGGTAAGCGAATCCTGGTGGATTGCGGGCTGTTCCAGGGCGTCAAGAATCTGCGGGAACTCAACTGGGAGCATCTCGCCGTCGAGGCCTCGACCATCGACGCGGTCGTCATCACCCACGCCCACCTCGACCACACCGGTTATCTGCCGCGGCTGGTGCGGGAGGGCTTCAGCGGGCCGATCTTCTGCACCGACGGGACCGCCGCCGTCGCCGAGATCATCCTGCGCGACAGCGCCGCCATCCAGGAGCGTGACGCGGCGTACCTGAACAAACGGCACGCCACCAAGCATCACCCCGCCCTGCCGCTGTATGACGGCGAGGACGCCCAGCGGGCCATCGACCTGTTCGCCACCCGGCCGTTCGGCCAGGAGTTCGCGCTGCCCGGCGGCGGTCCCGCGGTCACCTTCCGCCGGGCCGGGCACATCCTCGGGGCGGCTACCGTGGACCTGCTCTGGCACGGCCGCCGGGTCGTGTTCACCGGGGATCTCGGCCGCTACGACGACCCGATCATGCTCGACCCGGAGCCGGTGCGCGCCGCGGACTACCTGGTGATGGAGTCCACCTACGGCGACCGCCTGCACGATCGCACCGACCCCGCCGAGGCGCTGGCCGAGATCATCAACCCGACGGTGCGTCGCGGCGGCACCGTGCTGATCCCTGCGTTCGCGGTGGGCCGGGCCCAGATGCTGCTCTACTACATGTGGCGGCTGCGCTCCGGTGGCAGGATGCCGGACGTTCCGGTCTACCTCGACTCGCCGATGGCGATCAACGCCAGCGATCTGCTGCGCTCCCACCCCAACGACCACCGCCTGGCACCGGAGGTCTACGAGGACATGTGCGCGATGGCCACCTACACCCGAGACGCCGATCAGTCCAAGAAGATCTCCGAGAGCAAGGACCCGAAGGTCGTCATCTCCGCCAGCGGGATGGCCACCGGCGGCCGGATCCTGCACCACCTCAAGGCGTTCGCGCCGGATCCGCGCAACGCGATCGTGCTGACCGGGTATCAGGCCCCGGGCACCCGCGGCCGCTCCATCGTCGCCGGTGAACCGCAGGTCAAGATCCACGGCGAGTGGGTCCCGATCAACGCGCGGGTGGCCAACCTGATGATGATGTCCGCCCACGCCGACGCCGACGAACTCATCCGCTGGGCCTCCGAATTCGCCGCGCCGCCCAAGCGGGTCTTCGTGGTGCACGGCGAGGACCAGGCCGCCGACACCCTGCGCCGGCGTCTGGACCACGAATTGGGCTGGAAGGCAACGGTCTCCAGGCAGGACCAGGTGTTCGACCTCTAGGGTGCCGATCCGGGTCGTGTTCCCCGGGTGGTGATTCGGTGCGGCCCCCTACCCTCATGCCTCCGGGGCATCGGACCCTTCGACCCGGCTGCGGGTGCGGAGCAGGCTCGCAACGACCGACACGACAAGCACCCCGATGATGACCGTCATTGCGGTGGCGGTGGAAATCTCCGGCACGTTCACCGGTCTGCCGCCGTTGATGAACGGCAAGGCGTTCTTCTTCAGGGCGTGCAGTATCAGATCAACGCCGAGCAGGCCGAGGACGATCGCCAACCCGGTCGTCAGATAAACCAGCCGCTGCAGCAGCCCACCGACGAGGAAATAGAGCTCGCGTAAGCCCATCATCGCAAAGGCGTTGGCAGTGAACACGATGTAGTTCTCATCGGTCAGGCCGTAGATCGCCAGGATCGAATCCAGGCCGAACAAACCGGCGCTCAGGCCAATGGCGATCAGCGCCAGCATCAGCGGGGTGACGGCACGCCGGCCGTTCACCGTGGTGAGGAAATTGTCTTCGTCGTGGTTCTCGGAGACCGGAACGAAGCGCCGCACCACTGCCGTCAGCCGGCTCTCGGTCTTCTCCGGCGCCGGAACGTCATGCGCTGTGTTGGTGGCCAGCTTCGTCGCGGTGAGAATCAACACGATTCCGAAGAGGTAGAACGACCAGCTGAACGCACCGATCACCGCTGCGCCGGCGATGATGAAGCCCACCCGCATCAACAGCGCCATCGCGATGCCGATCATCAGCAGTTTGGCCTGGTACTTACGGGGCACGGCGAACGAGCCCATGATCAGGGTGAACACGAACAGGTTGTCCACCGAGAGCGCTTTTTCGGTGATGAAGCCGGCGAAGTACTCCACGCCGAACTCAGCGCCCCAGCGCCACCACACCAGCAGACCGAAAGCCACCGCCAATGCGACATAGAACGCCGACCAGTTGGCCGATTCGCGCAGCGTGGGCTCATGGGGGACTCTGACATGGCTGAAGAAATCGAAGACGAAGACCGCGAGAATCCCCAGACAGGTGACGACCCAGATCGTAGTGCTGACGTTCATGGCGGCAATTATCAGGCGCACCGGCGTCCGCTGGTCGGCATACCGTTCGGATGTCAGACCCCCCTGGTTTCATGCCAGTCATGACGACGGTTCGGGTGCTGGGTGGTCCGGGCACCGGTAAGACCACCCTGCTGGTGGATGCCGCGGCCGCGCATATCGCCGGCGGCGCCGACCCGGCGTCGGTGCTGCTCCTCACACCCGGACGGCTGCACGCGGCCCTCCGCGGGGCGGTGACGGCCCGGTTGCTCGAGTCGGCCCCGGCCGAATTGCCGGTGGTGCGCGAACCGCTGGTGCGTTCGGTGCACGGCTACGCCTTCGCCGTCCTGCGCAAAGCCGCCGAACGTGCCGATGACCCGCCGCCGCGGCTGGTCACCGGCGCCGAGCTGGACGGCATCACCCGCGAACTGCTCGCCGGGGACCTCGAGGACGGGGCCGTCGGCTGGCCGCGAGAGTTGCGCCCCGCTCTGACCACCGCCGGCTTCGCCACCGAACTTCGTGACCTACTGGCCCGCTGCGCCGAGCGGGGGGTGGACCCGGCCGAACTGCGGCGGATCGGCCGGGAGCACGGCCGTCCCGAGTGGGTGGCCGCCGCCCGCTTCGCGCGGCAGTACGAACAGGTGATGCTGCTGCGCGCCTCGGTCGGCACCGCCGCCCCGCAGGCGTCCGTGCCGGCCCTCGGCGCGACCGAACTGGTCGGCGCGGCGCTGGAAGCCCTGGCCGCCGACGCCGCTCTGCTGGCCGCCGAGCGGGCCCGCATCCGGCTGCTGCTCGTCGACGACGCCCAGAACCTCGACCCGCAGGCCGCACTGCTGGTCCGCGTGCTGGCCGCCGGTGCGGAGTCGGCGATGCTGGCCGGGGATCCCAACCAGGCCGTGTTCGGCTTCCGCGGGGCCGACGCCGGCCTGCTGCTCGCCGGTACGGGTGCGGATGACGTCGAGACGATCACCCTGGACCGCTCGCACCGCTGCGCCCCGGCCGTGGCACGAGCCATCAGTGGTGTGGCGGCCAGGCTGCCCGGCAGCGGGTGGCGCACGCTGGCCGGCTCCGGCGGGGAGGACGGCGGGGACGACGGTGCGGTGACGGTCCGGGTGGCCGAGTCCGCGCACGCCGAGGCCGCGATCATCGCCGACGCGCTGCGCCGCGCCCACCTCGTCGACGGTGTGGCCTGGTCGCAGCTGGCGGTGGTGACCCGCTCCGCTTCGGTGGCCGCCGCCCTGTCCCGCTCGCTGGCGGTGGCCGGGGTGCCGGTCGAGGCGCCCTCGGCCGCCGGTCCGATCGGGCGTCAACCCGCAGCCCGGGCGCTGCTGAGCGTGCTGGCCGCCACCGCGGGCGGTGCCGGGGACGCCGACGGGATGGACGAGCAGCGCGCCGAGGAGTTGCTGACCGGTCCGATCGGGCGGGTCGACCCGGTGTCGCTGCGCCAGCTGCGCCGCGCACTTCGCCGCACCGAGACCGGGCTAGCCGAGACGCTCACCGGTCCGGCGCCGCAGCTGCCCGCCACGCTGGCCGCATCGGTCAACCGGGTGCGGGCCGTGCTGGCCGCCGCCGCCCATGCCCACCGCGGCGGTCAGGACCCGCACTACACGCTGTGGCAGGCCTGGCGGCGCAGCGGACTGCAGCGCCGCTGGCTCGAGGCCGCCGAGCGCGGCGGGGTGGATGGCGCCCTGGCCGAGCGGAATCTGGCCGCAGTCACTGCGCTGTCCGATATCGCCGAGGCTTATGTCGAGCGCACCACCGGGGCGTCGCTGCGCGGTCTGCTCGATCACGTGGCCGCCCTGCAGCTGCCGCCTGCCGCCGAGGCACTGCCCAGCGGGGAGACCGTGGCCGTCCTCAGCCCGCACGCCGCTCTGGGGCGGGATTGGGAGATGGTCGTCATCGCCGGACTGCAGGACGGGCTGTGGCCCAACACCACACCGCGCGGCGGCGTGCTGGGAACACAGCGGCTGCTCGACGTCCTGGACGGCCTCGGCGAGGCCGTGTCGGCGCGGGCGCCGCTGCTGGCCGAGGAACGCCGGCTGCTGATCGCCGCGATGGGGCGGGCCCGGCGGCGGCTGCTGATCACCGCGGTCGACAGCGACGCCGGCGACGAGGCGGCACTGCCCTCGCCGTTCGTCGCCGAACTCGCCGCCCACGCCGGGGCGGATCGGCCGGCGGAGCCCCGGGAGTCGCCCCACCCGCAGCCCGCACCGCCGGTGCTCTCGCAGGCCGCCGTGGTGGGCCGGCTGCGGGCGGCGGTGTGCGCCCCCGACGGCGCGATCGACGATGATGAACGTTGCTGTGCCGCAGAACAACTGGCCCGCCTGGCCGTCGCCGGGGTGCCGGGGGCCGACCCGTCTCAGTGGCACGGTCTGGCCGGTGTCAGCACCGAGGAACCGCTGTGGTCGGCGCCGGACGGGGAATCCACGGACGCTGAACACACCGTGGTGCTGTCGCCCTCGACGCTGCAGACCCTCACCGACTGTCCGCTGCGCTGGCTGGCCGAACGTCACGGCGGCACCGGGGCCCGGGCGCTGAACTCAACACTGGGCTCGCTGGTCCACGCCCTGCTCGCCGATTCCTCCAAGAGTCCCGACCGGCTGGTCGCCGACTTGGAAAACCTCTGGGTGACATTGCCGTTCGATTCGCCCTGGTATGCGGCTAACGAGCTGGAGCGCCACCGCGGCATGCTGGCCGCGTATGTGGCCTGGCATGCCGCGACCCGTCACGAGCTCACCGAGGTCGGCACCGAGATCGAGATCGACGGGATCGTCGCCGAGCCGGCCGAGGGGGAGCCGGGGGTGCGGGTGCGCGGGCGCATCGACCGGCTGGAACGCGATGCCCAGGGCCGGCTGGTGGTCGTAGACCTCAAGACCGCCCGAAGCCCGGTCACCAAGGACGACGCCCAACGGCACGCCCAGCTGGGCCTGTATCAACTGGCGGTCGCGGCCGGCCTGCTCGCCGAGGGCGAGGAACCCGGCGGCGGCCGGCTGGTCTACCTCGGCAAGCCCTCGACCTCCGGCGTCGCCACCGAACGCGAACAGACCGCCCTTGGGCCCGACCAGACCCCCGAGCTGCAAAAAGAGGTGCGCACCGCCGCGGCGGCGACGGCCGGACCGAAATTCACCGCCCGGGTCAACCCGGGCTGCTCGCACTGCCCGCTGCGGCAAACCTGCCCGGCCCACTGCGGAGCGTCCGCATGATCTACAGCCCCGCCGAGCTGGCTGCCGCCCTTGGTCTTCCACCGCCCACCGACGAGCAGGCCGCGGTCATCTCCGCTCCGCCCGGCCCGCTTGTGGTCGTCGCCGGTGCCGGGGCAGGCAAGACCGAGACCATGGCCGCCCGGGTGGTGTGGCTGGTGGCCAACGGCTACGCCGATCCGGGTGCAGTGCTCGGCCTGACCTTCACCCGCAAGGCCGCCGGACAGCTGCTGCGCCGGGTGCGCTCCCGGCTGGCCCGGCTGTCCGGTTTCCTGGGGGAGGGCCCGGAGGCCGCGACGGGTTCCCCTCAGGTGAGCACCTATCACGCCTTCGCCGGGGCGCTGCTGCGCGAGTTCGGGCCGCTGCTGCCGGTCGAACCGGACGCCCGGCTGCTCGGTGAGACCGAGCGCTGGCAGCTGGCCTACGAGGTCGTCGCCGGCTACCCCGGGCCGCTGGAGGTCGCCAAGACCCCCGCCGCCGTCGCCGAGATGGTGCTCAAGCTGTCCGACGAGCTGGCCGAGCACCTGATCGACACCGACCAGCTGCGCGACACCCACGTCGAGCTCGAGCGGCTGGTGCACACCCTGCCGGCCGGGCCCCGCCAGCGCGGCGACGGACCCAACCGGCGGCTGCTGGACATGCTCGACACCCAGACCGACCGTGCGGCACTGATCCCGCTGATCGACGCCCTGCGCGCCCGGATGCGCGAGGCCAAGGTGATGGACTTCGGCTCCCAGATGTCCTCGGCCGCCCGGCTGGCCGTGCAGTGCCCGCAGGTCGGCGAGGAGCTCCGTTCCCGCTACCGGGTGGTGCTTCTCGACGAGTACCAGGACACCGGGCACGCCCAGCGGATCGCCCTGTCGGCGCTGTTCGGCGGTGGGGTCGGCGGCGGGTTGGCGCTCACCGCGGTCGGGGACCCGATCCAGTCCATCTACGGCTGGCGGGGCGCTTCAGCCACCAACCTGCCGCGGTTCACCACCGACTTCCCGCTCCCGGACGGCACCCCGGCGCCCACCTTGGAGTTGCGCACCAGTTGGCGCAACCCACCCCGGGCGCTGACCCTGGCCAACGCGGTCTCCGCCGAGGCCCGCCGTCGCTCGGTGGCGGTGCGCCCGCTGCGGCCCCGCCCGGACGCCGAACCCGGAACCGTGCTGTGCACGCTGCACCGCGACGTGCAGACCGAACGCGACTGGGTGGCCGAGCGCATCGCCGAACGCTACGCCGAGGGCGTCACCGCCGCGGTGCTGGTGCGCCGCAACGCCGACGCCGGTCCGATCGCAGCGGCGCTGTCGGCGCGCGGGATTCCGGTCGAGGTGGTGGGCCTGGCCGGACTGTTGTCGATTCCCGAAGTGGCGCAGACGGTGTCGATGCTGCGGCTGGTCGCCGACCCCGCCGCGGGCACCGCCGCGATGGAGGTGCTGACCGGCCCGCGCTGGCGGCTGGGGGCCGCCGACCTTGTCGCGCTGTGGCGTCGCGCGGTGCATCTGAACGGCCGGCCGCCGGCGGCGGAGTCGGCCGAACAGATCGCCGCGGCCGCCACCGCCGACGGCGCCTGCCTGGCCGACGCGCTTGCCGATCCGGGGCCGCCCGAGGGCTATTCCGCCGAGGGGTATCGGCGCATCGCCGCCCTGGGCGCCGAGCTGACCCGGCTGCGCGGTTTCCTGGCCCACCCGATGGTCGACCTGGTCTCGGAGGTGCGCCGGGTCCTCGGAGTGGACGCCGAGGTGCGTGCGGCGGGGGCCGGCGGCGAACACCTGGACCGGTTCACCGATGTGGTCGCCGGTTACGCCGAGCGCCCCGGCGCCGACGTGACAGGACTGCTGGCCTTTCTCGACGCTGCCGCTGCGGTGGAGAACGGCCTGGCCCCGGCCGAGGTCGCGGTGGCCCCTGGGCGGGTTCAGGTGCTCACCGTGCACGCCGCCAAGGGTCTGGAGTGGCAGATCGTCGCCGTGCCGCACCTCAGCGCGCGGCTGTTCCCGTCGACGGCGAAGAGACGCACCTGGCTCAACGACCCGGCGGACCTGCCGCCGCTGCTGCGTGGGGACCGAGCCGAGTCCGGCCTGCACGGGGTGCCGTTGCTGGACACCTCCTCGGTCAACGACCGTAAGGCCCTGGAGGATGTCATCGACGCCCACCGCGACCAGTTGCTGCAGCGCGGCATCGACGAGGAGCGCCGACTGCTCTACGTCGCCCTCACCCGAACCGAGGACACCCTGCTGATCTCCGGCCACCACTGGGGCGCCACCGAGTCCAAGCCACGGGGCCCTTCGGAGTTCCTCTGCGAGATCCGCGGCATCATCGACGCCTCCCCCGGGGACGCCTCCGCCGGGGACGCCTCCGCCGATGACGTCGCGTGCGGGGTCGTCGAGTCCTGGGCACCCGAACCCGAGGACGGCGAGCCCAATCCGTTGCGGGAGGAAACCACCGAAGCGGTGTGGCCGGTCGACCCACTGCACGGCCGGCGCGCCGAGATCCAGCGCGGCGCGCAACTGGTGGCCGCAGCGATGGCCCGCCCGGCCGTGGCCGGCGGCGCCGACCCGCAGGGCTGGATCGCCGACGTCGACGCGCTGCTGGCCGAACGGGCCCGAGCCTCGCAGCCCCGGCCGTCGGCGTTGCCCGCCCAGGTCTCGGTCAGCGCACTGGTCGAACTCGACCGGGACCCGCGGGGCGCGGCGCGCCGGCTGAGCCGGCGGCTGCCCTCCCGGCCGGATCCGAACGCCGTGCTGGGCACCGCTTTCCACGACTGGGTGCAGCAGTTTTACGGCGCCGACCGGTTGTTCGACCTCGACGACCTACCCGGCGCCGGAGATCCGCAGACCGCCGACCCCGACCGGCTCGACGCGCTGCAGGAGGCCTTCCGGGCCTCGTCGTGGGCAGCGCGGACCCCGGTCGCCGTGGAGGTCCCGTTCGAAATGGCCCTGGCCGGAACCACAGTCCGGGGGCGCATCGACGCGGTGTTCGCCGAGCCCGACGGCGGGATCACCGTGGTCGACTGGAAGACCGGAGAACCACCCGGCACCGAGGAAGCCCGTCGCCATGCCGCGATCCAGCTGGCGGTCTACCGGCTGGCCTGGGCCGGGCTCGGCGGCTGCGAGGAGTCGCAGGTGCGCGCAGCGTTCCACTACGTGCGCTCCGGGCGCACCGTCACCCCCGAGGCGTTGCCGGGTGTCGAGGATCTCGCGGCGCTGCTCAGCCCCGACGCGCAGCGTTGCGCCGGATCGCCAGCGCCTGGGTGAGCATCGGCACCTGAAGTGGCAGCCGGGCCAGCGCGATGATCCGCATCGGCCACTTCGCCGCGCCCGGCTTGTTCCACCACAGCCGCACCATGTTGAGGTTGGCCGGAAACACCGCCAGAAACAGCGCCGCCGCCGCCAGCGCACCGGTCCGCCGGGTCCGCGGCACCAGCAGCATCGCCCCGACACCCACCTCGGCCACCCCGGAGGCCAGCGTGTAGAACCGCGGGCTACCCGGCAGTTCGTCGGGAACGATGCCGTCGAACGGCTTGGACGCCAGGAAGTGCCCGGCGCCTATTCCGATCAGCATCGCCCCCATCCGGTAGGCGGGACGCTGGCTGGCGGGTTCAGCGGAGGGCTGCGGCATGGTTACATAATGGCCGTGTTTGGGCTTTCCTCCCGGCGGAATTCAGCGCATCGGCCTGCGATGCATCGGAATCCAGGGCATCAGCCGATGACCGGTCGCCGTGGCTGACCGCAGCCTGCGGCGCCGGCTGGCGGCGATCGACGAGAGCCTCGCCGCCAAACCGGACGCCGCGCTCGTCGACTACCTCAAGATTCCGCCCAAGAAGTTCGTCAGCCCGGGCCGCCACATCGCCCTGCGGCTGTTCTACGCGCTGGCTGCGCTGTTCACCGCGGCGTTCGTGGTCTACCTCGACCGGGAGGGCTACAACAATGCCACCGGCAAGCCGCTGACGTTCCTGGACTGCGTCTACTACGCCACCGTGTCGCTGTCGACCACGGGCTACGGCGACATCGCCCCATTCTCCGAGCGGGCCCGCCTGATCAACGTCCTGGTGATCACCCCACTGCGGTTCGCCTTCCTGATCGTCCTGATCGGCACCACCGTGGAGACCCTGACCGCGGCCTCGCGCCAAGCCCTGCGAATTCAGCGTTGGAGGAAGACAGTGCGCAACCACACCGTCGTCGTCGGGTACGGCACCAAGGGCCGCACCGCGGTGATGGCGATGATCGGCGACGGCACCGCCACGGCCGACATCGTCGTCGTCGACACCGACCAGGGCGCCCTCGATCGGGCCAGCGCGGCGGGTCTGGTCACCGTGCGCGGTGACGCCAACAAATCCGACGTCCTGCGATTGGCCGGGGCGCAACACGCGAGTGCCATCGTGGTCGCCACCGACAACGACCCCACCGCTGTGCTGGTCACCCTGACCGCCCGTGAACTGGCGCCGAAGGCCACCATCATCGCCTCGGTGCGGGAGGCGGAGAACCGCCATCTGCTGCTGCAGTCCGGGGCGGATTCCGTGGTGGTCTCCTCGGACACCGCCGGGCGGCTGCTGGGCCTGGCCACCTCCAGACCCACCGTGGTGGAGATGATCGAGGACCTGCTCACCCCGGACGCCGGGCTGGTGATCAACGAGCGGGTCGTCGACCACAAAGAGATCGGCGGCTCCCCGCGGCACCTGGCCGACATCGTCCTGGGTGTGGTCCGCGATGGCCGGTTGATGCGCGCCGATGCGCCGGCCGCCGACGCCCTGGAACGCGACGACCGGCTGATCTTCGTCAAATACGCAGACGGGACCGAGGAGCGGTGAGTTTCCGGCTGCGCAACGCTCCGCTGCTCTCCCGCGTCGGGGCGGACCGCGCCGATCAT
>JAGQTQ010000060.1:12251-15726 GCA_020438905.1 Mycobacterium sp.
CAGGTGCAGGTCGTCGCCGAACAGGTGGTGCTCGGCCCGGCTGCCGAACTGGGTGCGGCCCCACCGGCCGAGGCGGTGTTCCTGGGCGTGCTCGCCGACGGTCGGCACGTGTGGGCCATGCGCGCGCCGCTGGCCGAACCGGCCGACGGCATCGCGGCCCGTGCGATCGATCCCCGCCGCGGCGGGGTGCGCTTCGACGACCTCAGCGCCCAACTGGTGGCCTGCGCGCTGGCGCTGCTCAATTGGCATGACAGGGCGCGGTTCTCGCCGGTGGACGGCAGCCCGACCCGGCCGGTGAAGGCCGGTTGGTCGCGGCGCAACATTTTCACCGGGGAAGAGGAGTTCCCCCGCGTGGACCCGGCCGTGATCTGCCTGGTGCACGACGGGGCAGACCGCGCGGTGCTGGCCCGCCAGACGGTGTGGCCGCCGCGACTGTTCTCCCTGCTGGCCGGGTTCGTCGAGGCCGGGGAGTCCTTCGAGACCTGCGTGGCCCGCGAGATCAACGAGGAGATCGGCCTGACGGTGCGCGACGTGCGCTACCTGGGCAGCCAGCCGTGGCCCTTCCCGCGCTCGCTGATGGTGGGCTTTCACGCCGTGGCCGACCCCGATCAGCAGTTCTCCTTCAACGACGGCGAGATCGCCGAGGCCGCCTGGTTCACCCGCGCCGAGGTTCGCGCGGCCCTGCAGGAGGGGGACTGGAGCAGCGACTCGTCCTCGCGGCTGCTGCTGCCCGGGTCCATCTCGATCGCCCGGGAGATCATCGAGTCCTGGGCCTACGACGGCGGGTGAGCGCTGCCCGGGCGTCCGGGGCACTGCATCCGAGGCTCGGATAGTCGTCCGGGGAACTGATGAAGGGGCGCCGATGAATTTGCCCAGCTTGCAGCGACAAGGATTCGCGGACTCGACGGGCGGCAAGGGCGCCCGCCGGATGCCTCAACCTTCGGGCACCCGAACCGAAGCTGCCGGTCATGGGGTCATGAAAGCGCGGCATCAATACATCTCATCCTGATGCTAAAATGCCATCATGCGGACGACCATTCGGATCTCCGATGACCTCTATCGGGACGTCAAGGCCTTGGCGGCGCGGTCGGGTCGCACGATCGCAGCCGTCTTGGAGGACGCCGTGCGAAGGGGACTGGATACCGGTGACCGCCACGCCACCGGGCGTTACACCGTTCGGGCAACCGGAAGTGGTGGACTGCGTGCCGGTATCGACCTGACATCGAATGCGGCTATCACTGAGGCGCTCGATGAGGGCGTGCCCTTCGATGCGCTGCGTTGACGTCAATGTGCTGGTCTACGCCCACCGTGCGGACATGCCTGAACACCAGGCCTACCGAGGACTTCTCGAAGAACTCGCCAACGCCGAGGAACCATTGGGTGTGCCCGACGCTGTGTGCAGCGGCTTTCTTCGGGTGATGACGAATCGGCGGGTTTTCTCCGTGCCTTCTCCGGCCGAAGAGGTATGGCTGGCCATCGACAGCCTGCTCACCGCGCCTGCGGTGATGCGGTTGAGAGCTGGCGAGCGACACTGGTCCCTGTTCCGCCGTTTGGTCAACGAGGCCGGTGTCACGGGCAACGACATTGCGGACGCTTACCTTGCCGCGTACGCGGTGGAGAACAACGCGACGTGGCTCAGCGCCGATCGCGGATTCTCTCGGTTTCGCGGCCTCCGATACCGGCATCCGCTCGACTGACGGCATCTCCTGACGGCTACTGGGTAACTCGGTGGCGCCGCTTCGGACCGGCCCGCCCCCCCACATAACATCACCTGATGCCACAACCCCCGGTGTCTGCGCCCCGGCAGGTCAGTGGTCTCGCCGCCGTCATGACAACGGTGGCCATGGGTCTGGGCAGCGCGGTGGCCGTGGGAGACTTGAGGATTCTGGCGGCCAACATCTCCCTCGTCCGCAACGGACTCCAATTCTCGCCCGGCACAACCATTTTCGTCTCGTCGCTGGCGACGCTGACGCTGGGAGCGTCGGTGCTCGGAGCGGGTGTCCTCGGCGACCGATACGGCATGAAGCGGATGTTCCTCGCGGGTGCGTTCGCCGCGGTGGTGTTCGGGATCGTCGGCGCTGCCGCACCCAACGTCGCGGTGCTGATGATCGCCCGAGCCTGCATCGGGGTGGCGTTCGCCTTCCTGAGCGGACTGTCGCTGGCCATCATGAACGCGGTCTTCCCGCCCGAGCGCCGGGCGGGTGCGATCGCGTGGTTCCTGGCCGCGGTGTACGCATTCGGCGTGCTGCCGGCGACGGTGGGCGGCCTGCTGGCCGAGCGCATCGGTTGGCGCAGTGGGCTTCTCGTCACGCCGGTGCTGGCCATCCTGGTCCTGCTGATCACCGTGCGCTACGTCCCGGAGACCCCGCGCTCGCCGGGGCGGACCGATGTCGCCGGGCTGCTTCTCATCGCCGGTTCGCTGATCGGCGTGAGCTACGGCGTCTCGCAGTTGCAGGGCGGGCTGCGCCCCGCCTCGGTGGTCCCCATCCTGGCCGGCCTGCTCGCCGGGGCCACGTTCGTCTGGTGGGAGATGCGCTGTGACGAGCCGGCTCTGGATCTGCGGATCTTCGCCTCGTCGCGGTTCAGCGCCGTGGTCGGCGCCGGGGCGGTCAGCAACCTGGTGCAGGGCGGGTCGGCGATCATGGTGACCTTCTACCTCGTCGTGATCCGCGACCAGTCGACGTGGATGTTCGCGCTGCTGTTCGTCCCGGCCACGCTGGTCTCCGCGCTGGCCGCCGTCGGCGCGGGCAGGGCGGCGGCGCGCGTCGGCAACGGCACCGTCGTTGTGGCGGGCCTACTGGTGCTGGCCGCGAGCATGCTGGTGCGGCTGATCTTCGATGCCGACACCCCGATCGCCGTGGTCGGGGCGGTGCTGGCGCTGACGGCGATGGGCGGTGCGATCATCCAGACCCCCCAGGCGACGGTGATGATGTCCAGCGCGCCGAGCTCCCTGGGCGGTGTGGTCTCGGCCGTCAAGGCGGCCGTCGGCGGCACCTTCAACGGTCTGGGCTCGGCGCTGTTCTCGATGTTCGGCATCATCCTGTTCGTCCGCGACGCCGGTGCGCATCTGGCCGGCAGCGGTATCACCCCCGAACAGGCCGGCGACGTCCTCAGCACCACACCGGGGTCCAGTCCATTGGATCCCGAGCGCACCGCGTGGGTGATCTCCGAGGCGACCACGAGCATGCTGCACGTGGCCGACGTGCTGAACCTGAGCCTGGCCGTCGTCGCCGTGGCCGGCGCGGTGGTGATCGCGGTGCTGTTCCGGCGCGGGCGTGGTGCGGTTATCCCGCCAGTTTCGCCTTGACCTCGGCCAGCGACGGGTTGGTCAGCGCGGAGCCGTCGGCGAACCGCAGCGTCGGCACCGTCTGGTTGCCGTGGTTGACCGACATCACGAAGTCCGCCGCCTCGGGGTCGTGTTCGATGTCGACCTCGCGGAACGCAATGCCCTCGGACTTCAGCATGGTTTTGAGCC
>JAGQTQ010000061.1 GCA_020438905.1 Mycobacterium sp.
GATGTCGAGCGGATCTCGCACGTGGTGAACTTCGACATCCCGCATGACCCCGAGTCCTACGTGCACCGCATCGGGCGCACCGGCCGGGCCGGCCGTTCGGGCACGGCGCTGCTGTTCGTCACCCCGCGCGAACGGCACCTGCTGAACTCGATCGAGCGGGTCACCCGCCAGAAGCTGGTCGAGGGTCAACTGCCGTCGGTCGAGGACGTCAACGCCCAGCGGGTGGAGAAGTTCCGCGACTCGATCACCGATGCGCTCAACGCGCCCGGCTTCGAGATGTTCCGCCGGCTGATCGAGGACTACGAACGCGACAACGACGTACCGATGGCCGATATCGCGGCCGCGCTGGCGCTGCAGAGCCGCGATGGCGCGGAGTTCCTGATGACCGAACCGCCCCCGGAGAAGCGGCGTGAGCGCCCGGACCGGCCGGAGCGCGAACGCGCGCCCCGCAAGGTCCGCGATGATCTGGCCACCTATCGCATCGCGGTTGGCAAGAGGCACAAGGTGAACCCGGGTGCGATCGTCGGCGCCATCGCCAACGAGGGCGGCCTGCACCGCAGCGACTTCGGGCACATAACCATCAAGGTGGACCACTCCCTGGTCGAACTTCCCGCCCGGCTGCCCAAAGAAGCCTGGAAGAAGCTGGAGAACACCCGCATTCAGGGTGTGCTGATCGACCTCAAGCCCGACCGCGGCCGATCCTCGGGTCCCCGCAACACCGGCGGGAAGCCGCGCCGCAGCGAGCGATGACCGCACCCGGCCAGGTCGACCAGGGCGGGCTGGAAGCCGTGTCGGCCGTCGACCGGGTCCCCTCGCTGACCGGTGTCCGGGCTCTGGCGGCCATGCTGGTGGTGGCCACCCACGCCGCCTACACCACCGGCAAGTACACCCACGGGTTCGTCGGCCTGGTCTACTCGCGCATGGAGATCGGCGTTCCGATCTTCTTCGTCCTCTCCGGGTACCTGCTGTTCGGCCCGTGGGTCCGGGCCGCCGCATCCGGGGCGGCGTCCCCGTCATTGACCCGCTACGCCTGGCACCGGGTGCGCCGCATCATGCCGGCCTACGTGGTCACCGTGCTGGCGGCGTATCTGATCTACCACTTCCGCGACGGCGGTCCCAACCCCGGCCACACCTGGTGGGGGCTGTTCCGCAACCTCACCCTCACCCAGATCTACACCGACAACTACGCCTTCGCCCTGCTGCACCAGGGTTTGACCCAGATGTGGAGCCTGGCCGTCGAGGTGGCGTTCTATGTCGCCCTGCCGGTGCTGGCCTGGCTGCTGATGGTGCTGCTGTGCCGGCGCCGGTGGCGGCCGGTGCTGCTGCTGGCCGGCCTCGGGGGACTCGCTCTGCTGAGCCTGGCCTGGATGGTGCTGGTGCACACCACCGATTTCCTCCCCGACGGCGCCAAGTTGTGGCTGCCGGGCTACCTGATCTGGTTCCTCGGCGGGATGATGCTCACGGTCCTGTCCGCCATGGGTGTGCGGGTGTACGGTTTCCTCGCGGTGCCACTGGCGGCGATCTGCTACCTGATTGCGTGCACGCCGATCGCCGGAGAACCCCAGACCTCACCGACCGGTATGGCGCAGGCTTTGGTCAAAATGGTGTTCTACGCGGTGATCGCCACCTTGGTGGTGGCCCCGCTGGCCCTGGGCGACTCCGGTTGGTATGCAAGCCTGTTGGCCAGCCGGCCTATGGTGTGGCTGGGTGAGATCTCTTACGAGATCTTCCTGGTGCACCTGGTCCTGATGGAGGTCGCCATGACCGAGGTGTTGCACTGGCGGGTCTACACCGGTTCGATGCCCGGCCTGTTCGTCGTCACGATGGCGCTGAGCATTCCGGTGGCGTGGGTGCTGCACCGCTTCACCCGGGTGCGCTCCTGATCCTGGTGATCGTGGGAAC
The DNA here is from genome assembly GCA_020438905.1 of Mycobacterium sp. GTDB lineage: Bacteria > Actinomycetota > Actinomycetes > Mycobacteriales > Mycobacteriaceae > Mycobacterium. The sequence continues at coordinate 1,903 of JAGQTQ010000061.1, forward strand.
CACGAACTCCCGCAGCATCGCCCGCTCGTCGTCGGCGTCGCGGCCCGGAACGGTCAGCAGCGAGGTCAGCACCCGCACCAGCCAGCGGGCCCGGCGCTGCGCGGTCGGCACGTCATCGGGCTCCAGTGACAGCAGGAAGCCGGTCGTCAGCGCCTGCACCACCTCCGACTCCTCTGCGGCGTCGGCGCCGATCGGGGTGCGGGCGAACCACGCCGACAGGGCCGGGTTCTCCCGCACCAGCCGCAGGGCGTGGGTCAGTGCCTCGAGCAGTCGCTCACCGGGATCCTCGACGCGACCGATCGCGGCGGCCAGTCGCCGGTTCACTTCCCGAGCCTCGCGGCTCACATAGGCGGTGTGCAGAGCCTCGCGGTTCTCGAAGTGCCGGTAGAGCGTCGCGCGCGAGCAGCCCGCCGCGGCGGCGATATCGTTCATCACCACGTCAGTTACCCCGCGTAGCGCGAAGAGCTCACCGGCGGCGTCGAGAATGCGATCGCAGGCCGCCTGCGATCGCCGCGCTGGCACGTCAGCCCCGCGCCTGCAGGCCCACCGGGACCGAGACGGGCCGTCGCACGTAATTGCCGCCGGCCCAGACGATTCCGGACTCGTCGACCTCCAAGTCCGGGCAGCGGGCCAGTAGTTCGGTGAGGGCCACCCGGGACTGCATCCTGGCCGCCGCCGCCCCGAGGCAGCGGTGCGCCCCGTGGCTGAAGGTCAGGATGTTGCGCGGGCGGCGGGTGACGTCGAGGTGCCCGGCGTCTGGGCCGTACTGCCGCTCGTCGCGGTTGGCCGAGGCGTAGAGAAGCAGCGCCTTGCGGCCCGCCGGGATGGTGGTTCCCTCGATGGTGACGTCGCGGGTCACGGTGCGGGCCAGGCCCTGGACCGGTGAGGTGAGCCGCAGGAATTCCTCGACGGCGTCACCGATGAGTTCGGGCCGATCGGCCAGCAGCCGCCGCTGATCGGGGTTCTGCTGAAGCAGTTGCACTGCGCCGCCGAGCAATCCGGTGGTGGTGTCGTTACCCCCGGCGACCATGGTGAAGGTGAACGCAAGGATCGACAGCAGCCCGGCCGCGTCACCGTCTGCGCCCAGCCCGGCGGCGACCAGATGCGAGACCGTGTCATCGCCGGGATCGCTGCGGCGCCGCTCGATGAGCCCGTGGAAGTAACCCATCATCTCCAGCACGGCCTCGCCCGCCCCGGCCACTCCGCCCTCTTGAGTGCTCGCCGCGACGATGGCCTCGGTCCAGCCGTCGAAGCGGGCGCGGTCTTCGTCCGGGACGCCGAGGTAGTGCGCGACCACCATCGACGGCAGTGGCTTGAACAACTCCGTGACGATGTCCCCGCCGCCGGCGTCGCGCAGTAGCTCGATGCGCTCGACGACGAACTCGCGGACCTTCGGTTCCACCGCCTCGACCTGGCGCGGGGTGAACCCCCGGGACACCAGCTTGCGGAACTCGGTGTGCGCCGGGGGATCCTGCATGACCATCGGCGGGTTGTCGGCCAGGCCGATCAGTTCCAGTTCGCCGTAGGTGACGGTCAGGCCTCCGGCGGAGGAGAACGTCTCGTGGTCACGCGCGGCGGCCCACACGTCGGCATGCCGGGACAGCACCCAGTAGTCGTCACCGGGGCGCTCCGTCTCGACGTGGTGCACCGGGTCGTGCTCGCGCAGTGCGGCGTACATGGGCCAGGGGTCGGCCCAGGTCGCCCCGGCCCTCAATTCGAACCGCTGATGAGACAAATTGGTCGACATGTCTCATTTTGGGGACGGGTGGTGGGCCCTGTCAATCATCGAGCGTGCATCCAGTGCGGAAAATCGGCCTCGAAACCGCAGTGGTTGCACGCTCGCGGGGGAGGGGTTCTAGATCAGCGCGCCCGGGTTGAGAATCCCGTCGGGATCCAGGGCCTCCTTGATCCGCCGGTTGAGTTCCATCGCCTCCGGTCCGAGCTGACCGGCCAGCCAGGGTTTCTTCAACCGGCCGACCCCGTGCTCGCCGGTGATGGTGCCGCCCAGGCCCACGGCAAGGTCCATGATGTCGCCGAACGCCCTCTCCGCGCGCGCGGTCATGTCGGCGTCGGAGGGGTCGTAGACGATCAACGGGTGGGTGTTGCCGTCGCCGGCATGCGCGATCACCGAGATCGTCAGGTCGGCCTCCGCGGCGATCTTGGCCACCCCGGCGACCAGGTCGGCCAGTGCGGGCAGCGGAACGCCGACGTCTTCGAGCAGCAGCGACCCCTTGGCCTCCACGGCGGGGATCGCGTAGCGCCGGGCGGCCACGAACGCCTCGCCCTCCACCGGGTCGGCCGTCGAGAAGCATTCCGTCGCACCGGCTTCGGTGAACACCCGGGCCATGAACTCGGCATCCTCGGCGCCCGCGGCGCCCCGGTCGTCGGAGGCGGCCACCATCATCGCCGCGGCCCCCCGGTCCAGGCCCATCCGCAGGGTGTCCTCGACGGCGTTGATCGCCACGGCGTCCATGAACTCCAGCATCGACGGCCGGATCCGGCCGGTGATGGTGACCACCGAGGCCGCCGCCGCCTCCACCGAGTCGAAGGTCGCGACGACGGTGGCGGACGTGTGCTGCGGGGGCAGCAGCCGCAGGGTCGCCTCGGTGACCACGCCGAGAGTGCCCTCGCTGCCGACGAACAGTTTGGTCAGGCTCAGCCCGGCGACGTCTTTCAGTCGCGGGCCGCCGAGTCGCACCGCGGTGCCATCGGCCAGCACCACCTGCAGGCCCAGCACGTAATCCGTTGTCACGCCGTACTTCACGCAGCACAGACCGCCGGCGTTGGTGGCGATGTTGCCGCCGATGCTGCAGATCTCGTATGACGACGGGTCCGGCGGGTACCAGAGGCCGTGCTCGGCGACGGCCTTCTTGACCTCGGCGTTGAGCAGGCCCGGCTGTACCACCGCGGTTCGGGTGACCGGGTCGACGGTGATCTCCCGCATCTTCTCGGTCGACAGCACGACGCCACCGTCGACGGCGGTCGCCCCGCCCGACAACCCGGTGCCGGCACCGCGCGGCACCACCGGAACCCGGTGGGCGGTGGCCCAGCGCAACACCGTCTGGACCTCTTCGGTGCGTCTTGGCCGTACCACCGCCAGCGGTGTCCCGGCTGCGGGGTCCGCCGCCCGGTCGTGGCGGTAGGAGGCCAGGATCGCGGGGTCGGTGACGACGACGCCGTCGGGCAATTCGGCGGCGAGGCCGGCCAACGCGGGGTTCACGCTGCCAATCGTAGGACGGGCATCGCCCGCCCGGATTCACCCTTCGAGTTCGCCGAACCGGCGACGCAGCCGGCGGTGCCGGTGGCCGAACAGGACCGGAACCCCCAGTTCGTACAGCGCACCCAGTGCGGCGATCCTGCCCTGCCACCTCAGCGAGTCCCGAACCCGGCTGCCGCCCTCGATCGCCGTCACGGAGCGCTCGTGTTCCCATCGCGACTGGGTGAGCATCCGGGACTCCTCACGGAAACGCAGGCCGGGCCCCATCTCGGCGATCGTCAGGTCGTCGAAGTCCACCGGCAGCACCCCGAGTAACAGCAGCCAACTGCGTCCGGCGCGGCGTCCCACCGGCAGATCGCCGATGCGGGACCCGTGCAAACCGGGCGGCACCGTCATCCTCATCAGCGGCCGCATCTCGTCATTGACACCGGCCATATCGGTGACGTGGCGCCACACCACCTCGGCCGGCGCGGCCAGATCCGACGAGATCTCGAAGGCGGGCATTAAACCAGTCTGCCGGGCCATCAACCGTTCGGCTCGCGGTCGAGCTCCCGCAGCGCCGGAATCCACGGGCAGACCAGCCCGATGGCCAAGATCGGCACCGCCAGCGCCAGGAAGGCGACGGTGAGCCCGAAGCGGTCCACCAGCGGCCCGGCGAGCATGAAGCCCACCGGGCCCGCCGCGTAGGCCATCGACGTCATCACCCCGACCACCCGCCCGCGAAGCTCCTGCGGAGTCCGGGTCTGCATCACCGAGTTGTAGATCGGCCCGATCGGGCCGTAGACCAGTCCGACCAGGGCGGATAGCACCAGAATCACCGGGAGCGGCGGTAGTAGACCGATGACCAGGGAGGCCGCCCCGAAGGTGATGGTCGCCGTCAGCACCGTGGCCCGCTTGCTGGCGATCCGTGACAGCACCGTCCACCCCAGCGCCCCGACCAGCCCGCCGATCGACAGCGCCATCAGCACCCACCCCAGTTGCGCGGGCTGCGCGCGGTCGGAGAAGTACTTGGGAAACAGCACGCTCTCCATCGGCAGGTACAGACCGGTGACGGCCAGGTCGATCAGCCCGAGGGTGCGCAGCACCCGGTTTCCCCAGACGAACCGCAGTCCCTCGAGCACGCCGGAGACGACGCCGTCGGGTCGGCTTTCCCGATCGGGGCGCTCGGACCGCGGAAGCCGGAGAATCGCCATCGCCAGGATCGAGCCCGCGAAGGCCGCCGCCGTCACCCACATCGAGTTCACCGCGCCGATCGCCGCGATCAACAGGCCGGCCACACCCGGGCCGGCGATGTAGGCCAGGTTGAAATTCGCCTCGTAGAGGCTGTTGGTGTGGTCCAGCGTCCACCCCGCACGCTCGGCCGCCTCGGGCAGCATCGACTGTCGTGCGGTCATCCCTGCCGGGTCGAAGAAGGCCCCGAGGGCGGCCAGGGCGGCCAGCACGACGGTGTTCAGCGCGTCGAGGCCGGCGGTCAGCACGATGACCGGGATGGCCGCCACCGACAGCGCCGAGAGGACGTCGGCGAGCATGGCGACGCGGCGTCGGCCCAGGAAATCGACGGCGGTCCCGGCGATCAGGGTGGCCGCCAGCAACGGCAGCGTGGCGGCACCGGCCACGATCGAGGCGTCCACCGCATTGCCCGTGCGTTTGAGCACCAGCCAGGGCAGGGCCACCAGCGAGATGCCGTTGCCCATCGCGGCCAGGAACGCCGAGCACAGGATCAGCAGCGCCGGTCCGCGGGACGTCCTCACCGGAGGCAGCTTAGATTCGGACCGTGCCTCCTCGCCCGCACCCGCGCACCGGAGCGCTGTTCGACTCGCCCGTGCCGCCCGGGACGGGCTGGCCAGGGGATCCCGCCACCGCCGCCACCCCGGTCGCCGGAGACGCCGCGCAGGTGGCCCGACTGGCCGCGGAGGTCGCCGACATCGGTTTCCTCGACGCCGTGGTCAGCGTGTGCCGCGCCTGCCCGAGGCTGGTCGACTGGCGGGAGCAGGTCGCGGAGGTCAAACGGCGGGCCTTCGCCGACGAGCCCTACTGGGGCCGCCCGGCGCCGGGCTGGGGATCGGCGCGCCCACGGATCCTGGTGCTGGGCCTGGCGCCGGCGGCTCACGGCGCCAACCGGACCGGGCGGGTGTTCACCGGCGACCGCTCCGGTGACCAGTTGTTCGCCGCGCTGCACCGGGCGGGGCTGGTGAACTCGCCGCTCAGCCTGGACTCCGCCGATGGACTGCGAGCCGAGGGTGTTCGGGTGGTGGCCGCGGTGCGCTGTGCGCCGCCCGGCAATGCCCCGACCCCCGATGAGCGTGCGACCTGCGCGCCCTGGTTGGAGGCGGAGTGGCGGCTGGTGGCTCCGCACGTCCGGGTGATCGTGGCGCTCGGCGGGTTCGCGTGGCAGGTCGCGCTGCGGTTGCTCGACGGTGAATTCACCGGCGCCAGGCCGAAGTTCGGCCACGGCGCGGTCATGGAGTTCGATTCCGGTCTGCAACTGCTGGGCTGCTATCACCCCAGCCAGCAGAACATGTTCACCGGCCGGCTCACCCCGGCCATGCTGGACCGGGTGTTCGCCGACGCGGTGCTCAGGGCGTCAGCCGGATGACCGGGATGGGCCGCGTGGTGCGGGCCTGGTACCCGTCATAGCGGTTTGCGTTGTTGGCGTTGACGATTCGCCAAAGTCGCCGATACTCGGGGTCGTCGGGCAGCACGATGGTCGCGGTGGCCGGGAACCGACGCGGGCCGACGTTGATCTCCGCGCGGGGTTGGGCCTTGAGGTTGTGATACCAGCCCGGAGCCCGGCGATCGCCGCCGTTGGAGGCCACCACCAGATACGCCGAACCGTCCCGCGCATAGGACAGCGAGTTGGTTCGGGGCAGGCCGGTCTTGGCGCCCACGGTGTGCAGAAGCAGGCTGTTGGGCGCTCCGGGGATCCGGTGTCCGATCCAGCCCCGGGTGCCCTGGTACGTCGCGTCATGCACCCGCACGAACAATCCGATCGCGCGGTCGGCCAATGCACTCATGACAACACCGCGCTCATGACAGCACCGCCAGCGCCTCGCGCAGGATCGCACCGGTGCCCTCCCGGTCGGGGTCCCGGCGCAGCAACAGTCCCTTGGCGAAGGACACCTTGTCCCCGTCGCGGCGCGGGACCACGTGCAGGTGGATGTGGAACACCGACTGGAAGGCCGACTTTCCGTCGTTGATCGCCACGTTGTTCCCGGTCGCCGCCAGACCGGACGCCCGGGTGGCGCGGGCGACCCGCTGTCCCACGGCCGCCATACCGGCCAGGGTCGCCGGCGGGGTGTCGGTGAGGTCGACGCTGTGGAGTTTGGGGATCACCAGGGTGTGGCCCCGGGTGAAGGGCCGGATGTCCAGGAAGGCCAGGAAGTCGTCGTCCTCGTAGATCCGGACGGCCGGAGCGGCCCCGGCCACGATCTCGCAGAACACACAAGCCATGCGCACCACCGTAACGCCTTCGCCGGGCACCCTGCGGCTACGCTGCGGTGGGTGGACGCCACTGACATCGCCTTCGCCGGCGCCGCCGAGCAGGCCCGCATGCTGGCCGCCGGCGCCATCTCCGCCCCGGCCCTGCTGGAGTTGTACCTCGAGCGGATCTCCCGGGTGGACCGCGAGCTTCGCTCCTACCGGGTGGTGATGGCCGCCAGTGCCCGCCGCGAGGCCGCCGCCGCCCAGGAACGCCTGGACGCCGGCGAGCGGTTGCCCCTGCTCGGGGTTCCGGTCGCGATCAAGGACGACGTCGACGTCGCCGGCGAGTTCACCTGCTTCGGCAGCAGCGCCTACGACCAGGCCGCCACCGCCGACGGCGAGGTGGTCCGCCGGCTGCGCGAGGCCGGGGCGGTGGTCCTGGGCAAGACCTCCGTGCCGGAGATGATGCTCTGGCCGTTCACCGAGACGCTGGCCTTCGGCTCCACCCACAACCCCTGGGATCTGGCCTACACACCCGGCGGCAGCAGCGGTGGCAGCGGGGCGGCGGTGGCGGCCGGGCTGGCGCCGATCGCGCTCGGTTCCGACGGCGCGGGCTCCATCCGCATCCCGGCCAGCTGGTGCGGGCTCTACGGTCTCAAACCGCAGCGCGACCGGGTTCCGATCGGCCCGCACGAGGATCCCTGGTGCGGGCTGAGCGTCAACGGGCCGCTGTGCAGAACCGTGGAGGACGCCGCGCTGTTCCTGGACGTCACCAACACCGGCAAGGCGCCGCGGGGCGGATTCGTCAAGGCGGCCGCGCGCAAGCCCGGGCGATTGCGAATCGCGATGAGCACCAAGCTTCCTCCCACCGTGGTCGCCAGGATCGGACGCAGCCAGCAGCGGGCACTCGACGGGGTCGAGGCGCTGCTGCGCGACCTCGGGCACGAGGTTCTCTGGCGCGATCCGGACTACCCGGCCTGGGCGATGTACGGGCATGTTCTGCCCCGCATGTGGCGTGGGGTGTACGAGGACGTGCAGAAGCTGCCGCACCCCGAGCGGCTCGAACCCCGCACCCGTGGCATCGCCCGGATCGGCAGCCTGATCTCGCCGGACCGGATCGCGCGGGTGCGCGCCGCCGAACCGGCTCTGGCCGCACGGGTGCAATCCATCTTCGACGACTTCGACGTGCTCATCACCCCCGCGACGGCGACCGGGCCGTCGCGGATCGGGCAGTACCAGCGCCGCGGGGGAGTGGCGACCCTGGCCCGGGTCTCCTCGCGGGTGCCTTTCAACGCGATCTTCAACGCGACCGGCCAGCCCGCCGCCGCGGTGCCGTGGACGCTGGACGGCGAGAGCCTTCCGGTCGCGGTGCAACTCGTCGGCCGGCCCTTCGACGAGGCGACGCTGCTGGCGCTGAGCAGCCAGATCGAAGCGGCCCGCCCGTGGGCGGACCGGCGACCGCCGGTCTCATGAGTTCCGACATCGAATTCTCCGGGCTGCTCGACGGGTTGGAGGGTGCAGCCCGAGACGAGCGCGCCGAGTTGATTCCCTGGCTGCTGGAGCAGGGCATCTCGGTCGAAGACGTCCGCGAGTCGTTCGCCCCGATGCTGCTGCCGGCGCGGCAGGCGCTCGGCGACGACGGGTCGAGGTTGACTGCTCGCCAGATCGGCGACGCCGTCGGCTTGGACGTGGATCTGTTGATCCGATTCCAGCAGGCCGGCGGCATGCCGCGGGTGGAAGATCCCGATGCCCCGACCTTCGCACGCGCGGACGGCGATGCCGCGATGCACATCAAGGAATTCCTCGACCTCGGCATCGATCCCGAACGGATGCTCACCGTGGTTCGGGTGCTCGCCGATGGGCTTTCCAACGCGGCCGAGGCGATGCGATCTGCCGCGCTCGGCGCGGTATTGCATCCCGGGGTCACCGAACTGGAGATCGCCAAGAGCTCGCAGGCACTGGCCCGGATGGCGACTCCGCTGCTCGGGCCGATGATCGAGGACATGCTGCTGCTGCAGTTGCGCCGGGCGGTGGAGAACGAGGCGGTCAGCGCCAGCGAACGCGCCCGGGGGGTGCCGCTGCCCGGCACCCATGACGTCGCCGCCGCGTTCGCCGACCTCGTCGGTTTCACCCGGCTCGGTGAGGAACTTCCGCCGGAGAATCTCGAAGAGCTGGCCAACCGGCTTGCCGAGCGGGCTCGAGAGGTGGTGGCCCCGCCGGTGCGGTTCATCAAGACCATCGGTGACGCGGTGATGTTCGTGTCGTCGGACACCGCGGCTCTGCTCGAGGTGATGCTGCGGCTGGTCGACGCTGCCGAGGCCGACGAGTTGCTGCCCCGGCTTCGCGCCGGGGTGGCCTACGGATCGGCGGTCAGTCGGGCCGGGGACTGGTTCGGCAGCCCGGTCAACACGGCCAGCCGGGTGACGTCGGTGGCGCGACCGGGGGCGGTTCTGGTCACCGAAGCCGCCCGGGAACAGACCGGTGAGGACGAACGGTTCTCCTGGTCGGCCGCCGGTGCCCGGCACCTGCGCGGGATCCGCGACGACGTCAGGCTCTTCCGGGTCCGCCGGGCCGCGGAACCGCGGCCGGACTGAACGCTGCGTGCTTGCTGACGGCTCAGTGCTTTCGCAGCACGGCCATGCCGCCGGCGAACAGCGCCGCGACCAGCAGGACCATCGCCCACCCGGGGCCGACGAGCCACCACACCAACCCGGCCGCGATCAGCACCGGTGAGACCGCGAACAGCACCATCGCCGGATGCTGCCGGACGACGTCGCGGGCGGCTCGCGCACGATCGGGGTCAAGCTCTTTTCCTGCCATCAACCCATTATCCCGTCATCGGACCCGCTGCCGGGCCGGTTCGCCGTGCGATGCCGCGCCGGTGCACCAGAAGGCTGACCAGCGCGCCGGCCAGGGCCCCGAGCAGATCGGCGATCCAGTCGTAGAGGTCACCGCCGGTGCGCCCCGGTGTGAAGGTCTGCACGGCCTCGTCGAGTGCGCCGAACGCGGCGACGAGCAGAACGGCCGGGACGAACCACCCGGTGGCGGTGGCCGTGCGGCGACTGGCCCGGATGGCGGTGGCGGCCAGCCAGCCCCCGACCGCGTAGGCGATGAGGTGCTCGGCTTTGTCGGAGAACAGGAAGGCCGCCTGAGGCAGCTCGGTCGGAGGCAACGACGACAACCACAGCATGCTCACGGCCCAGCACAACCACGCAACCCACAGAACCGTGGCGAGTCGGCGGCGGGACACCGCACCACCCAACACGGCGGCCGGGCAGATGTCCACTTCCGGTTCCGTTTTCCTTGGCTGCGCCGGCGCCGTTGCGTCAGACCTGGGTCATGGCCCAGTACGCCCCCCGCCGGGCCAGCAGGTCGGCGGGGCTGCCCTGCTCGATGATCCGGCCGTCGTCCATCACGACGATCAGGTCCGCGTCGCGGATGGTGGACAGCCGGTGGGCGATGATGAAACTTGTTCTTCCCCTGCGTAGTTCGACCATCGCCTGCTGCACCAGCAGTTCGGTGCGGGTGTCCACCGAGGAGGTCGCCTCGTCGAGGATCAGCAGTTGCGGCCGGGCCAGGAACGCCCGGGCGATGGTGATCAACTGTTTTTCCCCGGCACTGATATTGGCCCCCTCGTCGCTGATCCGGGTCTGGTAGCCGTTGGGCAGGGAGCGGACGAACGGGTCGGCGCGGGCCGCGCGGGCGGCGGCGATCACCTCGTCCTCGGTCGCATCGGGCCGGCCGTAGGCGATGTTCTCGGCGATCGTTCCGCCGAACAGCCAGGTGTCCTGTAGCACCATGCCGATCCGCGAGCGCAGCGACTGCCGGCTCACCGACCGGATGTCGACGCCGTCGAGCAGAATCCGCCCGGCATCGACGTCGTAGAACCGCATCAGCAGGTTCACCAGGGTGGTCTTGCCGGCGCCGGTGGGCCCGACGACGGCCACCGTGGCTCCTGGCGGGGCGGTCAGCGAGAGATCGTCGATCACGGGTTTTCCAGGCCGGTAGCCGAACCGGACGTTCTGGAAATCCACCCGGCCGTCGCCGGTGGGCAACCGCTCGGCCGGCGCGGGCGGTTCTTCGGTCTCGTCGAGGAACTCGAAGACCCGCTCCGCGCTGGCCATACCGGACTGCATCGTGTTGTACATCCCGGCCACCTGGCCCAGCGGCTGGTTGAACTGCCGCACGTACTGGATGAACGCCTGCACGCCGCCCAGGGTGATCTGGCCGGCGGCGATTTGGAAGCCGCCGATCACCGCGACGGCCACGTACCCCAGATTTCCGATCACCATGGTGGCCGGGGAGACCAGCCCGGACAGGAACTGGGCTCCGAAGCCGGCGCGGTAGACGTCGTCGTTGAGTTCGGCGAATTTCTCCCGAGCCGACTCGCGGTGGCCGAAGGTCCTGACGACGGTGAATCCGCTGTAGGTCTCCTCGATGTGGGCGTTTAGCCGGCCGGTGTTGGCCCACTGGGCGACGAACATCGTCCGCGAGCGGCGGGTGATGGCCCGGACCGCCAGCAGCGACAGCGGAACGGTGGCGACGGCGATCAGCGCCAGCAGTGGCGAGACGACGACCATCATCACCAGCACCGCCACGATGGTCAGCACCGCGGTGAACAACTGGCTGATCGTCATCGACAGCGAGTTCGCGATGTTGTCTACGTCGTTGGTCACCCGGCTCAGCAGTTCGCCTCGCAGTCGGGAGTCGAAGTAGCCCAGCGGCAGCCGGTGGATCTTGGCTTCAACCTCCGTGCGAAGTGCCGCGACGGTGCGCACGACGATGACGTTGAGCAGCCGGGCCTGACCCCAGATCAGCAGTGCAGCAAGAAGATACATGGCCAGAGCCAGCAGCAGCGTGTGGCCCACCGCGGTGAAGTCCACCCCGCGTCCCGGGATGACGTCCATTCCGGAAAGCAGATCGGCGAACTTCTGATCACCCCGGGCCCGTGCATCGTCGATCGCCTGCGCCTTGGTGATCCCGGCCGGAAGTTGCCTGCCGACAACGCCGTTGAAGAGCAGATCGGTGGCGTGGCCGAGAACCCGTGGTCCGATCACCGACAGCCCGATGCCGGTGATCGACATCGCGATCACCGCCGTCAGCGACCAGTGGTGGGGGCGCAGCTTGGCCGACAGCCGGTGTGCCGTGCCGGTGAAGTTCCGGGATCGGGCGGCGGCCGGTTCGGGCGCCGCTGTGCGCGGACCGGGACGCCGGGAGGGACCGGTCACGGCGCAACCCCGGCCAGGGATTGCGAGTCGACGAACTCCGCGTAGGTGGGGCAGTCCTTGACCAGCTCGGCGTGTGTTCCGGTCCCGACGACGCGGCCGGCGTCGAGCACGACCACCTGATCGGCTGCCGCCGCCGTCGAAACCCGCTGGGTCACGATGAGAACGCTCGAGTCGGTCGACACCTCGCGCACCGCGGCCCGCACTCGCGCGTCGGTGTGCACGTCGAGGGCCGACAGGGCGTCGTCGAACAGGTAGATCGCCGGCCTGCGGATGACCGCCCGTGCGATCGCCAACCGCTGACGCTGGCCGCCGGAGACGTTGCTCCCGCCCTGGGCCACCCGCATGTTCAGCCCGTCGGGATCGGCTCGGACGAAGTCCTCTGCCGCAGCCGCCCGCAGTGCCGCCCACATCTGTTCCTCGGAGGCGTCGCGCCTGCCGAATCGCAGGTTGTCGGCCACGGTTCCGGAGAACAGGTATCCGCGCTGGGGTACCAGTCCCAGCGCCGACCACAGATCCTCGGTGTCGTAGTCGCGGACGTCCACGCCGTCGACTAGGACCGATCCGGCGGTCACGTCGTAGAGCCGGCAGATCAGCGCCACCAGGGTCGACTTCCCGGAACCGGTGCCGCCGACGATCGCGGTGGTCGTTCCGGGGGATGCGGTGAAGCTGACGTCGTCCAGCACGGGGCGTTGGGCCCCCGGAAAGCGGAACGAGACGCGGTCCAGGCTGACCTGCCCGCGGATGCCCCCGGCGGGTCGGCGTGGCTCGGCCGGACTGGTGATCACGGCTCGGGTGTCGAGCACCTCGGTTATCCGTTCGGCGCACACCGACGCACGCGGCACCATGACCAGGATCAGCGTGGCCATCAGAACGGCCATCAGGATCTGCATGAAATAGGACAGGAAGGCGATCAGCGAGCCCACCTGCATGTGACCGGCGTCGATGCGCAGCCCGCCGAACCAGATCAGGGCGACGCTGGAGATGTTGATGGTCAGTGTGGTCACCGGCAGCATCAGAGCCTGCCAGCGCCCGGCGGTCAGGCTGGCGTCGGACACCGCGCGGTTGGCGGCGTCGAAACGGCGCTGCTCCAGCGGTTCGCGGGCGAAGGCCCGCACCACCCGGATCCCGGACAGCTGCTCGCGCAGGACCCGGTTGATGCCGTCGATCAGGCGTTGCATGCTGCGGAAGACCGGCAGCATGCGCGACACGATGAGGTAGTTGGCGATACCGAGGACCGGAACGCTGACCGCCAGCAGCCACGACAGGGCGGCGTCCTGACGGATCGCCATCGCGATACCGCCGACGCACATGATCGGCGCCGTCACCAGCACGGTGGCGGTCATCTGCACCAGCACCTGGATCTGCTGGACGTCGTTGGTGGTGCGGGTCAGCAACGACGGGGCGGAGAATCGGGCCGTCTCGGTTTCGGAGAAACCGATCACCCGTGCGAACAACGCGGATCGCAGATCGCGGCCGAATCCCATCCCCGTCCGCGACGCGAAATACACCGCCCCGACCGCGCAGGCGCCCTGGAGGGCGGTGACGGCCAGCATCACCAATCCCAGCCGGGCGATCAGAGCGGTGTTCCCGGTGGCCACACCGTCATCGATGATCGACGCGTTGACCGTCGGGAGATATAACGAGGCCATGGTGCTGACGGTCTGAAGCGCCACCACCGCCGCGACCGGTCGCCGGTACGGCCGGACATAGTGCCGCAGCAGCGCCAGGAGCATGGCGTTACTGTTCCACACCGACCGGGGTCGGCAAACCCCCTGCTCAGCGGGTGTGTCGGGTGTGGGCGGCGGGTCTGACGCTACAGTGCATGCTGTGAGAAACAGCAGGTACGCATGACCGCGGCGCGCAAATTCGCGGCCGGTGTGACCGCCGTGGCAGCCCTCGGCGTGCTCGGGGCCTGCTCAAGTGCCGGTCCCGACCAGTCCCAGTCGCAGTCCCAGTCGCAGGACTCTCCCGTCAGTCGGGACGGCAAGCACGGCCCGATGTTCCCGGAGTGCGGCGGTGTCAGCGATCAGGCGATCGCCGAGGAGACCCGGGTGACCGGTCTGGTCAAGACCGCGGTGAACTCGGTGGGTTGCCAGTGGCTGGCCGGCGGCGGGATTCTGGGGCCGCACTTCTCCTTCAGCTGGTTCCGCGGCAGCCCGATCGGGCGTGAACGCAAGACCGAGGAACTCTCCCGCACCAGCGTCGAGGACATCAACATCGAGGGCCACAGTGGCTTCATCGCGGTGGGCGAGGACCCCATGCTGGGAGAGAATCTGTGCGAGATCGGCATCCAGTTCGACGACGACTTCATCGAGTGGTCGGTCAGCTTCGCCCAGAAGCCCTTCCCGCCGGCGTGCGACGTGGCCAAGGAACTGACCCGGCAGTCGATTGTGAACGCCAAATGAGTCGGCCCGACCTGCGGCGGGTGGCCGTCGGTGCTGTTGCGGCGGTGGGTGCTTTCGCCGTGCTCACCGGGTGCTCGCAGACTGTCGGCGGTACCGCGATGAAGGCCGGAACCGGCAGCACCTCGCGCAACGACAACTCCTCTCGGCAGTATCCGAACCTGCTCAAGGAGTGCGACGTGCTGACTGCCGACGTGCTGGCCAAGACCGTTGGTGCCGATCCGCTGGACATCCAGAGCACATTCGTCGGCGCGATCTGCCGCTGGCAGGCGGCCAACCCGGCCGGCCTGATCGACATCACCAGGTTCTGGTTCGAGCAGGGCAGCCTGGATAACGAGCGCAGGGTTGCCGAGTTCCTCAACTACGAGGTGGAAAACCGCAGCATCGCCGGGGTGACCTCGATCGTCATGCGCACCAGCGATCCCAACGGCGGCTGCGGCGTGGCCAGCGATGCAGGCGGTGTTGTGGGCTGGTGGATCAATCCGCAAGCGCCGGGGATCGACGCGTGCGGCCAGGCGATCAAGCTCATGGAACTGACGCTGGCCACCAACTCCTGAGGTTGGTTTCCGGGCCCACTGCGCCGGTGCGGGTTCCTTTGCGCCGCGCGTCGGCCCCGTGCGCCGGGCTGCTTCTCGTGCGAGGCCCGGGGAGGGTATGAGTGTTTTGCCCGCCTTGTAGCGACTAAGGGCACCCTTGGTTGCTGCAAGGTGGGCAAATCTGATGCTTGGTCTCCGGCCCGCGTCCTCACCGCGGAACGTGAAACGCGGTCAACTCCGCGCCGCCGAGTTCCAGACCGGCCCAACTCCCGGGAACTCGCAGCACCGCGATACCCGATGTCGGGAATTTCAGCGCGATCCGGCCCGCCGCATCGGCGTCGCTGCCCGGCCGGCCGGCCAGTCCCAGCGCCACCTGGCTGACGGTCGGCTCGTGGCCGACGACCAGGAGGGTGGTGACGTCGTCGGCGACCCGGTTGATCTCGGCGATCATCGTGCCCGGTCCGGCACCGTAGAGGCGGTCCAGGAAGGTCGCGGGGGCGTCGATTCCGGTGCGCGCCAGGGTCTGGCGGGTACGGGTGGCCGACGAGCACAGCACCGCCTCGACGGCCGGGGTGTTCTCGCGCATCCACTCACCGGCCAGGCCGGCCTCTCGTCGACCCCGCGACGCCAGTGGGCGGGCATGGTCGGGAACACCGTCCGGGTAGTCGGACTTGGCGTGTCGCATCAGTACCAACGTTCTCATCCGCCCCAGGTTAGGGCACATGCCGCGTGGGTTCCGCGGACTTGTCGGACCCCGGTCTTACATTCGGGGGCATGAAGTTCCTGCACACTGCCGACTGGCAGTTGGGTATGACCCGCAGCTTCCTGGACGGCGAGGCCCAGGCACGGTTCTCCGCAGCGCGCCGCGAGGCGGTGGCGGCGCTGGGAAAGGTGGCCCGCGAGACCGGGGCGGAATTCGTCGTCGTGGCCGGCGACGTGTTCGAGTCCAATCAACTGGCCCCGAGGGCGGTCAGTCAGTCGCTGGAAGCCATGCGGGCCATCGACGTGCCGGTCTATCTGCTCCCGGGTAACCACGATCCGCTCGACGCGGCGTCGGTCTACCGCAGCGCGCTCTTCGCCAGGGAATGTCCTGCCAACGTCACGGTGCTCGACCGCCCGGGCGCGTTCGACGTTCGCCCCGGTGTGCAGATCGTCGCGGCGCCCTGGCACTCCAAGCGGCCCACCACCGACCTGACCGCCGAGGTGCTTGCCGGACTTGCGGCCGACGGCACCGCCCGCATCCTGGTGGCCCACGGAGCCGTCGACATCTTTGACCCAGACCCGAACAACCCTTCCCAGATCCGGATGAACGGGCTCGCCGATTCTCTGGATCGCTCCGCGGTCCACTATGTCGCGCTGGGCGACAAGCACTCCCGGACGGCAGTCGGGGACAGCGGTCGAGTCTGGTACTCAGGCGCGCCGGAAGTCACCAACTACGATCACGTCGAGGCCGACTCCGGCCACGTGCTGGTGGTCGATATGGACCTCGGGGACCCGGGACATCCGGTCACGGTGGAATCCCGCAAGGTCGGCAGCTGGCGTTTCCTCACCCTGCACCGCGAGGTCAACAACAGCCGTGACATCGCCGACCTGGACGTCAACCTCGACCAGCTGACCGACAAGGGCCGCACCGTGGTGCAACTGGCGCTGGTCGGCACCCTCACCGTCACCGACCGCGCACTGCTGGAGGACTGCCGGGACAAGTACTCCCGGCTCTTCGCCTGCCTGGACACCTGGGACCGCCACACCAACCTGGTGGTGATGCCGGCCGACGACGAGTTCGACGACCTCGGAATAGGCGGGTTCGCCGCCGGCGCCCTCGACGAACTGGTGAGTCTTGCCCGCTCCGAGGAGGCTCAGGCCGGGGCGGCCCGTGGTGCGCTCGGGCTGCTGATGAGGCTCAGGGACGGGAGTGTCGCATGATCCTGCACCGTTTGCGGCTGACCAACTTCCGTGGCGTCGGCGATCGCGAGTTGCGGTTTCCCGATCGCGGCGTGGTGGTGGTGTGCGGTCCCAACGAGATCGGCAAGTCGTCGATGCTCGAGGCCCTCGACCTGCTGCTGACTTACCGGGACCGGTCCAATCACCGCGACGTCAAGAGGGTCAAACCCGCTCACGCCGACGTCGGGGCGGAGGTTGAGGCCGAGATCAGCACGGGGGAGTACCGGTTCGTCTATCGAAAGCGTTTCCACAAGAAACACCGGACCGAACTCGAGGTGATCGAGCCCAAGCGCGAGAGCAAGACCGGCGACGAGGCCCACGAACTCGTCGAGGCGATCCTCACGAAGACGATGGACACCAAACTCTGGGACGCCCAAAGGGTGCTGCAATCGGCGTCCACCCAGGCCGTCGACCTGTCCGGCTGTGACGCCCTGTCCCGCGCCCTGGACGCCGCGGCCGGGGAGACCATCCAGGCATCTTCGGGCGCCGGTGCGGATTCGACGTCTCTGCTGATCGACCGGATCGAAGCCGAATATCTGCGGTACTTCACCGCGACGGGACGGCCTACAAAAGAGTTCAAGGCCGCCGTCGACCGGCTGGCAGAGGCAGAGCAGAAGGTGCAGCGCTGTACGGCCGCCGTCACCGAGGTCAATGACCGGATCCTGCGCCACGAGGAACTGACCGCGGTCATCCGCACCCTTGAGGAGAGTCTCGCGCCGGCGGCCCTGCGGGTGAGTGCAGCACAGCGGGCACACGATGTGGTCGGCGAACTGAAAAAAGAACTGGACGCCGCACGGCTTGTCGCGACCGCCGCCGCAGCGACCGCGGCCAACTCCGCGGCGGCCGACGAGCAGCGCCGGAAGCTAGCCGCCGAGTCGGACCGGCGCGCCGCCGTACTGGCCGAGCAGCGCACCGTCGCGTCGGTGGCCGAACAGGATGAGTCCGCTGCACGGAAGACCGCCGAGGCCGCGGCTGCAGCGTCCGACCGGGCCGCCGCCGCGCTGCATGCCGGTCAGGAGAGATTCGATGCGGCCCGGGTTGATGCCAAAGCCTGCGCCGCCCGTGAGGAGGCCGACCGGCTTGCCCTTCGACTGCAGCGCATCGACCAAGCCGCCGACACGCTGGCCGGGCTCGATCGGCAACTGGCCGACATCAACCTCACCGCTGAGATGCTGGCCGGCATCGAGCAGGCCGCAGCATTGGTTCAGCGGCTGCAGGCCCAACGCGACGCCGACGCCGCAACAGTGGAGTTCACTGCCGTCGCTGACCTCGACATCACCGTCGACGGCCAATCCCGCAGCCTGAGCGCGGGCCAGGCCTGGACTCAACCGGCCTCAGCGGCTCTCAGCGTGGACATCCCCGGGGTGCTGGCCGTGCGGATCGACCCCGGCGCCTCCACGGTGAAACTGCACGCGGATCTGCAGGCCGCGCGCCAGGTTCTTCAGGACGCGCTGGACGGCGCGGGTGTGGCTGATCTTGACGCCGCGCGCCAGCGTGAGGCGCATCGCCGCGCACTGCTGGAGAGCCGGGCACAGTCAGCTGCGGCACTGGAGACGCGCTGCGACGGCGATGATCCCGAACAATTGCGCACCCGGCTGGCCGGACTGCAGGCCGCCGTCGCCGCCGCCCCGGGCTCCGGGGCGGATGCCCAGACCGTGGCCGCCGAGGTGAGCGTGGCTGAACAGGCTTTGGCCGCACTGCGCGCCGAGGCCGAAGCCCAGCGCTCGGCCGCCGCAGCGGCCGCCACGGCACTCGGGGAAAAGGTCACGCAGGCAACCCTTTTGCGGGATAGGGTCCAGGCCGCCGAGAGCGAACTGGCCGGCGCGTGCGGGCAACTCGCCGCCCAGCGCGAGGAGGCGACCGACGACGCGGTAGCCGCCGCGGCCGCCGCTGCCGCAGAGCGGCAGCGCGACGCCGACGAACACGTCGCGGCGCTCACCGAACGGTATGCCGCCGCGGACCCAGGCGGGATCGCAAGCGAACTGGACGCGGCCGTGCACGCCGCCGCGGTGATCACCGGAGACCTCGAGGCCGCCGGGCGCGAACTGCTCAACATCACCGCCGAACTCGCGGTCATCGGTGGCGAGGGCCGCCAGGGGCAACTCGACGAGGCCGAGGCCGAGGCCGAGCGTGTACGTGCCGACCACGCGCGTCTAGAGGAACGGGCCAGTGCGGTGAAGTTGCTGCGCGACACGATGAACCGCCACCGCGACAACGCCAGGCAGCGCTACGTCCAGCCTTACCGCTCCGAACTGGAGCGGCTCGGCCGCACGGTGTTCGGCCACACCTTCCAGGTGGACATCGACACCGAACTCACCATCTGCAGCCGCACCCTCGACGGGTGCACGGTGCCGTTCGACTCGCTGTCCGGCGGGGCCAAGGAGCAACTCGGGATCCTGGCTCGCCTCGCCGGGGCGGCGCTGGTCTCCGCGGAGGACTCCGTGCCCGTCGTCATCGACGATGCGCTGGGCTTCACCGACCCCGAGCGGCTGGAGAAGATGGGCGCGGTGTTCAAGACCGTCGGCGACCGCGGTCAGGTCATCGTGCTGACCTGCACCCCCGGACGTTACGACGGCGTCGCCGACGCGGAGGTCATCGAACTCGGCGCCTGAGGTCCAATGGCCGCAATCCAAACATCCCTTGCGGGACCGGCGCTTTCGCGTATCAACACCCATCTACGCCGGCATTCCGTGCAAAATACGGGCTAACCGGATCCGACGGTGAACGTCGGGATGATCGGGTCCGTCGCCCCCGGGTTCAATGCGAGCTCGGGGTCGACCGCCGCCGAGGTGGCGGGCCCCTGAATGACGGGGGGCGCCGAACCAGCGAGGTTGGGTATCTGTGCCGCTGGGTCTCCAGATATCGCTGGCGCATGAATGACGGCCGGACCGATGGGCTGCCGTTCTACCAGTGGCGGTATCTCCGGAAGTGACACTGCCGGGGGCGCAGCCTCCGGTGCCGCCACGTGTTGACCGTCGCTGGGAGCAGGGGCCATGGGAGCCATCATCTCGGTAGCGGGAGGCGGAGCCGCCGCCGGCGTTATCACCCCCACCGTCGGTACGGGTGTGTACAAACCGGCCGGTGGGTTGTTTGCGGCCGGCGGGACGGCCGGCGCAGGGAACCCGGCCGTCTTCATAGGAGCCGGAGCCGCAGGAGCCGGACGGAGTGCCTCACCCTGACCTCCGGTTCCGCCTATCGGCTGGGGGAGCGATGGGTTCTCGGCTGGTCGGATGACTACCGGAGAGTTTCTAGTCGGCACAACGTCTCCGTTGACCACGGTG
This sequence comes from Mycobacterium sp., assembly GCA_020438905.1. GTDB lineage: Bacteria > Actinomycetota > Actinomycetes > Mycobacteriales > Mycobacteriaceae > Mycobacterium. The sequence continues at coordinate 21,928 of JAGQTQ010000061.1, forward strand.
AGCACCAGTCCCGCGGTGGCCGCGGCGGCGAAACCCACCGCGGCTACAAACAGCAGGGCTGACCGGCTTAACCGGGGCGTGGCAGCCCGTTCCGGAGCATCTGCCATTCGCCTCATCGGGCGAGAATCCGCTTCGGGTGCGGAGTGCTCCTCGCCGGTGTACGGAAGCGGCTCGGCGAGGCATTCGTCGCCCTGCGACCAGGCCAGCGCCCGGAAGGTCTCCGGCTGCGACTGGTCCCCTCGGCCTGCCGACCACGCGGTCGGGGTCCGCCCAGTCACGGGCTCACCAGCTGTGGTCGGGCTCGCTGCCGTCGGGTCGGACGTTTCGCGCGCGGCGGCAATGCTCGTCATTGGTCTCACCTTCGTGTCGACACAGCCCCTGGTGGGCTGCTTTCACAGGTAGGTGCAGTCAGGCGCCGTCCGGCGCACACTTTTTGGGGAATCTTTCTGAGCCTCTCGGCAGATGGCACCGTCCAGAGTCCGACGGCAGCCCTCAACGCCACTTCCGGAAGCGGCGGAGAGCTGTTCAGCAGCCGGGGAGAAAAATTTCTCAAAAAAGTGTGCGATCGGCGCGAGGCGGATGCACCTACCCGTGAAAGCAGCCCATCGGGGGCGGCGAACACCAGTAAGGAGACCCCAATGACCAGCAACTCGATCCTCGCCAAACTTTTTTCGATGGCGGCCACGGTCGCGGCACCGGCGATGCTGTTTCTCGGCGCGGGGACCGCGCAGGCGGGAATGGCCGCGTCGCCCCAGCCCGCCCCGGGCGGTGTCGATGTGTTGATCCAAACGTGGCCGAACAACCCCGGCGAAGTCGCGCCCAGCGGTTGGTGCACCTACAACGCCTCAGTCATGGGCAACCCGATCGGCAAGCCCCTGCCGGCGATCAATGTTCCGTTTTATCTTCCCGACAACGGGCCCGGGGCGTGGGCGGTGTCTCGCCTGTGGTTCCCCAGCTACCCGACCGGCTCGACCTGGAATGTTTCAGTGGAGTGCCCCAACTCTGCTCCGCAGTTTTCCCAGCTCGTTTGGTGAAACCTCGGCGGTCCGGTACCGACGAGCGATGCTCGCTGGTGCCGGACCGGTTCCGGGTTTACGCTTTACAAAAGTCAGCCGGCCACGGAAGTTCGCGTCATGACCGAAGCACTGGAGTTGGAGCCCGGCCTCAGCGACGGTGATCTGGTGCGGTCGGCCGCTGAAGGTGATCGGCACGCATTCGCTGAGATCTATGACCGCTATGCCGACCGGCTTTACGACTTCTGCGTCGGACTGGTGGGGGACCGTGACGCTGCGGCCGACTGCGTGCAGGACACCTTCTGTGTCGCCGCGGCAGACCTCGGAGGTCTGCGGGAACCCGACAAACTCCGCCCATGGCTGTACTCGATCGCCCGCCATCATGCGATGCGCCGCCTTCGGCACCGCTACCGCGAGGAGGTCTCTGATGAATTGCCTGACATGGTCTCTCACCACGCAAGCCCGGAAACGCTTGCCGCCCAGAGCGAATTAGCCCGCCTGGTCGCTGATGCGGCAGGTGGACTATCGGATCGCGACCGCGAATTGCTGGATCTGTCCTACCGGCACGGACTGGACGGCCCAGAGCTAGCGGAAACCCTTGGGGTCACGCTGACCAGCGCGAACACCATGATATTCCGGCTGCGCCAGACCGTCGAACGCTGTCTGGGCGCCCTGCTGGTGGCGCGCGGCGCGCAAGCCAACCCAGATGCCTGCTCCGAGCTGGCTACCCTCCTCAGGGGCTGGGACGGACGGTTCAACGTTCTCATGCGTAAACGAATCGCCCGCCATATCGCCTCCTGCGACATCTGCGAGCGGGACCAGCGCCGGCAGGTTAACCCGGTCGCGCTGTTGGGGGGCGCGCCGGTATTCATCCCGGCCCCGGCATGGTTGCGTCGTCAGACGTTGGACCGCGTGCAACTGACCTGCGCGGGCTCGACCACGTCCGCGACGACAGGCGCCACTTCGGCGAAATCAGACACGAGCTCGACGGCTGAATCCGCCACCGGATCGCGGCCTGTCGACAAGCGCCTGCTGGCGCTGATCGTGGGTATCCCGGTGCTGTTCCTGGGTTTGTCGGACTCCTGGTTCGCGCGCCAAGAGCAACCCGTCCCCCGGGTGGTCGACCCCGGTGCCGAGTCGAGAGATCGGCCGGTTTCGGTGGTGCCCAGGTCTATCGATCGTCCCCAGGCAACAGGTCAGCCGCAGTCCACCCCGGTCCGCGCGGCGCGCCCTTCGGTGCCGGTTCGGCAGGGGCAGCCGACTGCAGGCGCCCCTACCCCCAGTGGTGCGCCGGGCGCAGGCACTCCCGGTACGACACCGCAAGACATGCTTACGAATCCCGGTCCGAAAGTGGCTCCCGCCCCTGCCCAGATCGACGCTGCCCCGGTCCCAAATCCGGAACCCGAAGTCATCGCCTCCACACCTCAAGTCGACGCCGTGCCTGCCGAGACCGCACCCGTCGACACCGCACCCGACGACACCGCACCGGTTGTCACCGCGCCCGTCGACACCGCGCCGGTTGTCACCGCGCCCGTCCCGAATCCGAACGGCACCCCCACCGGCCCGCAGGTCAGCATCGGTCCCGTTGATCTAAATCTGATTCCGAAGGCTCCTTCCTCCTATCCGCAGTCAAAAACCGCAACCATCACGAATCCGAACGCCACGTCTCCCAAGCTGCAGATAGGCACTGCGCAGAAGCCGGACGTCGGCACCAGCACAAAGACCGGCACGAGCACTGACACCAAGATCGGAACGGACACGAGCACGAACGCCAAGACCGGCACGAGCACGAACGCCAAGACCGGCGCCAACACAAACACGAGCAAGAGCACCGACAACAATTCGAAGGCCGCAAACTCGACTTCCAAATAGCTCCGAGGCTGGGCTATGCGGCCGTTGGACTCTCTGGACCTCTGCTGAATGCCCCTGCAGCCCGGTTCGTCTGTCCGCCCCGGTTCCCCGCCGGATCGCGGGCGGCCAGCGCCGTCAGGAGCTAGTCAGTCTCCCGCCAGCGCCAGCACCTCGTCGAACCCCTCGACCAGGCAGTCGCAGAACACGTCGAAATCGGGGATCGCGCCGGTGTCCACGTCGATGCCCAACGCGCAGGTGTCGACGTAGGTCAGCAACGTGACGTTGACCGCCGAGCCGATGGTCGGGCCGAAGGCGTACTGCACGCGCACCTTCGCCCCGGCCAGGTATACCGGCACCGGCACTCCCGGCACGTCGCTGGCCAGGAAGTCGACCTTGCGCAGCACCGAGCCGATGTAGGAGCGCGGCATCAGGTTCATCGCGCCGGCGATGATCTGAATGTAGGGCGTCGAGCGTTCGTTGCGCACCCGGGTGGTGCGCTCCCGGGTCTCGCTGATGCGCTCGGCCGGATCGGCCACCCCGACCGGAACGTCGAAGCGGGCCAGCGTGATGTGGTTACCGCCCTCGTTGTCGTCCTCGGTGCGGATGCTGATCGGCATGGTCAGATGCAGATCGCCGACGGTGACGCCGTGTCTCTCGTGGTAACGGCGCAACCCGCCGGAGATTCCCGCCACGAAGGCGTCGTTGAGCGCGCCGCCGCTGCGGTGGGCGGCCTCCTTGAGCTTGCTCAGCGGCACCTCGTGCACCGCCAATCGGCGCACCAGGGTCCGGTCCTTCATCAACGGCGAACCGGTCTCGCGGACCGGGCGCATCGTGCGATACACCGAGGCCGTGAGTTCGCCGGCTGAGGCCGCCGTCTGCATCGGATGGCGGATGACGTCGAACAGGGCCTTGGGCGCTGTCCGCACGGCGCCGGTGACCGCCTGGCGAACCAGGCCGAGGTCATAGCGCAGGACGTCGATGTAGCCGCTGAGCAGGCCGTGTTCGTGAACCTCAGGGTGTCCGGACCGGGTCTGTACCGACTCCAGGGAGCGCGGTTGTTCGGTCAGGTCGAACAGGTGCATCGCGATCTGCACGCCGCCCACCCCGTCGGTGAGCGCATGGTGGAACTTGCACAGCACCGCCGCGCCGTCGTCGTCGAGGCCCTCGATCAGCGTCGCGGTCCACAGCGGGCGGGCCCGGTCGAAGTCCGACATCGCCGCCACCCGTGCCATCTCCAGCACACCCTGCAGGTTGCGGGGCTCCGTCGCGGACACCCGCCGCATGTGGAAGGCGATGTCGAAGTCGGGAGCCTCCTCCCATCGCGGCGGTGCCGGCGGCGGGGACTCGACGACTCGCTGCCGCCAGATCGGCAGGTTGTGCGACAGCGCCTCGAAACGCTCGCGGACCACATCCCAGTCCGGGCAGCGGTCCAGCATGATGACGGTCACCACGGTGGAACGCAGGCGCGGGTCGGACTCCATCGCCCAGGTGAACGCGTCGGTCTGGCTCATGAATTCGGTCATCGTGGAGTCCACGCTACGGCCGTGTTGTGCGCTGCGTCACCACCGATTCGGCAACTGATGACTTTCTTCCCTAGGGATCCCCGCAACAGGCAGTCGCCACTCACCGGCGGCTGTTCTTCCGCACGGCGTCATGCCCGGGGCGGTTTGTGATTGGGTAATGCGATGTCCACCCAACTCCGGACAATTACCGACGGTATTCATGCTGGCCCGCTGTTTCCCGGCTGGCTGTTCAACACCGTGGTGATCGACGGGGCGGACGGCGATGTCGTCGTCGATGCTGGATTTCCGTGGTCGCGGCGGCGTCTGGCCCGATTCCTGGACGGCCGTGGAGTTGCTGAACACGTCGTGACGCACGCGCACGGCGATCACGTCGGTTCGACAGCCTGGTTGTGTCAACACACGGGTGCGCCATTGGCAATGAGCGCAGTTGAGGCTGACGCGTTTGAGCACGGGGACATTGCTTCGCACTCAGGTGCCGCTGCCCGTCTCTTGATCGCCCCGCTCGGGCACGCACGTCGTCCGGTAGATCGGCGGCTACAGGAGGGCGACTTCGTCGGCGGCTTCAAGGTTGTCCTGCAGGCTGGTCACAGCCCCGGGCTAATTGCGTTCTGGCGGGAATCAGACAAGATCCTGATCGTGGGCGATGGACCCATCAATCTGTCGAAGGACCCCGACCATCCCCGCTGGCTGAGACTTCCAGGCATGCTCGACTATGACCCCGCGGCGGCCATCGAATCGCGTCGGCGCCTTGCTGACCTCGAACCGACGTTGATCATCTCGACTCACGGGCACCCGATTTGGGGCGTGGACCGCTGGCTGAAGGGCGTGGATGCAGTGTCCGGCTGACACGCCTCTCACCAGCCGCGCTCGCGCCACTCGCCGATCCGGGGCCGTTCCTCACCCAGGGTGGTGTCCGTCGCCATGGCCCGGGTAGACCACTGTGTCGTCCCCGTAGACCCCGAAAACCCGGCTTTCCAGGTCGTCCATGAGGGGACTGGAACTCTGTCACATTTGTTGTCCGCCCAGGGCCGCCGGGGAAGCTTGGATCCCCCGACGCATTCCCAGCGCGCCGGGGGGGCACAATCGGGGGATGACCCTCGGCGCGAAACGTCGCCGCGCGCACGACAAGCTCGCGGCGCTGCCCGGCGTGCGCTCGATCCGCCGACCGGTGTCACCGTCGGCGCCGCAGGAGTTCGATCTCTATTACGTCCGTACCGGCCCGCGCAGCGATCAGCCGCTGGTGATCATCCCCGGCGGACCCGGGATGGCCTCGATCGGCCACTATCAGGGACTGCGCCGTCGCGCCGCCGAGGCGGGCCTGGACGTCATCATGGTCGAGCACCGCGGTGTCGGCATGTCGCGCCATGACGACGCCGGCGCCGACCTGCCGGAGGAGGCGCTGACCATCGAGCAGGTTGTCGACGACATCGCCGCCGTTCTCGACGACGCCGGGGTTCCGGCCGCGACCGTCTACGGCACCTCCTACGGCAGCTACCTGGCGGCTGGGATGGGCGTGCGGCATCCCGGCCGGGTCGGTGCCATGATCCTGGATTCGCCGCTGCTCAATTGCGATGACATCGAGATCGTTCGCTGGGAGCTGCGCAGTCTGTTCTGGCACGGACGCGATCCGCACACCGCCGAATTGGCGGCCAAGGTCCGCCGACTGGCAGACCACGGTCACATGACGCCGGGCGACGCCCAACTTGCCGCCACGCTCTACGGCATCGGCGGGGCCGGACTGCTGCACCGATTGTTCGACCTGCTGCTGGGCGGTCGGCGCCTGTTGTGGACGGCCATGAGCCGCCTGGGCAGCTGGTTGACCAGCCGGAAATTGCCCTACCGCAACGAGGCCGACCTCGTCGGAGCGATCGGGTTCCGCGAACTGAATTTCCACGGCACCCCGGACGGACTGCCGTTGGACCCCGCCGTGGCGATGCGCGAGTCGGTGTCCGGCGAACCGCCGGACTTCCAGGGCGAGCCGTTCGACCTGATTGCCGAGATGCCGCGGTTCGGTTGGCCGACAGTGGTGATCTCCGGCGGTCGCGACCTCACCACCCCTCCCGCGGTCGCCGACCGCATCGTCGGGCTTGTCCCCGGCGCTTTCCTGGTGCGCTTGGCCACAGCCGGCCACAGCATCCTGGACACCCGGGAGCAGGCCGCCCTGAGGATCGCCGCGGACGTCTGCGCCGGGCGGGCGGGGCAACTGCCGGCCGAAGGGGACACCCTGGACCGCCTTCCGGCCCGGCCGGAGTTCCGGGTGGTGGGCCCGCTGATCGAGGCCGCCGCGCGCGTCGAGTCGGCCCTTCCGGCGGTGCCCGCCGAACGGATTGCCCGGCTGTCCAAGGGCCCTACTTCATGAAACCGATTGCGCTG
>JAGQTQ010000062.1 GCA_020438905.1 Mycobacterium sp.
CGCCGGGCACCGAGGCGCCGGCCGAGATGCACTTCTACTTCCCGGCATTCCGTGCGCTGTGCATGGCCGAGAACGCCACCCACAACCTGCACAACCTGATCACCCTGCGCGGTGCGCTGGTGCGCGACCCGCACGCCTGGTCGGGATACCTCACCGAGGCGATCGACACCTTCGCCGATCGAACCGACGTCGTGTTCGCCTCTCACCACTGGCCGACCTGGGGCCGCGACCGCATAGTGGAATACCTTTCGCTGCAACGGGACCTCTACGCCTACCTGCACGACCAGACTCTTCGCCAGCTCAACCAGGGGTTCACCGGAATCGAGATCGCCGAGAACTTCGCCATGCCGCCCGCACTCGAACGCGCCTGGCACGCCCACGGCTACTACGGGTCGGTGAACCACAACGTCAAGGCGGTCTATCAGCGCTACATGGGCTGGTTCGACGGAAACCCCGCCCGGCTGTGGCCGCACCCGCCCGAGCAGGCCGGCCCCCGCTACGTGGCCGCCATGGGCGGTATCGACCGGGTCGTCGCACTGGCCCGAGAGGCCTTCGACTCCGGTGACTTCCGCTGGGCGGCAACGCTGTTGGATCACGCGGTTTTCACCGATCAGAACAACGAGGGCGCCCGCCGACTGTATGCCGACGCCCTGGAGCAATTGGGCTATGGGTCCGAGTGCGCGACCTGGCGCAACTTCTTCCTGTCCGGGGCGACGGAGCTGCGGTCGGGCAACTTCGGCACCCCGGTGAGCACCACGGCCCCGACCATGCTCAGCCAGCTCACCCCGGAGCAGATGTTCGACATCCTCGCGCTGTCGGTCAACGGCCCACGGGCCTGGGATCTGGACCTCGCCGTGGACGTCACCTTCGCCGACCTGGACGTCAACTACCGTCTGACACTGCGCAACGGGGTGCTGGTGTACCGTCAGCGCCCGGCCGAGCCCGCGACGGCCGGGGCGACGGTCACGCTGGCGGCGAAGATGCGCCTGCTGGCCGCGGCGATGGGCGACTTCGACTCGCCCGGTCTCGAGGTCGGGGGCGACGCCGGGTTACTTCAGGCGCTGATGAGTGTGCTGGACCGGCCCGACCCGAATTTCAACATCATCACCCCGTGAGTTAGGAACATCGCATGAGCAACCCCAAAGTGAATCTGACCAAACAAGAGAACGAGCTGATCGACGAGACCGCGGAGCACCGTCTCAACCATCTGGACGCGGACGCGCTGAAAGATCTGCAGAGCCGGCTCCGCAAGGCCCGGGAGAAGAATTTCAGCCTGCTGCGCCGCCAAGGCGCAGCTCGAGTCGAGGCCGAAGGGGCCCGCGGTGCGGCCGAACCGGCCAATCAGAAGCGCGAGGACAAGGTGGATGTCTTCGCCGAGGCGCTCACCCGGGTCGCCGCACGGCTGGATGCCGTCAGCGACGAGGGGTAGCGCTTGCGCTCAGCCGGCCGCCCATTGTTTGGCCGCCTCGAGCTGATCGAGTCCGAACACCGCGACCTCACCGGGGATCATCCACGCCAGCGCGTGGGTGGCGTGGATCATCCACTCCTTGTCGGTGACGACGGCGGTGCGCTTGAACGCGCGAATGTGTTTGAGGGTGCTGAAGCCCTGTTTGATATCGGCGAGCAGCGCGCCGGGTCCGAAGCCCTCGTAATCCGGTCCGATGACTTCGATGAATCGGATCTCCTCAGATGCCAGCATCTGATCGAGGGTGGGCTTGAACTGGTGGAAATCGTCGGCAGTGACGCGGCCGGACACCCAGATGCCGACGACGCCGTCGGGAACATCCTTCAATACTTCGATCATGAGAACCTCCAATACTCCGACGGTAGGCCGTCGTGGCGGTCACGGCCAGGGCCGATGGTCCCCGGCGGCGATGCCGACCGATCGCCGGCCGCGCGGTGTCATGTCCCTGCGCGGGGCCATGTCATACGCGGGGTCATGTCATACGCGGGGTCGTGTCATACGCGGGGTCATGTCATACGGTGGAAAGTCGAACCCGACGAGAGGACCCTCGAGTGAGGCTTTCACCGACTCGCATCATCGGCGCGGCGCTGTGTGCCATCGCGCTTCCGCTGGCGGCGACGGCGTGCGGAGGCGGTTCCGGCTCCGGCGACACGATCGTGATCGGCACCAAATTCGATCAGCCGGGTCTGGGGATGAAGAACCCCGACGGCTCGATGAGCGGGTTCGACGTGGATGTCGCCCGTTATGTCGCCAAGGAACTCGGCTACCCCGAGGACAAGATCGAATGGAAGGAATCGCCCTCGGCGCAACGTGAGAACCTGATCGACAACGACCAGGTGAAGTTCGTCGTTGCGACGTACTCGATCACCGATGCCCGCAAACGGAAGGTCGACTTCGCCGGGCCCTACCTGCTCACCGGGCAGAGCCTGCTGGTCAAGTCCGACAACGCCGATATCGCCGGACCGGAATCCCTGCAGAACAACAAGAAGCTGTGCTCGGTGTCGGGATCCACTCCGGCGCAACGGATCAAGGACCAATACCCGGGCGTTCAGCTCCAGCAGTACGACACCTACTCGGCATGTATGGAAGCGCTGCGCAACGGGGCCATCGACGCGGTCACCACCGACGAAGTGATCCTCGCCGGGTATGCCGCGCAGTCGCCCGGCGAGTTCAAGATCGTCGGCAAGCCGTTCTCCGAGGAGCGCTACGGCGTCGGATTGAAGAAGGGCGACTCCGGGCTGCGGGCCAAGATCAACGACGCCCTGGCGAAGATGGAGGCCGAGGGCGCCTGGGCGGCGGCCTTCGACAAGAATCTCGGCCCGGCCGGACTGACTGCTCCGGAACCGCCGCCCATCGACAGGTACTGAGTCTGGACAGGTTATCGGGCCGCGAGCCGGGCGGCGGTGACTACTTTTTGCGGGCGAACTGAAGGTTGCGCTTGGCAACCCGGCGCAGCTGGAACATCCGCGCGGCGCTGACCAGTGCCGTGATCAGGCCGCCGCACACGGCCGCAAGCAGGATCGCCACACCCAATGGCAGGCTCCAGTGCCAACTCAGAAAGGTGAACGGAGTCGCGGCCGTGTTCTGGGCGATGAAGATCAGCAACACGATCAGGATCAGGAAACCCAGGATGAGCGACGACCACAGTGCGGCGGCCCGGGTGAACTTCACGTCCTGGGCCTGCTCGCCGGGCAGTCCACCGGTGCCGGGTTCCGCTACCGCCGGTGCCGAGGGGTCGGCCGGCGGGATGTTCGGATCGCTGCTCATGGGGTCATCATCGTCGCTGGCGGCCCGGAAGGAAACCACTATTGCGGCAACGGGTCGGTAACGGAGTCGGCCCGTTCGGGCAGACAGGCCCGGGCCGGATGGATATGGTCGAAGGGACGGGAGCGAAAGGACGTAGGGGTGCGACGCTGGCTGGCCGCGATGGTCCTGGCTGTCGCGATGCCGGTTCTGGGTGCCTGCGGCAGTTCCAACCCGCTGGGCGGCGGCGAGGTTTCCGGAGACCTCAAGACGCTGGTCGTCGGTTCGGCGGACTTCCCGGAGTCGAAGATCCTCGCCGAGATCTACGCCCAGGCACTGGCCGCCAACGGGTTCACGGTGGCCAGGCAGTTCGGCATCGGGAGCCGGGAGACCTACATCCCGGCCCTGCGTGACCACTCGATCGACCTGATCCCGGAGTACACCGGCAATCTGCTGCAGTACTTCGACCCCGACAACACCGTGACCACCCCCGACGAGGTGGAGTTGGCCCTGTACCGCGCGCTTCCCGGAGATCTGGCGATCCTCAACCCGTCGCCGGCCAACGACAGCGACACCGTCAGCGTCACCGAGGCCACCGCCAAGAAATGGAACCTCAAGACCATCGGCGACCTGGCCGCCCACTCGGCGGAGGTGAAGTTCGGCGGGCCCTCCGAGCTTCTCCAACGCGCCGAGGGGCTGCCCGGTCTGAAGGCCAAGTACAACCTGGACATCGGTGCGAACAACTTCGTCGCGATCAACGACGGCGGCGGGCCGGCGACGGTGCGGGCACTGGTGGACGGCACCGTCAACGCGGCCAACATCTTCAGCACCTCGCCGGCGATACCGCAGAACAAATTGGTGGTTCTGGAGGACCCCAAGAACAATTTCCTGCCCGGCAATGTGGTGCCGTTGGTGAGCCCGCAGAAGATGTCGGACCCACTCAAGACGGTCCTGGACGCGGTGTCGGCGAAGCTGACCACCGAGGATCTCACCGAACTCAACGGCGCGGTGGCCGGCAACTCCGGGGTGGATCCCGATGAGGCGGCGCGGAAATGGCTGCGCGACAACGGCTTCGACACCCCGGTGGGCACCCGGTAGATGATCTCCTTCAGCGGCGTCACGAAGTGCTATCCGGACGGGACGGTGGCCGTTGACGATCTGGACCTGGAGGTTCCCGAGGGCTCGCTGACAGTGTTCGTCGGGCCGTCCGGGTGCGGCAAGACGACCTCGATGCGGATGATCAATCGAATGGTCGAGCCAACCTCTGGGACCGTCGCCGTCGACGGCCGGGACGTCTCCACGGTCGATCCGGTCACCCTGCGCCTGGGTATCGGGTACGTCATCCAGAGCGGCGGTCTGATGCCCCACCAGCGGGTCGTCGACAACGTCGCGACCGTTCCGGTGCTCAAGGGACAGTCACGCCGGGCCGCCCGGCGCGCAGCCTACGAGGTGCTGGAACGGGTGGGCCTGGACCCCAAACTGGGCCAGCGGTACCCGGCCCAACTCTCCGGCGGCCAGCAGCAGCGGGTCGGCGTCGCCCGCGCGCTGGCGGCCGATCCGCCGATCCTGTTGATGGACGAACCCTTCTCGGCGGTGGACCCGGTGGTCCGCGACGAACTGCAGGCCGAGATCCTGCGCCTGCAGAATGACCTGCATAAAACCATCGTCTTCGTCACACACGACATCGACGAGGCGGTCAAACTCGGCGACTCGGTGGCCGTGTTCGGCACCGGCGGGAAGCTGCAGCAGCACGACACGCCGGTCCGGCTGCTGTCGAATCCCGTCAACGACTTCGTCGCCGGGTTCGTCGGCACCGACCGCGGATACCGGCTGCTGCAGTTCTTCACCGGTTCCGGTCTCGACCTCAAACCCGTTGCCACGGTGAGCGAGTACGAGATCGACGAACTGGTACTCGGGGAGAACGAGTGGCGTCTGGTGACCGGTTCGGACGGGACACCGTGCGGGTGGATCGACGCCGACGGTGTCGAGTGTCATCGGGATGGTGACTCACTGAATGACAGCGTGACCGCCGGCGGCTCGCTGTTCCGTCCGGACGGCACCCTTCGGGCCGCGCTCGACGCCGCGCTGTCCTCGCCGGCCGGAATCGGGGTCGCCGTCGACGAGTCCGGCGCCCTACTCGGCGGCATCATGGCCGACGACGTCATCGACGCGCTCGACGAACAACGTCAGGTTCCCGAACCGGAATCCGAACCAGGACCGGAGCTTGAGCCGGCACCCGGGCCCGAGTCGGTCTGAGAACCCGTGCGCTACCTTCTCGGCCATCTCGACAGCGCTTGGGCGCTGACCCTGATCCATCTCCGGCTCTCCCTGATCCCACTACTGCTCGGGCTGTTGATCGCCGTTCCGCTGGGGGCGCTGGTCTGGCGGCGCACCGCGCTGCGGCGGCTGACCACGCTGAGCGCCAGCATCGTCTTCACCATCCCCTCGCTGGCCCTGTTCGTGGTGCTCCCGCTGATCATCCCGACCCGTATCCTCGACGAGGCCAACGTCATCGTCGCGCTGACGCTCTACACCACCGCCCTGCTGGTGCGCGCAGTCCCGGAGGCGCTGGACGCCGTACCCCTCCACGTCCGCGACGCCGCCGCCGCGATCGGTTACAGCAGGATCGGACAATTGCTCAAAGTCGAACTGCCACTGGCGATCCCGGTCCTCACCGCGGGCCTGCGTGTGGTCGCCGTCAGCAACATCTCGATGGTGGCCGTCGGTTCGGTGATCGGGATCGGCGGTCTGGGGGTGTGGTTCACCGAGGGGTACCAGGCCGACAAGAGCGACCAGATCGTGGCCGGGATCATCGCGATCTTCGCACTGGCGGTCATCATCGACCTGCTCATCCTGGCCGCCGGACGGTTGATCACCCCCTGGGTGCGGGCCAAGCCGAGGCGAAGGGCGCCGGCGTGAGCTTTCTGCAGCAGGCCCTGGACTACATCTTCACCGCCGACAACTGGGGCGGCAGCACCGGATTGGGCGCCCGAATCGTCGAACACCTGCAGTACACCGGGGTTGCGGTGGCGGTGGCCGTCGTCATCGCGGTCCCGATCGGGATGGTGATCGGGCATACCGGCCGGGGATCCTTCCTGGTGGTCAGTGCCGTCAATGCGCTGCGCGCCCTGCCCACCCTCGGGGTGCTGTTGCTCGGCGTGCTGATGTGGGGCCTGGGACTGCTGCCACCGACGGTGGCGCTGACACTGCTCGCGATTCCGCCGTTGCTGGCCGGAACCTACGCCGGAATCGCCAACGTCGATCCCAAGGTGACCGACGCAGCCCGGTCGATGGGGATGTCCGAACGCAGGGTGCTGACCCGGGTGGAGGTGCCCAACGCGCTGCCGTTGATCCTCGGCGGCCTGCGCACGGCCACCCTGCAGGTGGTGGCGACGGCGACCGTGGCGGCCTACGCGAGCCTGGGCGGGCTGGGCCGGTATCTGATCGACGGCATCAAGGTGCGCCAGTTCTACCTGGCTCTGGTCGGTGCGTTGTTGGTGACCGCTCTGGCGCTGCTGCTCGACGGCCTGCTCGCGTTGGCGGTGTGGTCCTCGACACCCGGATCCGGGCGGTTCCGGCGTCGTCTCCCCCAACCGCTGCTCGACGACGAGGTCCGCGTCGATACCGCCACCCGAAGCCGGACTCCGGACTACAGCGGTGAGCAGCCGTCCCTTACGGTAGAGGGGTGGTGACTTCCAGCACGCGAGAGTGGCCGGCGATTCTGACCTGGCGGTCCCCGGACGCCTCGCGGATGGAATCGGTCCGTGTTCAGTTGTCGGGCAACCGAATCAAGGCGCACGGGCGGATCGTCGCTGCCGCCACCGAGCACAATCCGGCCTTCGGTGCCTCCTATGACCTGGTGACCGATGACAGCGGTGTGACCAAACGCCTGTCGCTCAACGTCACCCTCGCCGAGCGGGACCGGCAGATGTCGCTGGCCCGCGACGAGGAGGGCATGTGGCTGGTCACCGATCAGCAGGGTGAATCCCGTGGGGCTTTCGAGGGTGCGCTGGACGTGGACGTGGTGCTGAGCCCGTTCTTCAACGCACTGCCGATCCGGCGGACCGGCCTGCACCGCGTCGCCGAGTCGGTGAAGTTGCCGGTGGTTTACGTTCACCTGCCCGAGTTGACCGTGGCTCCGGCCACCATCAGCTACGCAAGCTCCGATCCGGAGACCGGTGAGGGGATCAAGGTGCACTCACCGGTCGCCGACACCACCGTCGTCGTCGACGACGACGGGTTCATCATCGACTACCCGGGCCTGGCAGAGCGGATCTGATCACCGCGCCGGAGCGGCCGGCGGCGGCGAGGTGATCACGCCAGCGCGGGTCGCCCAGGGTGATCCCGACGAGGTCTGGACGGGTGAAGTTGTCGAATCCGGTCCGTGCCGAATGGCCGGCATCGACCAGTTCGGCCACCGACCGGCTCTCGGCGAGTGATGCCCGGGCCTGTCCGAGCAGCTCCAGCGCTTGATCGAGGGCCGGGATCAGCTGATCGGCGTTGGCCTCGCACATAGCGCGAACCAGTTCCGGGGCGGTGCCGGCCACCCGGGTGCCGTCCCGGAAGGACCCGGCCGCCAGGGCGAAAGCCAACGGCACGTCGGCGGCGGTGGCGGCCAGCGCCTCGGCGAGCAGATGCGGAAGGTGGGAGATGGCCGCCGCGGCCCGGTCATGCTCATCGGAGGTGGCGGGCACCACGACGGCCCCGCAGTCCAGGGCCAGGTTCATCACCTGTGCGAAGACCCGGGCGTCGACATGGTCATCCACGCTGACCACCCACGCAGCGTCGTTGAACAAGGTCGCGTCCCCGGCGAACCAGCCGGACTCTGCGGTGCCGGCCATGGGGTGGCCGCCGACATATCGGTCGAGCAGATCCGCTGCGGCCACCGCGTCACGCACCGGGCCTTTGACGCTGATGACATCGGTCAGCGGACAGCCGGGGGCCAATTCCGAGACCGGGCCGAGCAACCCGGGCACCGCGGGCATCGGAACAGCCACGACGATCAGGGCCCGTCGCTCGGCGGCCCAGGTCAGCGCCCGGTTCAGATCGGTGTCTGCGGCGAAACCGTCCGCTTGGGCGGCCCGGGCGGCGTCGGCGGAGCGGTTGTAGCCGAACGTCTCCCGTCCCGAGGCCGCCGCGGCGCGCAGCACCGACCCGCCGATCAGGCCCAGACCGAGTACGCACACCGGTGTTTCGTCCACGCGTCCCAGGTTGACACACGGGCGAGGGCGGGTCGTGGCCGGACCAGCCGTCTTCTGGTCAACCGCCCTGGTCAGCGACTAGCGTATGGCGCCATGGAAACGCAGCGGGCGGCCGCGCCAGGGTCGGGGGACACCCCTTACGGGTTCGCTGTCGCGGTGGTCCGCGAGGACGCGACGTGGCGGTGCTCGCCGCTGGCCGCCAAGGCTTTGAACAGCCTCACGGCCGCGGAGACGGAATTGCGCGAATTACGCAGCGCCGGGGCCGTATTCGGCTTGCTCGACATCGACGACGAGTTCTTTCTCATCGTGCGGCCCGCGCCGTCGGGTACCCGTCTGCTGCTGTCGGACGCCACAGCGGCTCTGGACTACGACATCGCCAACGAGGCGCTGGAGAAGCTGGACGCCGACATCGCCACCGACGACCTTGAGGATGCCGACCCCTTCGAGGAGGGCGATCTGGGCGTGCTGGCCGACCTGGGGCTGCCCGAGGCGGTACTGGGGGTGATCCTCTCCGAGACCGATCTCTACGCCGATGAGCAGATCGGCCGTATCGCCCGCGAGATGGGTTTCGCCGACGAACTCTCCGCGGTGCTGGACCGACTCGACCGGTGAGCCGCGCCGGCGAGCAGGCCACCGCCGACGAAGCCCTGGTCCGCGCCGCCCTCGCTGCGGCCGCCGAGGCCGGCCCAGGCGACGTGCCGATCGGCGCGGTGGTGTTCGACTCCGACGGGGTAGAGCTGGCCCGTGCCGCCAACGCCCGCGAGACGCTCGGTGACCCGACCGCGCACGCCGAGATCCTCGCCTTGCGGGCGGCCGCGGCGCGGCTCGGCGACGGTTGGCGACTGGAGGGCGCCACGATCGCGGTGACCGTCGAACCGTGCACGATGTGCGCCGGAGCCCTGGTGATGGCCCGGGTGGCGCGGGTGGTGTTCGGCGCCTGGGAACCCAAGACCGGAGCGGTGGGATCGCTGTGGGACGTCGTGCGGGACCGGCGCCTTACCCACCGGCCGGAGGTGCGGGGCGGGGTGCTCGCCGACGAGTGCGCGGGCCTGCTTGAGGAGTTCTTCGCTCGGCAGCGCGATCCGGGATAGCCGGGGCCGCCGGTCTGGGCGATTTGGGGTGTCGGGGTGTGAACCGTAAGATTCGTCGCGGTGGCGTGTCCGAGCGGCCTAAGGAGCACGCCTCGAAAGCGTGTGACGGGTAACCCCCGTCCGAGGGTTCAAATCCCTCCGCCACCGCCATCTTTTCCCGGCCGACGTGGGCCCCTCGGTCAATTTTCTACGAGCACTGGCGCTGGTAGTCGATTACACGGCCCAGGGCGTTCAGTCACCCAGAGGACGCCGGTCGTTCACTCGGCCGGCCCGCCAAGGGCGCCTGACGAGATAGGGAAATATAACGCTAGCTCGACTAGCTCGACAAGCGTTAAGACGGTACCGTTGTTCCATGCCGATTGAGAAGGTCAGCAGCACGGAGGCCAAGAATCAGCTCAACCGGCTCCTGGTGGCCGTCAAGAGCGGCAACTCGTTCGTCATCACCAGCCACGGTGAACCTGTGGCCCAGCTGATTCCGATCGAAGAGGCGCCGCGACGCTTCGGACAATTGCCAAATCTGTTGGTGCCCGAGGATTTCGATGACGTGCTGCCTGAGGACGAACTGGCGGCATGGGCAGGCGACCGGGAGTGAACGTTCTCCTCGATACCCACACACTGCTGTGGCTCGTCAGCGACCCCTCTCAGGTGGCCCAATCGGCACTCGCGGTCCTGTCCAGCCCAGAGGCAAATCTCTGGGTGACCGCTGCCTCGGCGTGGGAGATCTCGATCAAAACCCGGCTTGGACGGCTCGACGGCGAAGCGTTGTTGTCGGCATGGGCGGACATCCTTGCCGACATGAGCACCTCCGAGCTGCCCATCGAATCGCCCGACGCGATCCTCGCGGGTCGGCTTCCCTGGCAGCACAAGGACCCGTTCGACCGTGTCATCGTCGCGCAGGCGTTGCGCCGCAACCTAACCATCGCGACCCGCGACACGAAGATCATCGCCGCAGCGATGACGCCCACTCTCACCGCCTGAAGCCTCTCGGTTGAGCGGAGCCCCGTAGATTGGTCGGCAACAGGAAATCTCGTTGACGGACGTGCAGTTTCACAGCTATCGTCGAGTCAATCCACAGCAAAATCTCAGCAATTGGCGGACAGAGGTGCCGATGTCGGTGTTGAAACGCGTCGCGCGCTCCGGGTTGGCGACCGTCACGCTGGGCTTGTCGCTGGTCGGGCCGCAGGCCGCCGGGATTGCCGCGGCCGAATCTCCTGCCGGTGACTCATCGGAGGCGTCGAATCCGCAGCCATCGTCCCAGCGCAGTCCGTCGGGGCAGGCGAGGGCATCTCGAAAGGCTCCGATCAGTGGTTCGGTCGCCGGAGTCGGCCGTGGGGGGCGCCCCGGCGACAACCGGCCCGGACCCGCGGCGACCAGCGGTTCGGCCGCGGTCCCCGTTGCGATCGCCGAATCGGGATCAGCGGGGCGGGTGCCAGGGCGTCGGGCGCAGCGAGGCGGTTCCACCCTGCCGACAGGGCCGATCGGACAGCTAAGCGCGCCGGTTCCGGCTACCGGCGAAGGTACCGGCAGCAACGCAGCAAACCCGATGGCCACGCCGGGAACGCCGGGTGCCGCGGCAAGCGTCAACGATCTCAGCGCCCTGGTACGGCCCGCAGCGCTGCCGGCCCGGCTCACCGCCGCCCAGACGGCCGTCGCCGCGCGGCCGGTCGCCACGATCGGGGTGGCGGTCAACGTGCTCTTCGACTCCGCCGCGAATTGGCTGTCCGGCCTGCCCGCCAGCCCGATCGCCGAACTGCTGGAGGGTGCCCTGCTGCTGGTCCGGCGCACTCTGGTCAACCTTTTTCCGGCCCTCGGCGCAGGACAGTCCACGGTCGAGTCGGGCGAGACCGGCACGGATGCCTACCTGACCGAGGAGGAACTGAACGCCTATCTTCTCGAACTGGCCGCCCAGCAGTACGCCGGGCTGTTCGGGCAGACCGTCCCGGTGTACGGATACGGGTACGGTCCCTGGCCGCTGTACCTCAGGGCCGACATGGATGCAGGCGGCGTCCCGTCGGGCACCAACACCCAGGTCGACGGCGTCGACGAGGCCGACTTCGTGGAGACCGACGGCCAGTACATGTACGTCGCGCACAACGGCCGGTTGACGATCGTGCGCACCGACGACCTGACGGTCGCCTCGGAGTCGGCGCTGTCCGGAGAGGTGGTCGGATCGTTCTTGTCCGGCGACCGGCTGACGGTGATCACCCAGACGGGATCGGGCTGGTACGGCCCGATGGTGCGGATGGCCTACGGCTACTGGGGACCGTGGAACCCGCAGACCTCGGTGAGCGTCTATGACGTCTCGGATCGCGGCGAGCCCGTAGTGGTCAGCGAAACCGTGTTCGACGGGGCCTACCAGGATTCGCGGGCGGTCGACGGTGTGGTCTACCTGGTCCTGCTGCGATCGGTGGATCTGCCCGCACCGCAGTACACCGAAACCCCGGTGGTCAAGGACCCGGTCGGGGTCATCGGCGATTCCGGCGACGCGCTGCTGAAGATGCCCTGGGGCGGGTCCGAAATCACCGCTTACCGCACCTATGAGAGCTGGGACTCCTACGTCGCCCGGGTCGGTCCGCAGATCGCGGATCTCGCTCTGGCACATGCCTACACCGTCGACGCCGAGGGCAACATGGTCGATCTCGGCCTGATCGCCGGCGCCGGGGACATCGTGCGTCCGCAGGGCCAGGATCAGCAGACCATGATGACGGTGGTGTCGCTGGACTCCGCGGACAACGGGGGCGGCTTCGCCGACTCGGTGGGCAATCTGGTCTCCGCCTACGGCGGCACCGTCTACATGACCACCGACGCGGTCTACGTGGCTTCCGGTGCGGACCGCTACACCGACTCGAGCTGGTCCACCGAGACCCGCATCGACCGCTTCGCCGTTGCGGGAACCGATATCGACTGGCAGGCCTTCGGCGTCGTGTCCGGAACGCTGATCAACCAGTTCGCCATGGACGAGCAGGACGGGCACCTGCGGGTGGCCACCCACACCAATAGCTCGCAGTGGGGCGCGGGCACCTCGAGCACCCGCAACGACAACGGCGTCTACATCCTCGACACCGAGGGGGACACCCTCGACGAGGTCGGCCGGCTGACCGGGCTGGCACCGGGCGAGCAGCTCTACGCCGTCCGGTTCATGGGCGACACCGCCTACCTGGTGACGTTCCTGCAGACCGATCCGCTGTTCGCCATCGACCTGGCCGACCCGACCGCCCCGGCGCTGCAGGGCGAGCTGATCATCCCCGGGTTCTCCAACTACCTGCAGTCCGCGGGTGAGGGACTGCTGCTCGGCATCGGCCAGGAGCGTGAGACCGGAGGCTGGGAAAACCATCTGCACGCCAGCCTGTTCGACGTCAGCGACGGCGCCAACCTGACCCAGATCGACCGGGAGTTCCTCGATTCGGGCTTCCAGTGGTCCTTCTCCGAGGCGCAGTTCGACCATCATGCGCTGCTGTATTCGCCCGAGGACGGGATTCTGGTGGTGCCGGTCTCCGGCAGTGGCTACGACCCGCAAACGGGCTATCGCGCGGAGAGCTTCCTCGCGGTGTTGCAGCTGACTCCGGAGGGCATCGACGTGCTCGGCGAGATCCATACCGATCAGCCGACCGTCCGAACGGTGCGTATCGGCGATGTCCTCTACGCGGTCGGGGACACCTCGGTGACCGCCTACCGGCTCAGCGACCTGGCGGAGATCGGCCGGACCGACCCGGTGCCTGCGGTGGTTTAGCCTGGGAAGCGAAGCAATTCAGGCATCCCGGGAGTGAGCATGGCCCTGAAGATCTCCGGTCGCCGGCTGATCTGTGTCGCCGTGGGGGTCGCCATCGCGCTGGCCCCGGCGATCGCCCTCAACGCATCGCCGTCGTCCGCGCCGCGGCTGTTGGCCGAATGCAATGACCTCGTCGACACCACCGACAGCTTCTCGATGGACTGCGTGCCCACCGTCATGCCCGACGTCAGCGATCAGTTGACCGAGGCCGAGGTCGCCGAACCCGGCTGGAACGCCCGTCCCGGCGGCGGTGGCGGAGCGGGCGCGGGTGCAGGGGCCGGTGGTGGCGGCCACCGCTGATTCGTTGCGGCGCTGATTTTTTCGGGCGCTGGTTCTGCGGCCCCGATCAACTCGGGCGCAGATCCTCGTCGAGGATTATCTTGGCCCGGTTCAGGTGCTCGACGGCCTTGGCCAGGTAATCCTGGTAGACGATGGCATCGTTGGGGTTGCGCGCCAGGACGAACCGCAGACACGCGTGGGTCGCGATGTTCATATCGTCGATCATCCGCTGCAGTTCTGCGGTCAGTTCCGGATCCGGCGTGGGCAGGTCGCGCTGCAGCCCGATGGCGTTGGCGTCGTGCAGTTGCTGACATCCGGAGCGGACCGCCGCCTCGTCGCCGGCCTCCGCGGCCTCGGAGACCTGTTGCAGCGCCCTGGCCGACCTCTTGAAGTGCTCGCCGGCCAGTGCCTCCCATTCCCGCATGGCCTGGGCCCGGTCCGCGGTCCCCGCGGGGCCGGGTGTGGTGGTGGTCACCGGAGTCGGCGAAGTGCTCGTGACGGTCGTCACGGTTGCGGTGTTCGGCGATTGCGAAGGCGATGGCGAAGGGGTGCCGGTGGTGCCGCATCCGCCCGAGGTCAGGGCCACCGCGGCGAGGGCCCCGGCGATGCGGAAGGCGGGCGTGAGCACCATGTCTCCACCGTAAGCTGTGGAGACCAACCGGGCTTTTCAGCCCCAGCCTGGCCTATCGTTTGACCCAGGCGGTCGAGGCAGCAACGGAAGGCGGGGCCCATGGAACTGATATCGCCGGTCGATTCGATGTTCCTGCTCGCCGAATCGCGCGAGCATCCCATGCACGTCGCCGGGCTGCAGCTCTTCGAGCCGCCGGAGGGCGCCGGACCTGATTTCCTCCGAGACATGTATCAGAACCTGATCAATCGGGATGACGTCGCGCCGACGTTCCGCAAGCATCCCGCCGAGCTGCTGGGCGGAATCGCCAACGTCACTTGGGCTTTCGACCGTGACATCGACCTCGAGTACCACATGCGCCGTTCGGCTCTGCCGTCTCCGGGGCGGGTGCGGGAGTTGCTGGAGCTCACCTCGCGACTGCACGGTTCGCTCCTGGATCGCCACCGTCCGCTCTGGGAGAGCAATCTCGTCGAGGGCCTCAACGACGGCCGGTTCGCCGTCTACACCAAGATCCATCACGCCCTCGTCGACGGTGTCAGCGCCATGCGGATGATGCGCCGGTCGCTGTCCACCGACGCCGATGATCACGAGATGCGGGTCGCCTGGGGCACCAACGGGCGGTCTTCGTCCAGTCGCCGGCCTCGTCCCTCCCGGCTGGGCGAGTTGGTGAAGATCGCCGAGTCCCTCGTGGGGTTGGGGCCGTCGGCTCTCTACCTGGCGCAAAAGGGTTTGTTCGAGCAGCAGCTGACACTTCCGGTCGGCGCGCCGCGGACGATCTTCAACGTGCCGATCGGCGGTGCCCGGCGCTGCGCCGCGCAGTCCTGGCCGATCCAGCGGTTCACGGCCATCAAGACCGCCGCCGGCGTCACCCTCAACGATGTCGTTCTGGCGGTGTGCGGCGGTGCCCTGCGGGCCTACTTGATCGAGCAGGACGCGTTGCCGGACAAGCCGCTCATCGCGATGGTTCCGGTCAGCCTGCGCGACGACGACTCCAGCGGCGGCAACCAGGTCGGGGCGTTGCTGGCCAGCCTTGCGACCCACCGCGAGGACCCCGCGCAGCGACTGGCCGAGGTCAGCGGGTCGATGCGCAGCAACAAAGAGGTCTTCAAGCAGTTGCCCAAACTGCAGCAGATGGCGTTGTCGGCCTTCAACGTCTCGCCGCTGCTGCTGTCGATGCTGGCCCCGGCCATCGGATCGGCCGCGCCGCCGTTCAACCTGGTGATCTCCAACGTGCCCGGTTCGCGAGAGCCGTTGTACTGGAACGGCGCTCGACTCGACGGCAACTATCCGCTGTCGATCGCCCTGGACGGCCAGGCGCTCAACATCACGCTGTCCAACAACGCCGATAACCTCGATTTCGGGCTGGTCGGGTGCCGGCGCAGTGTGCCGAGCCTGCAGCGCCTGCTCGGCCATCTGGAGGACTCGCTGACCGACCTCGAAGCCGCGGTGGGGGTCGGGCAGAAGAAAGCGGCGGCGCCCCGTCGCAGGAGCGCCGCCGCATCGTCCAAGCGTTCTAAGGGCAGGTGACCTCGATCTCGAACGGCTTGGTGGTGGGCTGCATGGGGTTGGCCATGTCCACTCCGGTGGCGGTTCCGCTGACCTTGTAGGTCTTGTCGTTCTTGGTGGCCGAGGCGCTGCCACCCGGCGCGCCCTCCTGGAAGCCCAGTGCGACGCCGTCGACGTTGCCCAGGCCCACTGAAGTCACGGTGGAGGCGTCCTCGGACATCACCACGGCGATACCGGTGGTGGCGTCGCCGATCCCGATGTTGAGGTTGCCGCCGTTGGTGGCGCACACGACCTGGCCCTCGATGTCCTTGGGCTGGCCGTCGATGGTGACCGTCGCCGTTCCCGCACCGGCCGATGCGCTGATCGGGCCGGAGGAGACCGTGGCCGCGCCCGCCGAGGTCGTCGCCGTCGCGCCCTCGCCGGCTTTCTTCTCCGACGACTTGTCGCTGGAACAGCCGATCAAGCCGGCCATCAGGACCGCAGCGCCCCCGACGCCGACCACCAAACCACGTATCACGGACATTCCCTTCGTCGCAGTGGCCCACGTCAGGGGCCACCGATTTGCCAATTGACGAACGGGTAATGCCCATTCCCCGCCGGATCTAATCACCGGGACCTTGGTTAGATGGCGAACGTGTCGTTCTTCACCGTCGAATCCGAAATGTCGATCGGCCGGGGCCGCAGCGGGGTGATCCACACCCCGCACGGTGATATCCACACCCCGGCCTTCATCGCGGTGGGCACCAAGGCCTCGGTCAAGGCGGTGATGCCGGAGACCATGGCCGAACTCGGCGCCCAGGCGGTGCTGGCCAACGCCTACCACCTGTACCTGCAGCCGGGCCCGGACATCGTGGCCGAAGCGGGCGGTCTCGGTGCGTTCATGAACTGGCCCGGCCCCACCTTCACCGACAGCGGCGGGTTCCAGATCATGTCGCTGGGCGCGGGCTTCCGCAAGGTGCTGATGGAGGATCCCGACCGCGCCCAGGCCGACGACCTGATCGCCAAGGGCAAGCAGCGCCTGGCCCATGTCGACGACGACGGCGTCACCTTCATCTCCCACCTCGACGGGTCGACCCACCGGTTCACCCCCGAGGTGTCGATCGGGATCCAGCATCAGCTGGGCGCGGACATCATCTTCGCCTTCGATGAACTGACCACGCTGGTCAACACCCGCGCCTATCAGGAGGAGTCCCTGGCGCGCACGCAGGCCTGGGCGGTGCGGTGCCTGCAGGAACACCGTCGTCTGACCGAGCTCGCTAGCTCGGACCGACCCGCCCAGGCGCTCTTCGGCGTGGTGCAGGGTGCGCACTACGAGGACCTGCGCCGGCAGGCCTGTCGCGGTTTGGAGTCCATCGCCGATGACCAGGGCCGCGGTTTCGACGGCTACGGGATCGGCGGGGCGCTGGAGAAGCAGAACCTTGCCACCATCGTGGGCTGGTGCACTGAGGAGTTACCCGACTCCAAGCCGCGCCACCTGCTGGGCATCAGCGAGCCGGACGACCTTTTCGCCGCGATCGCCGCCGGCGCGGACACCTTCGACTGCGTCTCGCCGTCGCGGGTTGCGCGGAACGCCGCGGTGTACGCGCCGACCGGCCGCTACAACATCACCGGCGCCCGGTATCGCCGGGACTTCACCCCGATCGACCCCGAGTGCGACTGCTACACCTGCGCCCACTACACCCGGGCCTATATCCACCACCTGTTCAAGGCCAAGGAGATTCTCTCCGCGACGCTGTGCACGATCCACAACGAGCGGTTCATCATCAGGTTGGTCGACCGGATCCGCGAGGCCATACCGGCCGGGGACTTCGAGGCGTTCCGGGACGATTTCCTCGGCCGCTATTACAGCTCCTGAGCGGCGCCCAAAGGCCCTGAGGGTCGAGCGCAGGCAGGCGAGGGCGCGGGGAAAAACCGAAAAATGAAGGACCGAAAGCCGCAGCCTCTGTGGTCCTTCGGAGAATTCCGCCCGGAAGCGGGGTCCGCGCCCTCAGCGGAATTCAATCGCGCTGCGCGGTATCAACGCAAGTTGCGCAGGTGCACCAACGACGTCAGGCCGAACTCGCCGTGCAGCATCCGGGGCGGCACCTGCCGGAAACCGCGGACACCGAGGCGTCCCGTGGCGGCCTGGGCCACCTTTCGGGCGATCCGGAAGTCCAGGTCCTTCAGCACCCCGCGATCGGTGGTGTTCTCCAACACCACCGACAAGCCCTGAACCGCAAAGGGATTCGTCACATCCAGCATGACGTTGGTGGCGGCGACGAGGTGGCGTGCCCGTTCGGCGGGCGCAAGTGAGGCCAGAGCGGGGACGGTCCCGTCGATCCGGTCCGAAACCCGTGCGACCAACCGGCGCAGATGATGCGGTCCGACGGCCATCGTGCCGGCGTGGAACACCGACAGGCCCAGGCAGTCGATCCGGTTGCCGCCCAGATAGGCGGGATCCCGCGTCGAAGCCATTCCGTTGCCGCTGAGTGCGGTGCGCACTTCCTTGGCCGGTTTGCGCCGCACGCCCAGGCCATCGAGGAGGGTGTCGATCCGGGCGTCGACCTCGTTGATCGCGGCCAGATCGGGATGGGCGATGAGGAAGTCGTCGTTGTAGCGGGCGTAGAAGATCCCCTCGACGCTCAGGATCGCCCGGTCCATCGGCACCACAGCGAGATTGGCCAGCATCGGGACGATCGGGGTGCCCATGGCCACCCCGTGCAGTCGGGTGAATTGCGTCCCATCCTGATCCCGGACGACCGGCCGGGCCAGGCCGGTGATGAGGTTCCAGGTCCGTTCGGAGATGCCGCCGGAGCTTCCCAGCGAGGCGACTTCACGCAGGATGGGCCACAGCGGGGCGTCGGGCCCCACCGGCAGAGTATCGCCGTACTTCTCGAAATCGGACTGCAGGACGTACAGCGGCGGGCCGTTGGGTCCGACCCGCTTGCGATGGTTGCGGACGAAGTCGGCCAGTGCCCGCATGGCCGTCACGTTCGTCACTCCGGGCAGATAGGAATAGACCCCGGGCAGGCCGTAGCAGCGCGCGTTGCGGGAAAGTAGTTGGTAGAGAGCAGAACCCACGACGTGGTCGATGAAGGCGGGCATGTGCGCGGCGCGGCTCTTGCCCTTGGTCTCCAGAATCCACAGGTCAACGGGTTCGGGTCGGTAGGTCCCCGCGGCGACGCTGTGGGCGATGGCTCGCGCCAGGGACCGTCGCTTGGTCGCGGTGTCGAAGAAGGTGACTCCGCTGCCCGCCTCGGCATACGCCATCCCGCGTTGCCGGCGCTTCTCGAAGATCCGCAGGATGGCGTCTTCGTAGGTGTCCGGATCGGCCAGCAGTCGTTCGACGTCGACGGGCTCAGCCACTGAACTTCCAGAGTTTCACGGCGCGAATCCATTCGCGCAGAGAGTCCGGGTCGGCGCCGGTCGGGAGGACGAACAGCAGTCGCAGCGCCACGCCCGCATACACCGGGGTCATCCACTGCTCGCCGAGCCGGACCAGATCGTTGCCCTCTCCGGCGCTGGCCAGCGCGGCCGGCAGGGCCTGGGCCAGGACTCCGTTGTCGAGGTCGCGCATATCCCTTGCACCGCTGAGGGTTTCGGTATCGAACACGATGCCTTCGGGGAAGATTCCCCGGAAATCGTTGATCAAGGTGTCGAGGTCTCTGGGCTGCTCCGTGACGGCGCCGCCGGGGAAGATCCGCCTGTCGGCGGTGGCCCGTTCGCGGGCGGCACGTCCGTCGGCCGCCGCGAATGACGTGGACGAACCGCGGCCCGCAGCGCAGCCGGTGAGTTCCTGCAACTCCAGGTGGTCTCGTGGCTCGGGGTCTTCGTTCCCGCACCGCCGGTAGTAGAGCAGGATCTCCGGGGAGCGGAACGCGACATGGCCTCGTCCGTCGAAGTGGTTGTCCACCAGTGTCACAACGGCGGACTTCTGCTTGGGCAGGATCGACTTCGGCATCGAGACGGTCCCCACGACCGCAGGTCCGGGTTCCGCGGCCAGCGAGGTCATCCAGTCCCGCACCGGCACCAGGGTGGGCAGCGGCAGTGTCCTGCGGTCACGCAGATGCTGGAGATTGATCAGGACGATCAGTTGCACGGTCATCGCCGCCGTGATCTGGATCAGGTCCCCGGCGGGATTGGGGTTGATCCAGACCAGGGTCAGCAGCACCACGAGCAGTACCAGTGTGGCGATGTGGGTGGTGAACAGGCCCTCGGCGAACAGCCGGATCTGGTAGGCCCCGATGAAGCTGCGCAGCACGAACAATGGCAGCAGTGCGAGCAGGAAACTGACCGGGACGTCGTGCAGGACGAGAATTCCCAGCCCTGCGGCCAGCGTCCAGAAGAACAGCGCGATCACCGGCGCCGTCCAGAGCAACTTCCGGAAGAACCGCAACTGCAGTTCGCGCATCCCCGGGGCCCGGCGAAGCCGCACCAGGTCGAAGTAGAAGATCCCGGCGCTGTCGTAGGTGCCCCGGAACAGGGGCATGACCAGATAGAAGAACTCGAAGGCGTCGATGTGCTGCCAACTCGTCAGACCGGCGGTGAGGTCGAACGTGCGAGTGTCGGTGCCGTAGAAACCGACGAGGGCGAGAACCAGGACGGCGTCGAGGCGCAGGCTCAGCCCGGACAGCGTGGCCTGGAATCCGGTCCAGAGCGGAATAGCCGGAAGATGGCGCCAGAACCGGTGCTCGTCGCTGCTGTACCTCGGCCGCAGCCCCATCAGCCGGTAGATCTCCAGACAGAAGTGGACGGTGATCCAGATGGCCAGCGCGTTGGACACCACGATCGCGGTGATGATCGCGGCGGTGGGGTACAGGTAGAACCCGACGCCCAGGATCGCCAGTTGGGCGAGGGTCGGCACGAAGATCGCCCAGGCCGGCTTGTAGACCCGGCGGGTCGCGTATATCCCCGAGTGCAGCACCCGGACCGGCAGGTCGATGGCCAGCTCGAGAACGACCAGGAACGCGTAGAGGCGGGACACCGGGTCCCCGCCGGAGGCGTTCAACGCGATCACCACCGCTCCGCCGGCGATCGTCGAGATCAGCGCGACGAACACCGACAAGACCAGCCAGCGGCCTATTTCCAGTTCGCTGGCCGAGCGGTCCCCGGCGCGGGCGAAGGTCCGCAGCCTTTCCCGCATGATCTCCAGGAGCCCCCACCAGCCGCCGGAGACGATCAGGCTGCCGGCCCGCAGCACCATGACGGTGAAGGCCGCCACCCCGCCGAGGCTGGAGAGCAGGATGAAGAACTCCGCGACGTGCACCAGGAACCGCACGGTGGCGATGAGGAAGGGGTAGCGCAGCCGGTAGCGGAAGTAGGGGAGGATCCGGCCGGTGAGAAGGCACGGGTAGAGCGAGACCGGTTGGCGGGTGGCGCGCGCCGTGCGCTCGAACCAGCGGTCGATCTCGTTCACGGGGCGAGGCTCTCCATGGGGGTGTTGAATAGGTTGCGCCATGAAGCGAGGCGACGCAGCCGTATTCTCCATCTCTGCCGCACTGGCGGCCACCGTGGTGATCGCCGTCGCGTACAGCCTGCTGGTTCTGGATCGCAAGACCGTCGAGCCGCCGGTGGGGGCCGCCGACAGCACCTCCAGTCTGCTGGTGGTGACGTGGGGTCCCAGCCTGTGCAAGGTCGAGCAGTCCAATCCGGGGTGCCGTTCCGGTCACGTCGAGCGGATGGGCCGGACCTTCGTCCTGCACGGTCTGTGGCCGCAGCCGTCCAGTCAGCAGTACTGCGAACTGCCCAAACGTGCCGCCGACCGCAAACGCAACCCGGTGCCACTGCCCAGGGACCTTCAGAAGAGCCTGAAGGCGCTGATGTCGGACTCGGCGGTGATGACCTCACACGAGTGGTACGCGCACGGAACCTGTTCCGGGGTGGCGCCGCCGGAGTACTTCGGCATCGCCGCGGCGCTGACCGACCAGGCAGTGCGGGTGCTGGACCCGGTGTTCGACAAAGCCTCGCCCCAGGTCTCGTCGAAGTCGTTGCGCGAGGCTTTCGACGCCGAGTTCGGCCGCGGTGCCGGACGGCGGATCGGGCTGGACTGCCGCAATGCCAACGGCCAGGGATCGGTGGCCTACGAGGTGCGGCTGTCCCTGCCGGCCGTGGTGGAACTCAATGCGAACAACGGCCCGATGTCGCTGGGGGAGGCTCTGGCCAAGGGCCCGGCGGTGCCCGCCGGTTGCGGGCAGGGCCGCGTGCCCTGAGGGCAGGGCAGACTGGTCCGGTGACTCCTGCCCCCCAATCGCTGCTGATGCAACTGCTCGACCCGGGCAACCGCCCCGATCCGTACCCGGTTTTCCGGCAATTGCGGGAGAGCTCCCCGGTTCGGCTCCCGGACTCCAACGTCGTCGTCTTCGCCGGATTCGAGGATTGCGAGAAGGTGCTTCGCCACCCCGACTCGTGCAGCGACCGGCTCAAGTCGACCATCGCCCAGCGGGCCGCAGCCGCCGGTGAGGAGGTCAGGCCGTTCGGAACGCCCGGCTTTCTGTTCCTCGACCCGCCCGACCACACCCGTCTGCGCAGGCTGGTCAGCAAGGCGTTCTCGCCCAAAGTGGTGAAATCCATGGAACCGGGTATCGCCGAACTCGTCGACGGGCTGCTGGCCAACGCCGGCGCCGACGGGAGCTTCGAGGCGATCTCCGAGTTGGCCTACCCGCTGCCCGTCGCGGTGATCTGCCGGTTGCTCGGGGTGCCGATCGAGGACGAACCCAAGTTCAGCTGGGCGTCGACGATGCTGGCGCAGGGATTGGATCCTTTCATCGCCTTCAGCGGTCAGCCGCAGGGATTCGAGGAGCGTCTACAGGCCGGTCTGTGGCTGCGGGAGTACCTGCGCGACCTGGTCCGCCACCGCCGCGCCCACCCCGGGGAGGACCTGATGTCCGGGCTGATCGCCGTCGAGGAGGCCGGTGACCAGCTCACCGAGGAGGAGATCGTCGCGACCTGCAACCTGCTTCTCATCGCCGGCCATGAGACGACGGTGAACCTGATCGCCAACGCGATCCTGGCGATGCTGCGTCACCCGCAGCACTGGAGCGCGCTGAGCGAGGATCCCGGCCGGTCATCGGCCATCGTCGAGGAGACACTGCGTTACGACCCGCCGGTTCAGCTGGTCGGGCGGGTCGCGGGACAGGACATGAACATCGGGGACACGGTGGTTCCCAAGGGGGACACCATGATGCTGCTGCTGGCCGCGGCGCACCGCGACCCGGCGGTCACCGAACGCCCCGACGAGTTCGACCCGACCCGCCCGTCGATCCGCCATCTCGCGTTCGGCCTCGGTCCGCATTTCTGCCTCGGCTCGCCACTGGCCCGGCTGGAGGCCGCCGTCGCGCTCTCGGCGGTGACCAAACGCTTCCCCGGGGCGCGCCTGGCCGCGGAGCCCGACTACAAGCCGCATGTGACACTGCGCGGCATGGCCAGCCTGCACGTCGCGGTGTAGCTTTCGCCCATGAGGATTCTGCTGGTGGGTGCCGGAGGTGTGGGTTCGGCGTTCTGCGCCATCGCCAAGCGAAGGGATTTCTTCGAGCGGATCGTGGTCGCCGACTATGACGAGGTCCGAGCCCAGCAGGCGGCAGACGCCGTCGATGACCCCCGGTTCACCGCCACCCGGGTGGACGCGTCCTCCGAGGAGGACGTCGCGGCCCTGATTCGCGGTTACGGCGTGACGCACGTGGTCAACGCGGTGGACCCGCGCTTCGTGATGTCCATCTTCAACGGCGCGCTGGCCGGCGGGGCGGACTACCTCGACATGGCGATGAGCCTGTCTCGGCGGCACCCGGATAAGCCCTACGAGCTGACCGGGGTGAAGCTGGGCGACGAGCAGTTCGAGGCCGAGCCGAACTGGAAGGACGCCGGCCGGCTGGCGATGGTCGGCTTCGGAGTGGAACCCGGTCTGGCCAACGTGTTCGCCCGTTACGCGGCAGATCACCTGTTCAGCGAGATCGACGAACTGGGCGTCCGGGACGGAGCGAACCTGACCGTCGCGGGATACGAGTTCGCCCCGTCCTTCTCGATCTGGACGACCATCGAGGAGTGCCTCAATCCTCCGGTGATCTGGGAGAAGGACCGCGGCTGGTTCGTCACCGAACCCTTCAGTGAGCCTGAGGTTTTCGACTTCCCCGAGGGAATCGGCCCGGTCGAGTGCGTCAACGTCGAGCACGAAGAAGTGCTGCTGATGCCGCGGTGGATCGACTGCAAGCGCGCCACGTTCAAATACGGTCTGGGCGAGGAATTCATCGACGTTCTGAAGGTGCTGCACAAACTCGGGTTGGACAGCACCGAGAAGGTGCGGGTCTCCGGCGTGGAGGTCGCACCGCGCGATGTGGTCGCCGCCTGCCTGCCCGATCCCGCCACCCTGGGGCCGAAGATGCGCGGCAAGACCTGCGCGGGACTGTGGGTGACCGGCACCGGCAAGGACGGGCTCCCCCGATCGACCTACCTCTACCACGTCGTGGACAACGAGTGGTCGATGGCCGAATACGGCCACCAGTGCGTGGTCTGGCAGACCGCGATCAATCCCGTTGTGGCACTGGAACTCCTGGCAAACGGAACCTGGAGCGGTGTTGGCGTATTAGGCCCGGAGTGCTTCGATTCGGTGCCGTTCCTGGAATTGCTGACCTCCTACGGTTCACCCTGGGGACAGCGGGAACTGGCCGTCTAGGCGGTGCCTTGATCTGGGTCGGGCCGGTACACCCACGGCTCGCGCGGAAGCCGTGCCGGGTCGAACAGCGCCAGCAATTCGGCCATGTCGGCGCCCGGCCGACCCAGCGATGTGGTGATCAGTGACCACGCCCGGTCGGCGCCTAGGTCGGCGAGAGTCACCGCGCCGTCGCGTTTGGCCAGCCGCTTGCCGTCGCCGTTCAGGGCCAGTGGCACATGGCCGTACACCGGTTCGGGATAGCCGAGCAGGGCCGCCAGGTAGGCCTGTCTCGGGGAGGATGAGAGCAGATCGTCACCGCGGACGACCTGGTCGATGCCGGCGTGGGCGTCATCGACCACCACCGCGAGGTTGTAGGCCGCAACCCCGTCGCCCCGGCGCAGCACGAAATCGTCCACGACCCCGGTGTAGCTGCCGTGGACCAGGTCGGTGACGGTGTACTCGGTGGCGGCGGCCCGTAGCCTGAGGGCGGGCGGGCGACCCGCGGCCAGGTGCTGTTCGCGCTGGGTTCCCGTCAGGGTCCGGCAGGTGCCCGGATAGGCCCCCTCCGGGGCGTGCGGCGCCCGCGGCGCGTTGAGGATGTCCTTTCTGCTGCAGAAGCATTCGTAGACCAGATTCCGCTCCATGAGCCCGTCGATCACGGCGCCGTAGCGGTCCGGGTGCTCGGACTGCCACTCCGGAGGCTCGTCCCATCTCAGCCCGATCGCGGCGAGATCGGCCAGTTGGCGCCGGCCCACGTCGGCATGGGTGCGGTCGTCGAGATCCTCGACCCGGATCAGGAAGCGGCGACCGGTCGAGCGGGCGAACAGCCAGGCGAGTACCGCGGTGCGCAGGTTGCCGATGTGCAGGTCGGCTGACGGACTCGGCGCGAACCGGCCGGCGCCGCGCGGTTCGGGGGTGGTGTGCATCGCAAGAGAATGTACGACGATGGTCGTTGTGGATGATGGTCGTTGTGGACCTCCCCCTTGCCCCGCCGGTCCAGCCCATGTTGGCCAAGGCGCAGACCAGGGTGCCGGACACCGACGGCGAGTGGTCCTACGAACCCAAGTGGGATGGTTTCCGCGCGGTGGTATTCCGCGACGGCGACGAGGTGGTGATCCAGTCCCGCAGCGGCAAGGATTTGGGCCGGTACTTTCCGGAGCTGGTAGCGGACATGCGCGAGCGACTGGCGACGCGGTGCGTGCTCGACGGGGAGGTGGTGGTGCCGCGCCGGATCGACGGGCGCACCCGGCTGGACTGGGATTCGCTGGCGCAGCGCATCCACCCCGCGGCGAGCCGGATCCGGCTGCTCGCCGACCAGACGCCCGCGCATTTCATCGGGTTCGACGCCCTGGCTTCCGGGAATCGGGCACTGACGGGTGAGATGTTCCGGGCACGTCGCGAAGCCCTGCTGGCCGCGGTGAGCCGTGGTGGTCGGTGTCATGTGACTCCGACCACCGAGGATCCGGGGCTGGCGGCGCAATGGTTCACGACATTCGAGGGCGCCGGACTCGACGGGGTGATCGCCAAACGGCTCGCCGGGACCTATCAGCCCGGCCGGCGCGACATGATCAAGGTCAAGCACGCCCGCGACGCGGACTGCGTGGCGATGGGTTACCGCATCCACAAGAGCGGTACCGGTCTGGGATCGGTACTGCTGGGCCTCTACGGCCAGTACGACGAACTTCGGATGGTCGGGGGCGCGACATCGTTCAACGCCAAGGACAGGGTTCGCCTGCTGGCGGAACTCGAGCCGCTGCGTGAGGGAGCCGACGTCGTCAAGGAGGGGGAGCCGAGCAGGTGGAACTCGGCCGCCGACAAGCGCTGGATCCCGATCCGCCCGGAGCGGGTCGCCGAGGTGGCCTACGACCAGATGGAAGGGGTCGGGAACGGACGACGATTCCGCCACGCCGTGCGTTTCCTGCGCTGGCGCCCGGACCGCGATCCGTCGAGCTGCACTTTCGGCCAACTCGACGTCCCGCCGGACTACGACGTCACCGACGTGCTGGGGACGCTCTGATGGCCGGTTCCGCCGAGGAGATCGACGTCGAGGGTGTCAGCGTCCGAATCACCAACCGCGACAAGGTTTTCTTTCCCGAGCTGGGCGCGAACGGCACCAAGGGGGCGCTCATCGACTACTACCGCGCGGTGGCGCCGGGGCCGATGCTCACCGCGTTGCGGGACCGGCCGACGCATCTGCAGCGCTTCCCCGACGGCATCGACGGCGAGCAGATCTACCAGAAGCGGGTTCCGGAGAAACATCCGGACTATCTGCAGACCTGCCGGGTGAGGTTCCCGTCCGGCCGTACCGCCGACGCACTGCGGGTCACCCATCCCTCGGCGATCGTGTGGGCCGCTCAGATGGGCGCGATCACGCTGCACCCCTGGCAGGTCCGCTGCCCGGACACCGACCATCCCGACGAGTTGCGGATCGACCTGGACCCGCAGCCGGGCACCGGATTCGCCGAGGCGCGCACGGTGGCCGTCGAGATCCTCAAACCGGTGCTCGACGAACTGGGCCTGGTGGGTTACCCAAAGACTTCGGGCGGTCGCGGCGTGCACGTGTTCCTGCGGATCACCACCGACTGGGACTTCGTCGCGGTGCGTCGCGCCGGTATCGCCCTGGCCCGCGAGATGCAACGGCGGGCACCCGATCTGGTGACCACCTCATGGTGGAAAGAGGAACGGGGTCAGCGCATCTTCATCGACTTCAACCAGAACGCGCGCGATCGCACCTTCGCCGCCGCCTACTCGGTGCGCCCCACCCCGATCGCCACGGTGTCGACCCCGCTGACATGGACCGAACTGGCCGCGGCCCAAACCCCCGACGACTACACCATGGCGACCGTGCCGGACCTGCTCGCGCGGCGCGGAGACCCGATGGCGGGTTTGGATTCGGTGTCCCAGTCGATCGAGCCGCTGCTGGCCATGGCCGACGCCGATGCCGAACGCGGATTGGGTGATCTTCCGTATCCCCCCAATTACCCGAAGATGCCGGGCGAACCCAAGCGGGTGCAGCCGAGCCGGGACCGGGACTTGAAGAGGGGAAAGGGGGATTGAGCAAGCCGCGCACGGCTTCGGCGGCAGGCGGAGCAGGCCTTCGCCGGGGGCGAACACCCACCTGGATTCCCAGGAAGGTGTGGTAGACATCTCAGTAAATCTTAAGGTTTCTGGAGCCGATTCCGTAGGGGGTCCCGTCGATGTCCCAATCAGCGCGTAAGCGTGGCGGAAACCGCCGCATCCAGCCCTACACCTGGCTCGGCGCCGGCGCGGTAACCCTGGGTATGGGTGTGGCTCTGGTAGGCGGGACCGCGGTGGCCTTCGCCGACACCGGGGCGGAATCGACGGGCGCGACGTCGACCTCCGAGAGCGCAGGCGCTGCCGGCGCAGCCTCGGCAAAGTCCGACACAGTCGGCCCGCGCCGCAAGGCCCTGCGCCCGTCCCGCTCTGCCGCGGCGGACGCGGACGGCTCCGCGGGATCGACCGCACCCCCGGCTCAGGGCCGTATGGGCCGTGTCCCGGTGGCGCCGGAGCTTCCCGATGCTGCGCTCGATCTTGAAGCCGTCCAGGCCGAGACAAGCACTCCGCTGCCGGCCGCCGCGGTCGTCGACGACCCGGTTGCCACCGATCAGGTTGTCACCGAGCCAGTCATCGCCGAGTCCGCTCTGGCCGACCCGGTTGTCAGCGAGCCGACGCCGAAGCGGGCGGTCCGGGCCTCCCGCGGCGCGGCCGTCGCGGTGCCGTCGGGGTCCGAGTCTGACGGGGCGACCACGGACGCCGAACCGGCGGCGGTCGAGGTCGCCGAACCGTCCTCCGATCCGGCCCCGGCAGCGTCGGTTCCCGGCCCCGCCGCCGATCCGGCTCCGGTGATGACCTCGTGGCTGCCCGGAGCCGGGGGAAACCCGGGCAGCCAGATCGTGCCCGGATCCCACGTCCAGTTGGCGCTTCAGGAGATCGCCGACGCCCAGGGCATCCTCACTCAGCAGACCTGGGGTTCGGGCAACATCCTGGCCGGTGTGGTCGCGATCGTTCCGCAGGTGTTCCTCGCCGGGGCGTCGCTGTCGCTGACCGCGTGGGGCGCGACGAATCCGGGCGTTCAGGATTTCCTTGCGGGCACGGCGGGAATTCCGCTGATTCACCAAATCGCGCAGGTCACCCTGCTCAGCAACATGCTGCTGCCCGGCCTGGCTGAGTTCTCGATGGGTGGAGCGGCGTTGATCATGCCCCTGGTCGGCGTGTTCGGCGCTGACATCAGTGCCGCGGAGACCCAGGTCGCCGCCGCCCGTCAGGACGGCAAGATCTACGCGGTGGTGCCGGTGCGGATGGTGGCTACCACCCAGCCCGTGGTCGGAGTTTCGGTGAACGGCGGATCGGCCGCCACCTTGCTGGTCGACACCGGAGCCTCCGGACTGGTCACCACGGCGGACAAGGTCGGCTCAGGGGACCTCGGCCCGATGACCGGTGAGGGCAACAGTTGCTTCAGCGGCGGGATCTGCTATCACTACGAGACCTACGACACCACGGTCGACCTCGGCGGGGGGGCGGTCACCACGGCACCGGTGAACATCGTGACCAACAACGATGAATACCCGGACAGCGTCGCGGTCTTCAAGGATTTCTTCTCCTGGGGCGCCGACGGCATCCTCGGTGTCGGCGCCAACACCGCCGGTCCGGGTCCGGCCCCGATCCCGACCGCGCTGATGCCCGGCGAGCTGAGCAACGGCCTTCTGCTCTACCAGAACGCGTGGCCGTTCGGTCTGGGCGGCTTCATGATCCTGGGTCCCAACGCGCTGCCCACCCGAGTCTCGGTGCCGGGCGCCCCGGACGCCTATGTGAAGGTCAGCGTCAACGGTGGGGCGAAGACCGACGCCGGCGCCATCATCGACTCCGGTGGCGTCTTCGGAACCCTCAACACCGCCAACGACCCCACCGGCACGGCGGTCGGCCAGAACCTCCCGGCGGGCACCACGATCGCGGTGTACACCGCCGACGGTGCCACGCTGCTCTACAGCTACACCACCGGCAGCGGCGTTTACGGCACCCCGGTCATCGGGAGCGGTCTGATGAACACCGGTAACGCGCCGTTTGCTCAAAACCCGATCTACCTCAACTACGGGTTCGACGACCCCTACGGCATCGGTTCGACCGACTTCTCCATCTGGTGATCAGGCGAATGGTTCTTTTCTGTCAATTTGGGAAACCTGCCCTAAGAAGAAGCTGAGGCGCGTTACTGTGCGCTGAGGCTTCGCACTCGGGAGGAAACGTCATGGGCGCATCGAAATTCGTCGGTCGAGTCGGGGGATTGGCGGTGGCCCTGGGGGTCGGCGCCGCCGCGTTCTCCTCGAGCGTGGCATGGGCTGAGGTCTCCGGATCCGGCTCGGATCCCGGCGGCGCCTCGCGCGGTAACGACTCGTCCTCCTCGCAGTCGGCGTCGCGGGGCCGCAAAGCCTCGGCGCAGGCTCCCAGTGCGGCACCGTCGAGGAACGTCGTTCGGCAGCAACGCAATTCGCGCTCGGACTCGGGGCCGACACCTTCGGCGCCCACGGAGTCGGGCGGGCAGTCCTCGGCCCTCGAGGTCGACGTCGATCCCGCGCCGGCCGCGGTACCGGTGCCCGCCGCGGCCTCCGCCGCGGCTCCGAGCGTGCCGACCGCGGCCGTGGTCGAGGCTTCGAACGATTCGGCGTCACCGGCGTCGGCGGCGGCTCCGGCGGAGATCGTCGTCGCCGTGGTGCCGGCCGCGGAACCCGATCCGGCGCCGGCCGGCGAGGTAGCCGGTTTCCTGTCCGAAGCCGATAACGGGCTGTCCGACGGCGCCGGTAGCGATCCGCTCGTTCCGGTCGATTCGCCACTGGCCTGGGCCCTGCTCGCCGTCGCCCGCCGCCAACCGCTCAGCGCCGCGAGCACCGCCGGCCCGCTCGCCTCGGTCACCACAGCGCAGGCGGTCACCAGCAAGGGAATCACCGTCGATCCGTCGGTGGAGTTCATCGACGGCTTCTTCCAGGGAACGCTCAACGCCACCAGCGCCCGCGGGGCCGCTCTAAGCTACACCTCGCTGGACGGCAGCAACGGCGGCAAACTGGACCTCGGCACGGTCCCGATATCGCCGACCGAGACCGACCCGCAGAGCTACACGATCCTGCCGTACGCCACCTGGCTGGACGTCGGCGGCGTGAAGGGCACCGAGCAGTTCTCCGTCCGGATCAGTGAGACCACCGACTTCAATCAGTTCCTGATCAATATCCCGGTCGTCGGCCTGATCGCCGCCCCGGTGATCGACCTGCTCCAGAAACTGCCGCTGATCAGCGATCTCCTGGCGCCGATCATCGGCAGCTCGATCGTCGCCACCATCGACGTCAACGTGGCCGCCGACGCCCCGGGCGACACCCCGCTGTCGTTCACCTATGACGTGATCTCCTTCGACGGCACCGCGATCAGCACCAACTTCTTCCCGGCGACCGGTATCGCGGAGGGCGAGACCGCCCCCACCTTGCTGAACGGACCGGGTCTGGGCTCGCCGGGGGAGACCGATCCCTACAACGTGCTGGGTACCTTCGGCTCGGTTCCCGGCGTGGACCCCATGCGTGACGAGGGCTACAACGTGGTGACCTGGGATCCCCGCGGCGAGTTCGCCTCCGGTGGTGTGCTGCAACTGGACAGCCCGTTCTTCGAGGGCCGCGACGCCTCCGCGATCGTCAGCTGGGCCGCGAACAACCCGCTGGTCGAACTGGACGCACCCGGCGACCCGGCGGTCGGCATGGTCGGCGGATCCTACGGCGGCGGCATCCAGATGGTCACCGCCAGCACCGACCCCCGCATCGACGCCATCGTGCCGAACGGCAACTGGTACTCACTGATGGACGCGCTGTACCCCTCGGAGGTCCCCAAGACCGCCTGGTCGGCGATTCTGCTGCTTGACCTGGTGACGGCGGGTGCGCGGATCAACAACCAGCTTTACGTCGGTGCACTGACGGGGCTGTTCGGTTTCATCACCCAGACCGGTCAGGCGGTTCTGTCCAGCAGTGGTCCGACGACCCTGCTCAATCAGCTGCAGATCCCGACCCTGCTGTTCCAGGGCACCGTTGATGCGCTGTTCCCGCTGGATCAGTCGGTATTCAACGCCGAGACCATCACCGAGAACCCGTTCGGCGCCCCGGTGAAGCTGGCCTGGTTCTGCGGCGGTCACGGCTCCTGCTCGACCGGGGTGAGCCCGACCCAGCAGCAGCAACTCTTCACCGACACCTTCGCCTGGCTCAACCAGTACGTCGCCGGCACCGGCCAGGGCGCCGACGCCGTCCCGGTGTTCCAGTGGTGGGACCAGAATGCGGATTACTACACCTCGGACCTGCTGCCCTTCCAGGACGGCTTCAACCAGCTGGATCCCTACAGTGCCTCCAGCGCCGGTGGGACTCTGGGAATCATTCCGTTCGTCGGAGGATCGGGTTCCCTGTTCGGATCGTTCCCGATCGGCCTGATCTTCCCCACCCCGGCAGATAACGCGATCAATGTCGCGCTGACCCCCGACGTCGGGGAGCAGATCGTCGGCGCGCCCCAACTGAGCTTCACCTACCGAGGCCTGGGCACGGGCGAGGCGGTGTTTGCACAGCTGGTCGATAACGCCACGGGCGAGGTGGTCGGCAACCAGGTGACGGCGGTCCCATTGACCCTGGATGGCCGCGAGCGCACGGTGTCCATGCCGCTCTATGACATCGCCTACACGGTCGGCGCCGGTGACTCGCTGACGCTGCAGATCGTGAGCTGGTCCTCGATCTTCGCCAACGCGGCGATCGGCGTGGTCGACATCTCCGACATCCAGGTGGACCTGCCGCTGCGGGAGATCCCGCCGGTCGCAGTCGTCTAAGCCCAGTCGCGCAAGGCCGGCCCAGAGGCTTCGGGCGTCGGGGGTTCGCTTCGTGGCCGGGTCGGGACCGCGGTGTGGTTCAGCGGATGTGTGATTCAGCGGCGCAGTCGCCGGCGGATCTTGCCGGAGGGGCGCCGGTTGCGTAGCGCCCCGGCAGCCGGTTGACCGTCGGTAGTGGGATCTGCTGAGGAGTTCGTGGCCGCGTCGGTTGTGCCTGCGGCGTCCTCCTCGGCGTCATCGACGGCGCGGTCGGAGGTGTTCGGCTCCTCGGTGCTGCCGGTAACGGTCATGTCGTCGGCGCGGTTGCCGTCGGTCGTCTCGTCGGTGCTCTGCGAGCCGGTCCCATCGGTGCTGTCGACAGGGGAATCTGGCTCCGCATCGGCTTCGTCGCCGTCCGCGGAGTCCGACGGGCCGGTCTCGGTCTCGGTCCCGGCATCAGTCCCAGTGTCGGCGTCAGTCTCAGTGGCCGCGTCGGACTTCTTGCCGCGCGGCTTCTTCGGCTTCTTTTCCTTCTTCGTCTTGGGGGGCTTCTGCGCCTTCGGCGGCTTGGGTGCGGCCGGCGGCTTCTCGGCGATGAAGGACAGGTAGAACGCCGTAACGGCTAACACTGCGATCGCCGCCGCCGCGCCGTAGACGCCGAACAGATACGGCCCCCCGACGTCGAGGCGAAGCCAGATCTCGGTGATCGCCGCCAGCAGAATCAGCGCTCCGGCGAACAGGTGCAGCGCCCCCGACCAGGCGCGCAGCCGCAACGCCAGTTCGGGGGTGGCCGCACTCGGGCGCAGGGAGCGCTGCAGCACCAGCCACACCGGCGCGGCAGCCGCACCGATCGGCAGGGCTGCGGAAATGCGGCCGACCGTCGCCAGCGTGGCGGGCATGGCACCGGTGAGCACCCACCAGCGCGGCAGGACGAACAAGAAATACAGG
The DNA here is from genome assembly GCA_020438905.1 of Mycobacterium sp. Lineage (GTDB taxonomy): Bacteria > Actinomycetota > Actinomycetes > Mycobacteriales > Mycobacteriaceae > Mycobacterium. Next base: position 33,088 of record JAGQTQ010000062.1, read on the forward strand.
ACCGCGCCGATCAGGATCAGGGCCAGGTGCAGTGCTGTTGCGGCGCGCCGCCCCATGCCCCTCCTTGTGTTTGTGGGTCCGGGGTGCGACCGTGCCGCTGATCGGGCCGATCGCA
>JAGQTQ010000063.1:0-6264 GCA_020438905.1 Mycobacterium sp.
GCGGCCACCGGGGTGGGCACCTCCGGCATCGCTGCGGCGACCGGCCCCGCGGCGTGCGCCGGGTTCACCCCGGTGGGCAGATGCGCCTCGGCGCCGGGAACGGCGCCGGCCGCGGGCTGGTGCTTCTCCAGCGGGATGGGCCCGTTGCCCGGACCGGGAGTGAGCAACGGGGCGGTCCCGTGTGCGATCCCGGTTCCCGCCTGTTGGGTGACCGCGGCGGCGGCCGGCGTGGCGGCGGGGCTCATGGCGATCCCGCCGCCCTGGACGAAGCGGGTGACCGCCTCGGCCAGCGCCGCCGAGTTTCCGGGGGTGGTGGCGTTGCCCGCCAACTGAGAGGCCGCCGCCAGCAGCAGTTCCTGCGCCGATGCGGGATCGACCGCCGCCTGCTGGATCACAGGGCTCAGGCTCTGCACCGCCTCCATGCCGGGCAGCTGCACCGGGTCCAAGGGGATGGTCGGGTCAGCGGCCGCTACCGGGGTGGCGGCCATTGCCAGAGCGACGGTGGTCAGACCGGCGGCCAGCTTGGCGATGTTGCGCACGGCGTACTCCCTCGGAAGTGTTCTTGCGTTCGGTCGCTGCCGGCTCAGGGGAGCGCGGTGAGCAGGGGCAGCGGGTTGATGGCGGGACCGCTCGGAGCGGCCGGAACCGCCGGTGAAGTGGCGATCGGCGGGATCAGGGGGACGGCCGGGGTGGTCGGGCTGATGCCCGTCGTGTCGCCGAGCTGGCTCGGGAACGGCAATCCCGAGGGCCCCAGGCCGATCAGGTTGGCCGGAAAACCGAACTGATTCAGCAGCGGCGCAATCGCCGAGACCGGGCCCGCCGGAGCGGCGGCGGGCATGGCCGGTGCGGCCGGCACCGGTGCGGCCGGCACGCCCCCGATGGGCGAGACCGGCAGGGTGGACGCGGACGGTCCGCCGACGAGCTCAGAGGCGCCGTTGAGGGCGGTGGCCGCCGTCTGCAGCACCGCGCCCATGCTCGCCGGGTTGGTCGCGAACTCCTGGATCATGTTGAGTGCCGGCACACCGGGAACCGCCGGCGGGATCGCCGGTTCGGCGGCTGCCGTCGAGCTCAGGGCGACGGCGGCCGAGCAGAGCCCGGCGGCGGCAATCGCGTTGGCGGCGAACAACTTTGCGAAACGTGACATGTGATACCACTCCCTCGATTGCGGACCTGCAAACCGAAAGTAGGCGAGTGGCTGAAGTTGCCTGAGTGACACGTGTGGCATTTATGCAACCGTTACAGGAGCGATGGCCATCGGTGATCCACAGACTTCGGCGCGGTTTCGGTGGCTGGGCGGGCATCAGCGCGCCGAAGTTGCTTAGAGTCGCGGGGTGAGCAGAACCCGCACCGCAGCGCTGGTTCTGCTGGTCAGCGTCGCCGCCCGGTTGGCCTGGACCTACCTCGTTCCCAACGGCGCGAATTTCGTCGACCTGCATGTCTACCTCGGTGGTGCGGCCGCCCTGGACCGGCCCGGAACCCTGTACTCCTATGTCTACGCCGACCAGACCCCGGACTTCCCGTTGCCCTTCACCTATCCGCCGTTCGCCGCGTTGGTGTTCTACCCGCTCAGTCGGCTGCCCTTCGGGCTGGTCGCCCTAGGGTGGCAGCTCGGCGTCATCGCCGCTCTCTACGGCGTGGTTCGGATCAGCCAGCGGCTCATCGGGGTGAGCCGAGGGCGGGGCCACCGGACGGCGATGCTCTGGACGGCCGTCGGCATCTGGACCGAGCCGTTGCGCAGCACCTTCGACTACGGGCAGATCAACGTGATTCTGGTCCTGGCGGTGCTCTGTGCCGTCTACAGCTCCCGGTGGTGGCTGTCGGGCCTGCTCGTCGGGGTGTCCGCCGGGATCAAGCTGACCCCGGCCATCGCCGGTTTCTATTTCCTGGGGATGCGCCGCTGGGCTGCGGCGGCATTTGCGGTCGTGGTGTTCGCCGGCACGGTGGCGCTGTCGGTGGCGGTGATCGGTGAGCAGGCCCGCTACTACTTCACCGACCTGCTCGGCGACGCGAGCCGCGTCGGCCCGATCGGGACGTCGTTCAATCAGTCGTGGCGGGGAGGTATTTCGCGGATCATCGGCCACGACGCCGGTTACGGGCCTTGGGTTCTGGCCGCCGTCGCGGTGACGGCGGTTCTGGCGGTGCTGGCCTGGCGGGCGCTGGGCCGGGCGGCGTGTGGTGACCGGCTGGGTCCGCTGCTGGTGGTCGAACTCTTCGGCCTGCTGATCTCGCCGATCTCGTGGACCCATCACTGGGTGTGGGTGGTCCCGCTGATGATCTGGCTGTTGAACGGTCCGTTGCGAAGGCGGTTCGGTGCGCGGCTGCTCGGCTGGGGTTGGCTGGCGCTGACTCTCGTCGGGGTCCCCTGGCTCCTCAGCTTCGCGCAGCCGACGATCTGGCAGATCGGCCGGCCCTGGTATCTGGCCTGGGCCGGCCTGGTCTACATCGCGGCGGCGCTGGCGACGCTGGGTTGGATCGCGGCTACCGGTGGCCCGAAATCCGGTGGCCCAGAATCTCGTCGAGTTCCCGGGCCATCTGCAGATCCTTATCGGTGATACCGCCCTCGGAGTGGGTCACGAGTGCGAAAGTCACTGTGCGCCAACGGATGTCGATGTCGGGATGATGGTCGGCGCGTTCGGCGTGCCGGGCCACCTCCGCGACCGCCTCGATTCCCTCGAGGAATGATCCGAATCTCACCGACCGCCGTAACGCACCATCGGAGCGCTGCCATCCGTTCAGCGTCGCCGCGGCGGCGTCCACCTCGTCATCGCTCAGCACGGCCATACCCCGACGGTATACCTTCGAGAGCCATGTCTGCTCGGGTCGTCGTCGCCGGTGCGCTGATCGCCGGGTCGAAGCTCCTGGTGGCTCAGCGGCAGCGGCCGCCGGAACTGGCCGGGCTCTGGGAGTTGCCCGGCGGCAAGGTGGCGGCCGGGGAAACCGACGCGCAGGCCCTGGTGCGCGAGTTGCGCGAGGAACTCGGGGTCGAGACCGAGGTCGTGGGCCGTCTCGGTGAGGACGTGGCGATCGGCGGCGGCCTGACGTTGCGGGCCTATCGGGTGGTTCAGACCGGCGGGAGCCTGCACCCGCACGACCACCGCGCGCTGCGCTGGGTCGGGCCTTGCGAACTCGACGGGCTGGCCTGGGTTCCGGCCGACCGGCAGTGGCTGGGTGTCCTGTCCGCACTACTGACGGGAAACGAGTAGCCGCTGGTGTCGGCCGATGCCCCGGTGGCCGGCCGATCTCGGCGCCTTCGCCGGCGAACTGTGCCTCCCGGTCGCGGCACTGACTGCGCCACGGCGTTTTCGCGATCCGCGCCCCGCACTGCGACAATCTGCGACGTGAGTAGCCCCGCCCCCAGACACGACTTCCGCAACGTCGCCATCGTGGCCCACGTCGACCACGGCAAGACCACCCTCGTCGACGCCATGTTGCGCCAGTCCGGTGCCCTGACCCACCGGGGCGACGACACCGTCGAACGGCTGATGGACTCCGGTGACCTGGAGAAGGAAAAGGGCATCACCATCCTGGCCAAGAACACCGCGGTGCACCGCCACCACCCCGACGGCGGCATGACGGTGATCAACGTCATCGACACCCCCGGGCACGCCGACTTCGGCGGCGAGGTGGAGCGCGGTCTGTCCATGGTCGACGGGGTGCTGTTGCTGGTCGACGCCTCCGAAGGCCCGCTGCCGCAGACCCGTTTCGTGCTGCGCAAGGCGCTGGCCGCACACCTGCCGGTGATCCTGGTGGTCAACAAGACCGACCGCCCGGACGCGCGCATCGCCGAGGTCGTCTCGGAAAGCCATGACCTGCTGCTCGACGTCGCCTCCGACCTCGATGACGAGGCGCAGCAGGCCGCCGAACGGGCGCTGGACCTGCCCACGCTGTTCGCTTCCGGCCGCGCCGGGGTGGCCAGCACCGTCGAACCCGCCAACGGCGAGAACCCCGAGGGTGACAACCTCGACCCGCTGTTCGATGTCCTGCTCGACAACATCCCCCCGCCGAAGGGCGACCCGGAAGCCCCGTTGCAGGCGCTGGTCACCAACCTCGACGCCTCGGCGTTCCTGGGGCGTCTGGCGTTGATCCGGATCTACAACGGGCGGCTGCGCAAGGGCCAGCAGGTGGCCTGGATGCGTGAGGTGGACGGCGTGCCGGTGATCGCCAACGCCAAGATCACCGAACTGCTGAGCACAGTCGGGGTGGAGCGCAACCCGACCGACGAGGCCGTCGCCGGTGACATCGTCGCGGTGGCGGGAATGCCGGAGATCATGATCGGCGACACCCTGGCCGATCCCGACCATGCGCACGCGCTGCCCCGGATCACCGTCGACGAGCCGGCCATCTCGGTGACGATCGGCACCAATACCTCGCCGCTGGCGGGCAAGGTCTCCGGCCACAAGCTGACCGCACGGATGGTCAAGTCCCGGCTGGATAGCGAACTGGTGGGCAACGTCTCGATCCGGGTGGTCGACATCGGCCGCCCGGACGCCTGGGAGGTACAGGGCCGCGGCGAGCTGGCGCTGGCCGTGCTGGTCGAGCAGATGCGCCGGGAAGGTTTCGAGCTGACCGTCGGCAAGCCGCAGGTGGTCACCCGCAGCATCGACGGCAAGCTGCACGAGCCGTTCGAGGCCATGACCATCGACTGCCCCGAGGAGTTCGTCGGCGCGATCACCCAGCTCATGGCCAATCGCAAGGGCCGTATGGAGCAGATGACCAACCACGCCGCCGGATGGGTGCGGATGGATTTCATCGTCCCCAGCCGCGGGCTCATCGGCTTCCGCACCGACTTCCTGACGTTGACCCGCGGCACCGGCATCGCCAACGCGGTGTTCGACGGCTACCGGCCCTGGGCCGGGGAGATCCGCGCCCGCCACACCGGATCGCTGGTCAGCGACCGGTCCGGTTCGGTGACGCCGTTCGCCATGATCCAGCTTGCCGACCGCGGCACCTTCTTCGTCGAGCCCGGTGACGACACCTACGAGGGCCATGTGGTCGGCATCAACCCGCGTGCCGAGGACCTCGACGTCAACGTGACCCGCGAGAAGAAGCTGACCAACATGCGCTCCTCGACCGCCGACGTGATGGAGACCCTGGCCCGGCCGATGGAACTCGACCTCGAACAGGCCATGGAGTTCTGCGCGGGCGACGAGTGTGTCGAGGTCACCCCGGAGATCGTCCGGGTGCGCAAAGTCGAGCTGGACGCCACCAGCCGGGCCCGCAGCCGGTCGCGGGCCAAGGCGCAAAAGGTGTGACGGGCCTGATGACCGGGCTTCCCGACGCTCGGCCGATACCCTGAGGGGCGTGCTGAGGAGACCGCGTGGGCTGCGCACCACCAGTGCGCTGACATCGGTTGCGATCCTCGCCGGCTGCGCCGTGGACCCGCCCCCGGCGCCGCAGAGCACCCAGAGTTCCCAGTCGGCGGCGCCGGCGCCGAGGGCCGCCCAGATCATCGTGGCGATCGACTCCATCGGCCCCGGGTTCAATCCGCACCTGCTCAGCGACCAGTCGCCGGTGACCGCTGCCGTCAGCGCGCTCGTGCTGCCCAGTTCGTTTCGCCCAGTGCCCGACCCGGCCACCTCGACCGGGTCGCGGTGGGAGCTGGACCCCGACCTGCTGATATCCGCCAAGGTGACCGCGCCCAACCCGTTCACCGTCACCTACAAGATCCGGCCCGAAGCCGCCTGGACCGATAACGCACCCATCGGGGCCGACGACTTCTGGTATCAGTGGCGTCAGATGGTCAGCCAGCCCGGCGTTGTCGACCCGGCGGGATATGACCTGGTCACCGGAGTGCAGTCGGTAGACGGCGGCAAGACCGCGGTGGTGACGTTCTCCCAGCCCTACCCAGCCTGGCGGGAACTGTTCAACGCCCTGCTGCCGGCGCATATCGTCAAGGACATTCCCGGTGGGTTCACCGCGGGCCTGGCCCGCACGATGGCGGTGACCGGCGGTCAGTTCCGGGTCGAGACCATCGACCCGCAACGCGACGAAATCCTGTTGGCCCGCAACGACCGTTTCTGGGGCAGGCCGGCCAAGCCCGACCAGATCCTGTTCCGCCGCGGCGGCGCCCCGGCGGCGCTGGCCGATTCGATCCGCAACGGCGACACCCAGGTGGCTCAGGTACACGGCGGCGCCGCCGCGTTCGCGCAACTTTCGGCGATCCCGGATGTGCGAACCGGCCGGCTGATCACCCCGCGCGTGTTGCAGTTGATCCTGCGGGCCAAGCAGCCGAAGCTGGCCGATCCCCTGGTGCGCAAGGCGCTT
>JAGQTQ010000063.1:6313-15860 GCA_020438905.1 Mycobacterium sp.
GTCACCCTCGACCAGTCGCTGGTCCGGTCGCCGAGTGATCCCGGGTACGTGGCGACCGCGCCGGCCCCGCCGGGCCGTGAGGGTGCGCTGGAGTTGTTCGGGCGCGCCGGCTACCAGGTGGACCGCAACGCCCCCGAGTCGACCGTTCCGGTCCCGCTGGACGGGGCCAGTGCGACGCGTGCGCCGGAGACCACCCGCGGCCGCATCAGCCGCGACGGCGTGACGTTGTCGCTGGTGATCGGTGCGGCGGCAACCGACCCGACTTCGGTGGCGGTGGCCAACACCGCCGCCGACCAGCTGCGCAGCGTCGGCATTGCGGCGACCGTGCTGGCACTGGAGCCCACCGTGCTCTACGGGCCGGCCCTGGCGAACAACCGGGTGGACGCGATCGTGGGCTGGCACGCGGCCGGGGGAGACCTCGCCACGGCGCTGGCCGCACGCTTCGGCTGCCCCGCGGTGGACGCCGCCCCGCTCTCGACCGCCCCGGTGCCCCCACCGTCCGGTCGGCCGTCGGAGGCTCCCGGGCCCGAAACCAGCGGCGAGAAGCCCCCGTCAGAGCCGGTGCCGTCAGAGCCGGTGCCGACCGAGGCGGCTCCGCTGGTCCGGGCTCCGTCCAACTTGACCGGAATCTGCGACCCGGCCATTCAGCCGAAGATCGACGGCGCGCTGGACGGTTCGCTGGATGTCGCAGCCGTCATCGACGCGGTGGAGCCGCGGCTATGGGCCTTGTCGGCGGTTCTGCCGATCATCCAGGACACCACGATCGTCGCCGTCGGGCCCACCGTGAAGAACGTCAAACTCACCGGGGCGGTGCCGGTCGGCATCGTCGGCAACGCCGGCCAGTGGATGAAGGTCGCGCCCTGACCCGCCGGGCCGGAGTACCCTTCAGCGGCGAGAATCCGTCCATCCGACGCCGAGGAGCACTTGAGAGCCATGTCCACTGACACCGGTGCCGCCGAGTATCCGCGCAGGGGCGATGGACTCCCACCCCGCGACACCGGCCGTCTGCTGCTGCGTTGTGCCGACCGGCCCGGCCTGGTCGCCGCCGTGAGCGCATTCCTCACCGGGGCCGGCGCCAACATCGTGTCCCTCGACCAGCACTCCACCAGCCCCTCGGGCGGAACCTTCATGCAGCGCACGATCTTCCACCTGCCCGGCCTGGCCGCGGCCTACGACGATCTGGCGCGCGACTTCGCCGAGAAAGTCGCCGTCCCCTATGACATCGACTTCCGCCTGACCGAGGCCGCCAAACCCAAGCGGGTGGCCATCATGGCCTCCACCGAAGACCACTGCCTGCTCGACCTGTTGTGGCGCAACCGCCGCGGGGAACTGGAGATGACGGTGGCGATGGTGATCGCCAACCATCCCGACCTCGCCGACCAGGTCCGGCCGTTCGGGGTGCCCTTCATCCACATCCCGGCCAGCCGCGACATCCGGGAGCAAGCCGAGCAGCGCCAACTCGATCTGCTGCGCGGCAACGTCGACCTGGTGGTGCTGGCGCGCTACATGCAGATCCTCACCCCCACCTTTCTCGAGGAGGTGGGCTGTCCGCTGATCAACATCCACCACTCGTTCCTGCCCGCTTTCATCGGCGCTGCGCCCTACCGGCGGGCTCGGGAGCGCGGCGTCAAACTCGTCGGAGCCACGGCGCACTACGTGACCCAGGACCTCGACGAGGGCCCCATCATCGAGCAGGACGTGGTCCGCGTCGACCACCGCCACGACATCGAGGACCTGGTGCGGTTGGGCGCTGACGTCGAACGTGCGGTGCTCTCCCGGGCGGTGTCCTGGCATTGCCAGGACCGGATCATCCGGTACGGAAACCAGACCGTGGTCTTCTGATCGGTAGGGCCTTCTGATCGGTAGGGTGTCGCAGCATGACGGCTGCCCCGAGGCTGGTCTTCGTCCACGCCCACCCCGACGACGAGACGATCAACAACGGCGTCACCATCGCGCGGTACGCGGCGGCCGGCGCCCAGGTAACGGTGGTCACCTGCACCCTCGGTGAGGAGGGCGAGGTCATCGGGGATCGGTGGGCGCAACTCGGCGTCGAACACGCCGACCAGTTGGGCGGCTACCGGATCGGTGAACTGACCGCCGCTCTGGGACACCTCGGGGTGCCCGGGCCGCGATTCCTCGGCGGTGCCGGGCGCTGGCGCGACTCGGGAATGGCCGGCACGCCGGCTCGTCGGCGCACCGGCTTCGCCCATGCCGACACCGGCGAGTTGGTGCGCCAGCTGGCCGACGTGATCGCCGAACTACGCCCCCATGTGCTGGTGACCTACGACCCCAACGGGGGTTACGGCCACCCCGACCACATTCAGGCCCATCACGTCACCACGGCCGCGGTGGACGCCGCCGCCGACCGTTGGCGCGTCCCGAAGTTCTATTGGACGGTGGCATCCTCGACGGCGGTCCGCGCCGGGATCGACGCACTGGACGGCGACGACGTCCTGCCGGACTGGGTGTGGCCGCCGCGCGAGGTGGAGTTCGGTTTCGCCGACGATCGGATCACCGCCGCCGTCGAGGCGCCCGAGCACGTACCGGCCAAAAGGGCGGCCATGGGCGCGCACGCCACCCAGATCGCTCTCGGGCCGACCGGCCGGGCGTTCACACTGTCCAACAAGATGATCCTGCCGGTGCTCGCCGCGGAGCACTACGTGCTGGTCTCCGGTCAACCCGGAGCGACCGACGACAGCGGCCGGGAAAGTGACCTGCTGGCGGGCCTGGACCTGTCCGAATGACGGGCGCCGTGCGCGGCGGACCTGCTGCGAACACGGTGCTGGGGCTGCTGGCCGCCGACGGTGTGCTCTCGGCGATCGTCGGCACCTTTCTGCTGCCGCTGTACCTGGGGCCGGTGCCGTTGCCGGTCAGCGCACTGGTCAGCGGGCTGCTCAACGCGGCTCTGGTGTGGGCGGCGGGCCAGTGGACCGATTCCCGCCGGTTGGCCGCGCTGCCGTTGTGGACCTGGCTGGCGACGGTGGCGGTGTTCACCCTGGGCGGTCCCGGTGGGGACATCGTCTACGGCGGGCCGGGGATCATGGCCTTTTCGGTCCTGATCTTCCTGCTGCTCGGCGCACTTCCGGCTGCAGTGGTGCTGCGCCGGATGCCCTGACGCGCTCCTAGCGGGCGCGGGCCGCGGACCGTGCGGCCCGCGCGGGTTTGGCGGTCGCTGCATTGCCGGCCGATGCCGGTTCCGCGCTGTTGCCGGGGATCGCGGCGGCAGCCGGGGCGGGGCTGACGGCGGTCTTCCCGCCGCGGGCGGCGCGGGTGGCCGGTCGCACCGGGCGCACAGCCTCGGCGCCGGCCCGCTCGTCGGTTTCGACGGTGGCCCCGGCGGTCTCGATGCCCGTCGGGGCGGTCTCCTCGGTGGTGGTGGCGGTACCGGTGTCGGCGGCTGCCTCGGAGGCGGCCGCACTGGCACGCTGCGCGGCGGCGAGTCGCGGGGAAACCGTCTCGGCGGCCGCCGAGGCACCCGGCGGGGTCGGCGGGAACGGCGGAATCGGCGGCAGCGGGATGAGGCTGCCGATCCAGGCCAATCCGTAGTCGATGAAGTTCTGCGCCGCCTCCTCGAGGCCGTTGTTGATGGCCGGGAGAATCTGGTCGAACTGGCCGAACAGCACGTAGGACACGCTGTAGACGCCCGCTTGCACCAACGGCTCGATGCTGAAGTAGGCCAGGTCGACCCCCGGAGCGATCCACCACAGCCCCGGCACCCAGCTCATGGCGTACTCGACCAGCTCGAACCCGTAGGCCACCCACGGCTCGATGGCGTCGTAGGCCTCGGTGATCGGGTTGCTCGCGGTCGGCACGATCTGCGATGCGGTCGGGGTCACGGCCGCGCTGAGGGTGAAGGCGGAGAAGTCGACCGGAACGACGACCCCGGCGGCTTCGGGGCCGGTCATCGGCACCGCCGCGGCCGCTCCGAGAACGGTGGCGCTTGTTGCGGCTGACATCAGAGCGCGAACGGACAGTCCGGCGGAGGGGGTCATGGCGGCACCTCGCAGTTTGCTGAAGAAGTGCTGTGATCCTACGGGAACAGCACGTAACCGCCACAACGGCGCGGGCGGGTGAGCCACCCGGCGGCTGCTGCGGCCCGAGACTACTGTGGTGCCTATGCCGGTCGCTGGGGCTGCGGTTCGCGGGACGTGCCGATGACCTCCTCAACCTCATCTGCGTTGCGCCGCGTGCTGCGCCGGGCCCGCGACGGTGTCGCCCTCAACGTCGACGAGGCGGCCGTCGCGATGTCGGCCCGCGGCGAGGAACTGGCCGACCTGTGTGCCAGCGCCGCCCGGGTCCGTGACGCCGGCCTGACCTCGCAAGGGTGGCGCGGGCCGAATGGCCGGTTACCGGTCTCCTACTCCCGCAAGGTCTTCATCCCGGTCACCCACCTGTGCCGCGACACCTGCCACTACTGCACGTTCGTCACGGTGCCGGGCCGGCTGCGGGCATCCGGGCGGGGGATGTACCTGGAGGCCGACGAGATCGTCGAGATCGCCGGTCGGGGAGCGCAACTGGGCTGCAAGGAAGCGCTGTTCACCCTCGGCGACCGTCCGGAGGCGCGCTGGCCGGAGGCGCGGCAGTGGCTCGAAGAACGGGGCTACGAGTCCACGCTGGACTACGTGCGGGCCGCGGCGATCCGAGTACTGGAGGAGACCGGCCTGCTGCCGCACCTCAATCCGGGTGTGATGAGTTGGGCCGAGATGTCCCGGCTCAAGCCGGTGGCGCCCTCGATGGGCATGATGCTCGAGACCACCTCGCGGCGGCTGTTCGAAACCCGGGGTATGGCCCACTACGGCAGTCCGGACAAGGAGCCGGCGGTTCGCCTACGCACGCTGACCGAGGCCGGCCGGCTCTCCATCCCGTTCACCACCGGGCTTCTCGTCGGCATCGGTGAGACCCCGGTCGAGCGCGCCGAGACCCTGCACGCGATCCGGCGCCTGCACAAGGAATTCGGCCACATCCAGGAAGTCATCGTGCAGAACTTCCGGGCCAAGGATCACACCGCGATGGCGGCGGCCCCCGACGCCGCCTTCGAGGAGTTCCTGGCCTGCATCGCGGTGGCGCGTCTGGTCCTCGGTCCCGGCATGCGAATCCAGGCCCCGCCCAACCTGGTCTCGCCCGCCGAGTGCCGGGCGCTGCTCGGTGCCGGTGTCGACGACTGGGGCGGGGTCTCACCGCTGACCCCCGACCACGTCAACCCGGAGCGGCCCTGGCCGGCCCTGGACGACCTGGCGGCGATCACCGCCGAGGCCGGCTTCGACCTGGTGCAACGCCTGACCGCCCAGCCCGCCTACGTGCGCGCCCCCGCCGGGTGGATCGACCCGAGGGTGGCCGGTCACGTCGCCGCCCTGGCCGATCCGCAAAGCGGGTTCGCCCGCGACGTCGAACCGGTCGGCCGACCCTGGCAGGAGCCCGACGAGGCCTCCGAGTCGCTGGGCCGGGCAGACCTGGCGACGGCGATCGACACCGAGGGTCGGCGCGCGGCGGTCCGCAGCGACTTGGCCAGCGCTTTCGGCGACTGGGAATCCATCCGGGAGAGGGCCGGCGAGCTCGCCGCTCGGGCACCCGAACGACTCGAAGCCGGTGTCGCCGCGGCGCTGCGCGCCGCCGAGCGCGATCCCGCCGGATGCAGCGACGCCGACTACATCGCGTTGGCCAGTGCGGACGGACCCGCTCTGGATGTCCTTGCCGCACTAGCCGATTCATTGCGTCAAGAAGTTGTCGGCGATGATGTGACCTTCGTCGTCAACCGCAACATCAACTTCACCAACATCTGCTACACCGGCTGCCGGTTCTGCGCCTTTGCCCAGCGCAAGGGGGACGCGGACGCTTTCTCGCTGTCCAGTGCGGAAGTGGCGGACCGGGCCTGGGAGGCGCACGTCGCCGGTGCCACCGAGGTGTGCATGCAGGGCGGTATCGACCCCGAATTGCCGGTGACCGCCTACGGCGAACTCGTCCGCGCGGTCAAACAACGCGTGCCCTCGATGCACGTGCACGCCTTCTCCCCGATGGAGATCGCCAACGGAGTCACCAAGAGCGGGATGAACATTCGGGATTGGTTGACCCACCTGCGCGAGGCTGGACTGGACACCATCCCGGGGACGGCGGCCGAAATCCTCGACGACGAGGTGCGCTGGGTTCTCACCAAGGGCAAGCTGCCGACCTCACTGTGGGTCGAGATCGTCAGCACCGCACACGAAGTCGGGCTGCGGTCAAGTTCGACAATGATGTACGGCCACGTCGACACCCCGGCGCACTGGGTGGCCCACCTCAACGTGCTGCGCGGGATCCAGGACAGCACAGGGGGTTTCACCGAGTTCGTGCCGCTGCCGTTCGTCCACCAGTCCTCGCCGCTGTATCTGGCCGGGGCGGCCCGCCCCGGTCCTACTCACCGGGACAACCGAGCGGTCCACGCCCTGGCCCGGGTCATGCTGCACGGACGCATCTCCCAGATTCAGACCAGCTGGGTCAAACTCGGAGTGGAGCGCAGCCAGGTCATGCTCAACGGCGGGGCCAACGATCTCGGCGGCACCCTGATGGAGGAGACCATCTCCCGGATGGCGGGTTCGCAGTACGGGTCGGCCAAGACGGTCGCCGAACTGACCGCGATCGCCGAGGGGATCGGTCGGCCGGCCCGTCAGCGCACGACGACCTACGCGAAACGTGCCGCCTGAGGGTTCCGCCCGACCGGGACCGCGGGGCGGCATACTGCCTGGCATGGTCAAGAACGTGCCGTTGGTGGCTGCCGCCGCGTTCGCGGTGCTGTCGGTCTGCGCGGTGGTGGTGGTCCCGTTGGGGCCCGGGGTCGATCGGCCCGGTTCCGACGTCGTCGACCACATCGCCGCCCACTCCGGGATGATCCGGCTGCAGGTGTTGCTGACGGCGCTGGCGTTGCTGGCCCTGGCGGTGGTGCTGGGCTATGCCCGCGACCGCCTCGACGGCCCTGCGGGGCAGGTTTTCATCGCCGGATCGGCGGTGTTCATCGCCCAGACCGGTATTCGGGCCTGGCTGGACGCGGGGCTGGCGCTGCACCCGTCGGCACTGGATCCGGCGGTCGCCCGCGTGGTGGCCGATATCGGCGCGATGTGGGGACCGCTGTTGAGCGTGGCCGCGATCATGCTGGGCGGACCGGTGATCTGGGCCGCCCGGCTCGGGCGCTTTCCCAGGTGGCTTGCGGTGATCGCCGCGGTGGTTGTGGTCGAACAGTTCGTCGCGATGCTGACGATCATCGGCCCGGTGGGCAGTTTCATCGCCCCGGGCGGCCCGATGAACGTATTCCTCGGCGGCCTGCTGTTCGGGGTCTTCTTCTTCGCTCTCGGCCTGGCGCTGGCTCTGCCGGATTCGAGGCCGGATGCGAGGCCGGATGCGAGGCCGGATTCCGGGCCGGATTCGGGGCCGGATGCCCGGCTGCATCCCGGTTCGGAGCCGGGGAGGGCCGCCGCCGATCCCGACCGGTTCGCATCGACATAGGCGCGACGCTCTAGGATCAGCATCACCCTCACCGGTTTAGGGCTTAGTGTTGCCCTGCCGACGGGGCGAGAAGACATCGAAGATCAGATGGAGGAGAACCTTCGTGACCTATGTGATCACCGAAGCGTGCGTCGACATCAAGGACAAGGCCTGTATCGAGGAATGCCCGGTCGACTGCATCTACGAGGGTGCCCGGATGCTCTTCATCCATCCCGACGAGTGCGTCGACTGCGGTGCCTGCGAGCCGGTGTGCCCGGTGGAGGCGATCTACTACGAGGACGACGTTCCGGACCAGTCGTCGCAGTACACCCAGATCAATGCCGACTTCTTCGCCGAACTCGGCTCGCCGGGCGGCGCGTCCAAGGTGGGTATGACTGCTAACGACCCGCAGGTGGTCAAGGACCTCCCGCCTAAGGCCGAGGACTGACGGCCCGCCACGTCCGGCGCCGGCCGCTGTCGGCGTCGCTGCCGGTGTTCCCGTGGGACACCCTGGTCGACGCTGCGGCCACCGCCCGCTCGCACCCCGAGGGGATCGTCGACCTGTCGGTGGGCACACCGGTCGACCCGGTTGCGCCGGTGATCCGTGACGCTCTCGCGGCGGCCTCGGGGGCTCCCGGCTATCCGTGGACGGCGGGCACCCCGGCGTTGCGGGCGGCCGCCGTGGCGGCATTGCGGCGCCGGTACGGGGTTTCCGGGGTGGCCGAGTCCGCCGTGCTGCCGGTGATCGGTTCCAAGGAACTGATCGCCTGGCTTCCGACCCTGCTGGGACTGGGTTCTGAGGATCTCGTGGTGATCCCGGAGTTGGCCTACCCGACCTACGAGGTGGGCGCCCGGCTGGCCGGCGCCCAGGTCGCCGCGGCCGATTCGTTGACCCAACTCGGTCCCCGGACGCCGGCGGTGGTCTATCTCAATTCGCCGAGCAACCCGACCGGGAAGGTGCTCGGAGTCGAGCACCTGCGCAAGGTGGTGCAGTGGGCGCGCGAGCGTGGAACCGTGGTGGTCTCCGACGAGTGCTACCTGGGACTGGGCTGGGAGGAGCGGCCGGTCTCGGTGCTGCATCCGCAGGTCAGCGAGGGCGATCACCGCGGGCTGCTGGCGGTGCACTCGCTGTCGAAGAGTTCCTCGCTGGCGGGCTATCGGGCCGGGTTCGTCGCCGGCGATCCGGACCTGGTGGCCGAACTGCTCGCGGTGCGCAAACACGCGGGGATGATGGTCCCGACACCGGTCCAGGCGGCGATGGTGGCGGCGCTCGACGATGACACCCACGAGGCCGATCAGCGGCAGCGTTACGCCCGGCGCCGCTCCGTGCTGATGGCGGCGCTGCGCTCGGCGGACTTCAGCCTCGAGCACTCGCAAGCCGGGTTGTACCTGTGGGCGACCCGGGGCGAACCGTGCCGTGACACGGTGGCCTGGCTCGCCGAGCGCGGAATTCTGGTGGCGCCCGGGGACTTCTACGGCCCGGGTGGTGCGCAGTTCGTTCGGGTGGCGCTGACGGCAACCGACGAGCGGATCGCGGCGGCCGCCGCCCGACTGGCCGGCTAGGCCGTCATCACCGGACTCAGTTCATGTTCCAGGGTTCGCCGTAGGTGGTGACGCTGTCGCCGGTCTTGGCGATCAGCCGGGCGAACGGACGCAGCAGCACACCACCGGCCGCGCCGGTCACGGTGCCGTGGGCGTTGGACACCGCCACCGAGCCCTCCGGGCCTTCGACGTCGACGGAGAAGGTGGCCACCTCCTGGATGCCCGGGCCGTTGCCCAGATCGGAGCTGATCGACACGCCCGGGAACAGGTTCGGGGTGATGATCGAGCCGAACGGGTCGAAGTTCAGCGGGGAGAAGCTGGCGTCGTCGAGCAGGATGTTGGGCGTGGTGTAGCTGAAGTTGATGCCCACACCGAGTGACCACGGGAAGCCGACCTGATAGCCCAGTTCCAGGGTGCCGGCGAACTCGTCGGCGCCGGGGCCGACCACGCTGTAGCGGGCCTTGCCGGAGTGGAACCACTCACGGGTCAGCCGGTTGCGGTCCAGCGGGAACACCCCGTCGAGGAAGGTGTCCCACTGCTGGATGGTCATGGT
>JAGQTQ010000179.1 GCA_020438905.1 Mycobacterium sp.
TGTCGTCGATCACCCGCATCCGCACGCTGCGGCGCAGATCCTCGAGGCTGTCGAGGTGGTTGTACAGCGACGGGCCCTTGGTGCCGAGTTGGGTGGCCAGCGCGTTGACGGTCAGGGCGTCCCAGCCCTCGCGGTCCAGGAACGTCAACGCGGCGTTGACGATCGCCTCCCGGCTGAGCTTGGGTTTGGGCGATGGGGCGCGTGTCATGGGCTTTTCATGGGGCTTTTCATGGGGGCTTTCATGGGGCTTTTCATGGGGGTGGGCCTCCGGGTGTTCGGCACCGAACTTTAGTGCCACCACCGCGGGGCCGGGTGGGGTAGAAAAGACCCCGATGCCCAAGTACTCCTCCATCGTGTTGCCGGTCCTGCTCGTGGTAGCCCTGGCCGGCTGCGGCTCCCAGGACGATTCTGCGGGCGTTCAGGTCGAGGTGGCCAACACGATCAACTACGGGTCCTTCGGCACCTCCGCCGACATCGACTGCGGCGCCGGCAAGTCGCTGAACGTGGGCGGGTCGAACAACACCCTGCGGGTCAGCGGCGCCTGCGCCACGGTCAGCGTGGGCGGGGCCGACAACAAGATCACCCTCGATCGGGTGGACGGGGAATTGTCGGTCGTCGGCCTCAACAACACCATCACCTATCGCCACGGCGAGCCGGACGTCAACGACGCGGGATCGGGCAACCGGATCACCGCCGGCTGATCCTTCTTGGCGCGAGCAGACACAAAAGACCCCGACACGCCGGGGGTTTCGGGGTCCTTTGCGTCTGTTCGCGCCAGGGGGGCCGGGACAGGGGTCAGGCGGGGGCGCCGTGGCGGCCCGCGCCACCGGCGAAGCGCTGCGCCCCGGCCAGTGATTCCGCCGCGACCCGGGAGAAGCTGCCGAACTCGAACTCCATCGCCTCGGCCTCGCCGCGGCCCCACTGGTTGAGCATCGACAGCCGGTCCGCGCGCATGCAACCCTGCGGCGCGCGGGCGAGTTCGGCGGCCAGTTCCTCGGCGGCCGCACGGGCTGTTCCGGTGGGCACCACCCGGTTGGCCAGGCCGATCGCCAACGCCTCCTGCGCGTCGACGGCCCGACCGGTCAGGATCATGTCCATGGCACGGCTGTGCCCGATCAGCCGGGGCAGACGCACCGTGCCGCCGTCGATCAGCGGCACACCCCAGCGCCGGCAGAACACCCCGAACACCGCGTCCTCCTCGACCACCCGAAGGTCGCACCACAGCGCGAGTTCCAGGCCGCCGGCCACCGCGAACCCGCTGACCGCGGCGATCACGGGTTTGGACAGCACCATCCGGGTCGGCCCCATCGGGCCCGGACCGTCGCGGTGCAACGGGTTGGAATCGGGTGTGCCGATGGCCTTCAGGTCCGCGCCCGCGCAGAAGGTTCCGTGATCCCCCCACAGCACCGCCACCGCCGCGTCGTCGTCGCCGTCGAACTCCTCGAACGCGGAGTGCAGTGCCGCCGCGGTGGGCCCGTCCACGGCGTTGCGGGCGTGCGGGCGATCGAGGACAACCGTCGTCACCGGCGGGTTGCGGACGACGTGCACACTCATCGCGGCTCCAGGAGTCGGGCCGGGTCGCGACGCGCCACCAGCAGCGCGGCGAACTCGGCGTAGGCGGCCCGCAACCGGTCGGCGGGCCAGTCGGGCGGCAGCAGTTCGGCCGGCAGCACCGGGTCGGTGAGCAGGTGGCGCACCATCGCCGCGGCCACCACGAACCGGGCGGGAATGTCGCCGGCGGCGTCCATCTCGCCCAGCAGCCCCGCGCCGATCTGCGACCAGGCGGGCAGATCCCACAGCCGCGCGGCCAGCTCAGCGGGATCGGGGTCCCGGGCGCGCAGCACCCGCACCATGCCGTCGGTCTCGGCCGGCAGGTCCTCGACGAGGTTGTCCGGCCGCAGCCACACCCCCTCGCGCAGTTCGCCGAAGCGTGCGTCGTGCAGCGCGGAGCGCAGGGCGGCGCGGACCCGGGCGTCGGCCCCCACGGCGGTGACAACGACGGTCTGCCACTGCGTTTCCCAGTTGCGGGTCACCGGATGCAGGGCGGCGTCCTGGCGGCGCTGACGGGCCAGCAGACGATCCGAGAGCCGGTAGCCGGCATCGCAGCGCACCAGATCCCCGGCGGCCACCATCCGGGTCAGCGCGACGCGCAGCGTGCTGTCCTTGATGTCGAAATCGGCGGTGAGCCGCAGCAGCTCGGCCGCGGTGGCGCAGGCGGGGCGGGTGCCGAGCAACACCGAGAGCACCACCGAGCGGGCCGGCATCCGCGCGGTCATACTCCGGCGCCCCCGCGTCCGTAGTCACCGAACGGCTCGTCACGGTGGCGCACCGCTTCGCGGAAGCCGTGCTCGCGGGCGTCGGCGACGAACGCGTGCCCCTCCGGGGTGTGCCGGGCAATACCGTCGAACACCGTACTGACCATTCGGCTGGTGGCCACGCCCTGCTGGTAGAGGGCGCTGTTCATGGCGAGTTTGACCATGATCAGCTGGTTGACCGGCACCGCGGCGATCCGCTCTAGAAGGCGCTCGGTGCGTTCGTCGAGATCCTCCGGCGCCGGCGCCTCCACGGCCAGGCCCCACTCGGCGGCCTGAGCGCCGGTCATGCAGTCCCCGGTCAGCAGCAGGCGTTTGGCGCGCTGGTCGCCGAGGCGGTGGGCCCACAGCCCGGCGGCGGGAACGCCCCACACCCTGGTCGGGGGGTAGCCGATCTTGGCGTCGGAGGCGGCGATCACCTGGTCGGCGTGCAGTGCGATATCGGTGCCGCCGGCCACGCAGTAGCCGTGGATCTTGACCACGGTCGGCTTGTCGGCGTGCATCAGGCTGGCGAAGCCCCGCACGAACCGGCTCATCATCTGGTAGTCGACCATCGGGTCCCACGGCTTGTCCGGCAGGTGGTTGACGGCCTGGGTGGCGGCGTCCAGCACGGTTCCGGCGCGGTCCTCACCCCCGGCATCCCCGGACCCGTCCGCATAGGCACTCAGGTCGAAGCCGGCGCAGAACCCCTCACCCCGGCCGGAGACCAGGATGACGTGGACGTCGGGGTCGAGGTCGGCGCGCTCCACGCAGGCGGCCAGTTCCACCGGGGTGGCGGCGACGATCGCGTTGCCCTTCTCGGGCCGGTTGAAGGTGATCCGGGCGATCCGGCCGGTGACCTCGTAGGTCATGGTGGTCAGCTCCACGCCGGGCCCCGTTCCTGTCCCCGCGCCTTCCCCCGCGAGCAGACACAAAAGACCCGCGACACGCCGGGTTTCGGAGACTTTTGCGTCTGTTCGCGCGGAAACGTCATCCCTTCACCAGGGCGCGCTCGATGATCGGGGCGAGGTCCAGCCCGGCCGGAAGGGTGCCGAAGGCGCCGCCCCAGTCACCGGCCATCCGGGTGGCCAGGAAGGCCTCGGCGACGGCGGGGTGGCCGTGACGGACCAGCAGCGAACCCTGCAACGCCAGGCTGATGTCCTCGGCGACCTTGCGGGCGCGGTACTCGATGGTCGCCACGTCGGCCAGGCTGGACCGCAGCCCCTCGGCGTGGGCGTCGAACCGCGCGTCCTGCCCGGCGACCAAGGCCAGCTCGTCGAACAGCACCTCGACGCACTCCGGCCGGGTTGCCATGGCACGCAACGTATCCAGCGCGCTGACGTTGCCGGATCCCTCCCAGATGCCCATCAGCGGGGCCTCCCGGTACAGCCGGGGCATACCGGACTCCTCGGCGTAGCCGTTGCCGCCCAGGCATTCCATCGCCTCGCCGGCATGCGGGGTGGCCCGTTTGCACACCCAGTACTTTCCGGCGGCCAGGCCGATGCGGCGCAGCAGCGTCTCGCGTTCGTCGCCGCGGGTCGCGGCATCGGTGGCCCCGGCCATCCGCATGGCGAGGATGGTGGCCGCCTCGGCCTCGACGGCCAGATCGGCGATGACGTTGCGCATCAGCGGCTGGTCGATCAGGTAGGCGCCGAAGGCCTTGCGGTGCTGGGTGTGGTGGATGGCCCGGGTCAGGCCCTGGCGCATGCTGGTGGCGCTGCCCAGCGTGCAGTCCAGCCGGGTGAGGTTGACCATCTCGATGATGGTCGGGACCCCGCGGCCCTCCTCGCCGACCATCCACGCGATCGCGCCGTCGTACTCGATCTCGCTGGAGGCGTTGGCGTGGTTGCCCAGCTTGTCCTTGAGGCGCTGGATGAACATCCGGTTGCGGGTGCCGTCCGGCAGCACCCGCGGCAGGAAGAAACAGCTCAGCCCGCCCGGCGCCCGGGCCAGCACCAGGAACACGTCGCTCATGGCCGCCGAGGTGAACCACTTGTGGCCGGTCAGGGTGTAGCTGCCGTCGGCGTTGGGGACGGCCTGGGTGGTGCCGGCGCGCA
>JAGQTQ010000064.1 GCA_020438905.1 Mycobacterium sp.
GGTCCAGCCACGGCGCCAGCGTCGGGTGGTCGGCGATGTACTGGCGGACCTTGGACTCGTTGAGGCTGCGCTGCGGCAGCAGCGCACCCGGCACCGCGCCCACGGCGAGCAGGAACAACAGCACCAGGGCGGTGCCCATCGAGGTCAGCGCCCGCCACCCTCTCAGCGCGAGCAGACGCAAACGCCCCGCACGCCTCGGCGTGTCGGGGGTGTTTGCGTCTGCTCGCGGGGGGGCGATGGTCATATCGGCAGCCTCGCGTCGCTGACGAACCGGTCCCGGACCAGTGCGATGAACTCGTTCCACAACCCGGTCACCAGCGCCACCCCGACGGCGATCAGCAGGATGCCACCGAAAACCTGGATGGCGCGGGTGTGCCGGCGCAGCCAGCCGAACGCGCCCACCGCCCAGCCCGAGCCCAGCGCCAGCAGAAGAAACGGGATGCCCAGACCCAGGCAGTAGGCGATCACCAGCGCGACCCCGCGCGCCACGCTCGCCCCGTCGGTGGCCGAGGCGACGGCGATCACCCCGGTCAGGGTCGGGCCCAGGCACGGTGTCCAGCCCAGCGCGAAGACCGCACCGAGCAACGGCGCCCCGGCCAGCCCGGCCAGCTGACGCGGGGTGAAGCGGGCCTGGCGCTGCAGCGCGGGGATGAAACCGATGAACACCAGCCCCATGACGATGGTCACCACGCCGCCGATGCGTTGCAGCACAAGCTGGTTGACGATCAGCGTGGTGGTCATGCCGAGCACCGCGACGGTGCCCAGGACGAAAACGGCGGTGAATCCGGCCACGAACAACGCCGCCGAACCGACCACCCGCCAGCGCCGCGCGGCCTGAGCCTCGGTGTCCTCGACGCCGACGACGGTGGCCAGGTACGAGAGGTATCCGGGCACCAGCGGCACCACACACGGCGAGGCGAACGACACCAGCCCCGCCAGCACGCACAACCCGAGTGCCACCAGCAGCGGACCGGCCGCCGCGGTCTCGGCCAGACCCGTCACGGTTGTTCCGGCGCGGGTTCGGCGGCCAGGCGTTGCACCACCGGCAGCAGATCCTCGGCCAGCAGTTCGCGCAGGAACACCGCGGCCACCCGGTGTTCGCGGTCGAGCACCACCGTGGACGGGATCACCGTGGTCGGGTACTTGCCACCGAAGGCGATCATGGTGCGCATGGCCGGGTCGTAGATCGAGGGATAGGTGACCCCGCGGTCGATGACGAAATCCCGGGGCGCCTCGATATCGTTGTCCCGCACGTCGATTCCCAGGAAGGCCACCCCGTCGCCGCGGGTGGCGTCGTAGACCTTCTGCAGCTCGGAGGTCTCCGCCCGGCACGGCCCGCACCACTGACCCCACACGTTGATGACCACCACCTGGCCGGCGAAGTCGCTCAGCGAAATCGTCTTGGAGGTGTCCATCAGATCCGGCCCGGACAGCGGCCCGGGGGTGCCGCGGGCCGGCGGGGGTTCGTAGCTGATGTCGGTCTTGCCCCCGGGGGCGACGAATTCGAAGGTGCCGCCCTGGGCGACCGCATCGTCGCCGGTGGCACAGCCGGCCAGCACGGCGGCCGCCGTCAGCAGAACCAGCAGGGCTTTCACCGTCCGGCGAGCTCCGAATATCCCCAACCGACATAGTCCTGGCCGTCGAAGTAGAACGAGGTGACCGAGGCCAGGTTGCACATCCTGCGGGTCGGGAAGTGGTGCAGCGGTTCGGAGTTCATCGCCCGGCGCAGGGTCTCGACGGGCAGCTGGTGGCTGACGCAGACGGCCTCGTGGCCCTGGGCCTCGATCCGGGCGCGTTCGAGTGCGCCCCGCATCCGCACCGCGATCTCGGCGTAGTGCTCACCCCAGGACGGTGAGCGCGGGTTGCGCAGATGCCACCAGTTGCGCGGGTCGCGCAGGGCGCCGTCGCCGGGCGAGACGCGCTGGCCCTCGAAGACGTTGTGCGACTCGATCAGCGCCTCGTCGACGTCGACGGGCAGGCCGTGGGCGGCGGCGATCGGTGCGGCGGTCTCCTGGGCGCGATCCAGCGGGGAGGCGACGACGTAGACGATGTCGCGCAGCGCCAGCCAGTCGGCCACCGACTGCGCCTGTGCCTGACCGCGTTCAGACAGGTGGTAGTCGGGCAGTCGGCCGTAGAGGATGCCCGTCGGGTTGTGCACCTCCCCGTGGCGCATGACGTGCACGATGGTCCTCGCCCGGCCGTTCATGAGGGTTTCGCTTCCGCTGCGGCCCGGGCGGCCCCCGGCAGGGCGGCCGCGATGGTCTCGAAGGCGTCGTCGTCGAGTGCCGATGAGACGAACCAGGTTTCGAAAGCGCTCGGCGGGGCGTACACCCCGGCGTCGAGCAGGGCGTGGAAGAACGGGGCGAACCGGAAGGTCTCCGATGCCCGCGCGGCGGCGAAGTCGTCGACCGGGGCCTCGGTGA
This sequence comes from Mycobacterium sp., assembly GCA_020438905.1. Classification (GTDB taxonomy): domain Bacteria; phylum Actinomycetota; class Actinomycetes; order Mycobacteriales; family Mycobacteriaceae; genus Mycobacterium. The sequence goes on from JAGQTQ010000064.1 coordinate 2,424, forward strand.
AGAACACCGACAGGAAATTGCCCGCCCGCGCGACCCGGTGGGCCACCCCGGCCGCCGACAGGGCCTCGCCCAACAGGCCGGCCAGCCGGTCGGCGTTGGCGTCCAGCGCCTCGTAGACCGCGTCGTCGGCATGGCGCAGAGTCGCCAGCCCGGCCGCCACTGCGACCGGATTTCCCGACAGCGTCCCGGCCTGGTAGACCGGCCCCAACGGGGCCAGCCGCTCCATCACCTCGGTGCGCCCACCGAAGGCCGCGGCCGGCAGCCCGCCGCTCATCACCTTGCCGAAGGTGAACAGGTCGGCGTCGACCGGATCGACTCCGTACCAACCGGATCTGCTGATCCGGAAACCGGTCATGACCTCGTCGAGGATCAGCAGCGCGCCGTGTTCGGCGGTGATCCGCCGCAGCGCGGCGTTGTAACCGGGCAGCGGGGCGACCGCGCCCATGTTGCCGGGGGCGGCCTCGGAGATCACCGCGGCGATCTCGTCGCCGAACCGAGCGAAGGTCTGCTCGACGGCGGCGATGTCGTTGTAGGGCAGCACGATGGTGTCCGCCGCGGTGGCACCGGTCACGCCCGGCGAGGACGGCAGGCCCAGGGTAGCCACCCCGGACCCGGCGTCGGCCAGCAGCGCGTCGACGTGGCCGTGGTAGCAGCCGGAGAACTTCACGATCTTCGACCGGCCGGTGAACCCGCGGGCCAGCCGCACCGCGCTCATGGTGGCCTCGGTGCCTGAGTTGACCAGCCGCACCCGTTGCACCGGGGCCACCCGCGCGATGATCTCGGCGGCCAGTTCGGTCTCGCCGGGCGTCGGCGCCCCGAACGAGAGTCCGTCGGCCGCCGCACGCTGCACGGCCTCGACGACCGCCGGGTGGGCGTGGCCGAGGATCATCGGCCCCCAGGAGCAGACCAGGTCGACGTAGGAGTTGCCGTCGGCGTCGGCCAGCCGGCAGCCGCGGGCCGATGTGATGTAGCGGGGGGTTCCCCCGACGGAGTTGAACGCGCGCACCGGAGAGTTGACCCCGCCGGGTATCACCTCACAGGCCTCGGCAAACAGCTTCGCCGAGGCGGGAACCTCACTCATGGGCACCAGTCTCCCAGCCGGTGGCGCGGCGCCGAGGGCCGGGTGGATCCATCCGATGGTCCTCTCACCGATGGGACCAAAGTCATCAGTTGCCGGTCTGGGGCAGACATGTCGGCATCGGTTAAGTCAACCTAACCTAATGTCACCTATTTCGGACCTGATGCGGCGTCGCACACTGGTTCACGCGCACCCGCACGGATGTGCGACCTTGGCCGACCTGACCCCCGGGCAACGGGCCCGGGTGGTCGGCTACGGCACCGAGGTCGAGCCCAGCACCGCCCGACGATTGTTCGACCTGGGCATTTCTCCCGGAATCGAGGTCGTGATGGTCCGGCGGGCCCCGTTACGAGATCCGGTGATCTACCGGGTCGGCGACTACGAGATCGCCCTGCGCGGCCAACAGGCCCGCTGCGTCCGCGTGGAGACGCCGAGCTGAGCGCAGACCACCACCACCGGGGCCTGCGGCACGCACAGCCTCCCCCGATCGTCCCCGACGAACAGATCGTCGTCGACCTCCTCGACACCGACCGGGTGGCCAGCCGGAGCGGGCGGCCAGCCGCCGGCTGATGTGATACAGATCACTGGTACAATCAGTTGACCAGTTTCTTCCTTGTCCGCAAGATTGCGGCATGGAATTTCAGCCGGTCACCCGCAAGGCAGTCTCGGACACGGTCTATGGCCAGCTGGTCAACGAAATACTGAGCGGACGGACACCTCCCGGGGCGGCCATACCCTCCGAACGTGAACTCGCGCTGACGTTCCAGGTGAACCGGCACGCCGTGCGTGAGGCGCTCAAGCGGGTCCAGCAGACCGGGCTGGTCCGGATCAGCCATGGCGGCAGCACCCGAGTGCTGGACTGGCGCAGCAACGTCGGACTCGAGGCACTCAGCGCACTGGTCGCCGCCGGCGTGGTGCCCCCGGAGGCGATCCTGCGCGACGTGGCCGTGATGCGCCGCACGATCGGTGCCGACGCGGCGCGGATATGCGCCGGGTCCGCCGACACCGATCAGATGAGCCGGGTTGCCGACGCCGCCCGGGACTACCAGCCGACGCACGAGGCCGACGTGGAGTTCTGGACCGCGATCGTCGCGGGTTCGGGAAACCTCGCCTACCGGCTGGCGCTGAACACCCTGGTGACCGCGATCGACGACATCGGGGCGGCGCGGGTGCACGAACTGGGAGCCGCGGAGATCAACGACCGCGACGCCCACCTCGCGCTGGCCGAGGCGATCCTCGCCCATGACGGCGAGGCCGCTCATCGGCTAGCCCATCAGATGTTGTCCCACATCATTGCCGCCCTCGACATTGCCGCCCTCGAGACCGGAGAGAACTGACATGTTCGACGTCATCCTTCACGCGATACCGATCTTCGTGATCTGCATGATCCTGGAAGCGGCCGCATTCCACTTCCTGCCCGATGACGACGAGTCGGGCTACGAGCGCCGCGACACCGCGACCAGCCTGACCATGGGGATCGGCAACGTGCTGATCAACGTGGGCTGGAAGCTGGTGGTGCTGGCCGCCTACGCGGCGGCCTACCTGGTGGCGCCGTTCCACTTGGCGGCCGACAATCCGCTGACCTGGATCGCACTCTTCCTGGCCGACGACTTCGCCTACTACTGGTACCACCGGACCCACCACGAGATCCGGGTGTTCTGGGCCAGCCACGTCGTGCACCACTCCAGCGAGCGCTACAACCTGTCCACCGCGCTGCGTCAGACCTGGACACCCTTCAGCGCGCTGCCGTTCTGGCTGGTGCTCGGGTTCCTCGGCTTCGCCCCGTGGATGATCCTGCTGCAGCAGTCGATCAGCCTGCTCTACCAGTTCTTCATCCACACCGAACGGGTCGGGAAGCTCTGGAAGCCCGTCGAGTTCGTGATGAACACCCCGTCGCACCACCGGGTGCACCACGGCTCCAACGCCCAGTACCTGGACAAGAACTACGGCGGCATCCTGATCGTCTGGGACCGGCTGTTCGGCACGTTCGAGGCGGAGGGCGAGCGGGTCCGCTACGGGTTGACCAAGAACATCAACACCTTCAACCCGCTGCGGGTGGCCACCCACGAATACCTCGCGATCTGGCGCGATCTGCGCCGCGCCCGAAGCTGGCCGGCCCGGCTGGGGCACCTATTCCGCGGCCCGGGCTGGAGCCCGCAGCCCGGTGCGCAACGTCGGGGGAAGGCTGGGCAGGAAGTGCTCGGCGGCGAAGACGCGGATGTCCTCGGCGGTCTCGACCGGGTCGGCGCTGGGCAGTAGCAGCAGCATCATGGCGTAGCGCCAGGTGGTGTCGGCCAACTCCCGAACCGCCGCCGCGCCGATCCGGTCGGCGAACCCGGGCGGGAAGACCACTCGGAGCGCCTGCTCGATCCTGTTGACCGCCGCCTGGTAGTGGCGGCGAGCGAGGTCCAGAGTCAGTGCGGGCTCATCGGTGATCATCCGGCTCAACACCCGGTGCCGGCGCGCCAGCAGAATCGCCGAGGTGAACGCCTCGACGTAGTAGTCGGTTTGCGGGCGGCGGTCTTTCAACTCCTCGGCGATATCGGCGAACAGCCGGGCGTTCTCCCGGTCCATGACCGCGGCGACGAGTTCGTCTCGGTTGGCGAAGCGCCGGTAGATGGTGGTGCGGCTCACCCCGGCCCGGCGGGCGACGTCGTCGAGGGCCACCTTGCGGATGCCGTGCCGGTCGAACTCGACGAGTGCGGCGTCGAGAATCCGCCCGTTCACGTCCGCGGCGCCGTCAGGCATACCGGGCGAAGGTTTCCCTGGCGTAGGGAACGTAGCGGTACTTCATCGGCACCCGACCCCAGAGCCAGTTCACCGCGGGGGTGCGGCACAGCGCGGCGAAGCGCTGGTACCGGCGCTCCTTGCGCTCGTTCCAGGGCAGGCCGAGGATCTCGCGGGTGCGCGGCGGCATGCCGCCGGTGGTCAGGAAGGCCGCCACCGGGTTGAACACCGGCGCGGCGAGCTTCCAGGCCAGCGGTGAGACGCCCTTGGGCTTCGGGAACCCCTTGGTGACGTAGCCGACGCCGTACTTGGCGGTGCGGTGGGCGACCAGGACGTCGTTGATCATGTGGTCCCAATAGCGCTCGAAGGCGGCGTAGTCGGCGGGCATCGGGCGCTCGCTGACGCCGTAGCGGCGGTACCAGGTCTTGGACTCCAGGTACATCTGCTCCTTCTCGGCACGCGAGAGTTTCCTGACGAAGGTGTCGGTGAAGTAGAGCACCTGGTCGAAGAAGGTGGCATGCGCCCAGAAGTACGTCTCGGGATCCAGGGCGTGGTAGCGGTGGCCACCGAACTCCTCGGGCATCTCACCCTTGATGTTCTTGTGGAAGTCGCGAACCATCCCGCCGGCGTTGTCCTCCTCGCTGCCGTAGACGGTGCGGTAGATCGGCGGCAGCGAGCGCCGGATGCGGGCGGCGGTGTCGGCGAAGAACACCGAGTGGTCCACCACACCCTGACCGAGTTCGGCCAGCATGTTCTGCAAGACGGCGGGCCGCGGGCCGATCAACGCGATCCGGCGGTCGCCGAAGTACTTCCACACCAGCGAATCCGGGCCCAGCGGCAGGGCGTCGGGATCGGTGGCGGGCGACTGGGCGGGGGGCGTCTGCGCAACCTCGGTCATGCGGAACAGTGTTACAGATTTCGAACTTTGTACCAAGATGGCGGCAGGCGATGAGCGCGTCGGGCATGTGCGCGTCAGGGATGAGCGCGTCAGGGATGAGCGCGCCGGGGTGGCGCGCGTCGGGGTGGCGCGCGTCGGGGTGGTGAGTGTTTTGCCCACCTTTGCGCGACAAGGGATGCCCCTTTGTGCCGTGTTGTCGCGCAGAGGTGGGCAAAAAGGGTGTGCCCCCTGCCCGCCCCGACCGGCAACCGACCGGCAACCGACCGGCAACCGACCGGCCGACGCCGTCAGCGGAACCGCTTGAGCCGCAGGCTGTTGGTCACCACCAACACCGAGGACAACGCCATCGCCGCCCCGGCGATCATCGGGTTCAGCAGACCCAGCGCCGCCAGCGGGATCGCGGCGACGTTGTACCCGAACGCCCAGAACAGGTTCTGCTTGATGATCCGCAGCGTGCGGGCGGACAACCGCAGGGCGATCGGCACGGTGCGCAGGTCACCGCGGACCAGGGTGATGTCGCCGGCCTCGATCGCGGCGTCGGTTCCGGTCCCCATCGCCATGCCGATATCGGCGCGGGCCAGCGCCACCGAGTCGTTGACACCGTCGCCGACCATCGCGACCCGCCTACCGGCGGCCTGCAGGGCGGCGACCGCATCGGCCTTCTCCGACGGCAGCACGCCGGCGATCACATCCCCCTCGGCGATACCCACTTCAGTGGCCACCCGGGCGGCGACGGCCGCGTTGTCCCCGGTCAGCAGCATCGGGGTGATGCCCATGGCGGTCAACTCGGCGATCGCCTCGGCGCTGGTCGGCTTGACGGCGTCGACCACCCGCAACAGACCCCGCTCGCCCCCGCCCCAGCTCACCGCGACGCTGGTGCGCCCGTCGCTGTCGGAGGCGCGGGCCACCCGCACCGTGACCCCGTCGACCACACCGCGGACCCCGACGCCGGGCTCGTTGGCGAAGTCGGAGACTTCGGCGATGTCCAGCCCGCGGTCGCGCGCCGCCGCGACGATCGCCGCGGCCACCGGATGCTCGGAGGCCGACTCGACGGCGGCCGCCCGGGCCAGCACGGTGTCCGCGTCCTCCCCCAACCCGGGCTCGACGCCGGCCAAGCTCATCGCGCCGGTGGTCACGGTGCCGGTCTTGTCCAGCACGACGGTGTCGATGGCCCCGACCCGCTCGAGCACCTGGGGCTCCTTGATCAGCACTCCGAGCTGAGCTCCCCGGCCGGTGCCGACCAGGATCGCCGTGGGCGTGGCCAGGCCCAAGGCGCACGGGCAGGCGATGATCAGCACGGCCACCGCCGCGGTGAACGCCGCCGCGACCGAATGCCCGGTCACCAGCCACCCCGCCAGCGTCACCGCCGCCACCACCAGAACGGCCGGCACGAACACCGCCGAGACGCGGTCGGCCAGCCGCTGGATCGAGGCCTTGCCACCCTGGGCGTCGGCGACCATCCGCGCCATGCGGGCCAACTGGGTGTCGGCGCCGACCTTGGTGGCAGCCACCAGCAGCCGGCCGTAGGTGTTGACCGCCCCGCCGAGCACCCCGTCGCCGGCACGCACGTCGGTCGGCACCGATTCTCCGGTCATCGCCGAGGTGTCCAGGGCGGATTTCCCTTCGGTCACGACGCCGTCGGTGGCCACCCGTTCGCCGGGCCGGACCACGACCACATCGCCCACCGACAGTTCCCCGGCCGGAATCCGAACCTCGGCGCCGTCGCGCAGCACGGTGGCGTCCTTGGCGCCCAGCGACAGCAGGGCACGCAGCGCCGAACCGGCCGAACGCTTGGCCTTGGCCTCGGCATAGCGCCCGGCCAGCAGGAACACCGTCACCGCCGCGGCCACCTCGAAATAGACGTGCCCGGTTCCGGTGAACACCGCCACGGCCGACCACAGGTAGGCGGCCAGGGTGCCCAGCGACACCAGGGTGTCCATGGTGGACGACCCGTGCCGGGCGCTGTTGAGCGCCGCCTTGTGGAACGGATAGCCGCCCCAGAACACGATCGGGGCGGTCAGCGCGAGCACCAGCCACTGCCAGCCCGGATACTGCAGCGCGCTCACCATCGACACAAGCACGACGGGTGCGCCCAGTATCGCGGACCCGATCAGCCGGGACCGCAACTGCTCCTCGGGCACGTCGTGGCTCATATGGTCCTCGTGCTGGGCATGCACCATCCCGGCGTGGTCGATCGGCTCGGCCCGGTAGCCGGTGGACTCCACGGCCCGCACCAGATCCTCGGTGCTGACCTGCGAGCCGTGTTCGACATGGGCCTGCTCGACGGCGAAGTTCACCGAGGCGTGCACCCCGTCGAGGTCGTTGAGCCGACGTTCCACCCGGGCCGCACAGGAGGCGCAGCTCATCCCGGTCAGTTTCAGGTCGGTCGTGGTCATACCACAACCATACCCCTAGGGGGTATGTTCGCCAAGGGGGTTCCGGCGGCGCCGAAGGCCTGCCACCCCAAGCACGATCAGCACGCCGGCGACCGTCGCCAGCAGCCAGGCCAGGAACATCAACGGGGGGTCGTAGACCACCGAGACGGTGGCCGGTTCACCGTCGGTGATCGGCGGAACGTCGACCATGCTGCGGACCTGTGACCAGCACAGCGCCGCCCCCGCGGCCGCGACGATCGCCAGGACCAGTTGCACGACGTGCCTCACCCGTTCCGGTCCTCCACCAGCGGGATGAGCGCCGCACGCAGGGCATCGTGATCACGCGCCCAGGCCTGGACGTAGCGGCCGCCGGTGAGCTTGAGTCCCACCGCGGTCCGCCCGCGCGGGATTCCGTTGATCTCACCGAGAGTGCGGGCGGTCTGCCACTTCTCCAGCGGCCCGGTGGCCCGCAGACCCAGCGTGCGGCCCTGCCACTTGTCCATGAAGCCGGCGGCTTTGACCGTGTTCTCCGGATCGGGATACACCGCCACGATTTCGCTGACCGGAAGGACCTCAGTGCCCTCGCGCAGAGTCTCCGGGGTCAGTTCGACGCTGGTGTGGACCCGCGCCGCTTTGACCTGCAGGCCGAGGAATCCGCCCACCAGGACGAGGAACAGCAACGGTACGAAAAGCCGCAGACCCAGGCCCGCGCGGTACTGGACGAAGATCATGGTCAGAGCGGCGGCCGGTCCGGCCAGCAGCCAGTACCAACTGGCGCCGCTTTCGGAGATCAGCGGGCGTTTCGGCTCAGCCACCGGCGTACCACTCCACGATGGCGGGCCTGCTGAGAAGCAGGGTCCCGACGATGATCGGCAGCAGGCTCAGCAGGGCCAGGACGTGGGTGCCGGCGAACACCGCCGCGACGGCCACCACCACCACGACGGCCAGCCCCAGGGCCATTGCCGCACGCCGGAAGCGGGGATTGCGATCGCGGGCCCGCACCGCGAAGGCGGTCAGCGCAACCCCGGCCACGGCGAACAGGATTCCAGCGCCGCGGTAGAGCCGGGCATAGTCACGAATGGCCTCATCCGATACCGTCGCCGGAGCGCCCTGGCGCAGCGCGTCGAGGCTGACGTTGGCCGCCAACAGCCCGCCGGTCATCAGCAGCACCGCGCCGATGACCAGCAGCCAGAAGGCCGCGTTCACGCCGCCGGGGCGGGATCCGCCATTGGGGACTTCCGGGTCAGTCATATCCGGGCCAGCCTAGGTCAACGGACGAAGAAGCGAGTCGAGTCCGGCCGGTGCAGCAGGAAGATGCCGCCGGCGATCAGCACCGCCCCCACGATGCCGGTGACGGCGTAGGCCACCGCGGCCGCCGGCGGACGAGCCGGCCCGCCCAGGCTCATGACGGTGTAGATGATCGTCGCGATACCACCGCCGGTCAGCAGGGTCCGGGTCCAGCGGTAGCCGGAACGCAGCAACACGATGAAGGTCAGGACCACCCCGCCGATCATGATGGTCAGCACCGCGGTGACGGCGAAGACGAAGATCGAGTTCGCCGCCCGGGCCGCGGTGTAGGCGTCGACCAGTTGACCGATCAGCATCAGCGGCAACGCGGTAATCCACAGCCAGAAGCCGGTGTCGACATCGGTGGGCCGCGGAGGCAACCCGGTCGGGCGCGGTCCGGCCGGGGGCCGACCCGGCGGCTGGGGGTTCATCGCAGCCACCCCGCGGCCTCGGCGGCCCAGTAGGTCAGCACGATGTCGGCGCCGGCCCGGCGGATCGCGGTCAGCGACTCCAGTGCGGCGGCGCGGCCGTCGACCCAGCCGTTGGCGGCCGCGGCGCTGATCATCGCGTACTCCCCGGAGACCTGATAGGCCGCCACCGGTACCGAGGAGACCTGCGCGGCCGCCGCCACGATGTCCAGATAGGCCATCGCCGGTTTGACCATGACCATGTCGGCGCCCTCCTCGAGGTCCAGGGTGATCTCGCGCAGCGCCTCCCGGGCGTTGCCGCCGTCCTGCTGATAGGTGCGCCGGTCACCGGTCAGGCTGGAGGCCACCGCTTCGCGGAACGGGCCGTAGAAGGCCGAGGCGAACTTCGCCGCGTAGGCCAGGATCGCCACGTCCGCGTAGCCGACGGCGTCCAGCCCGTCGCGAATGGCGGCCACCTGGCCGTCCATCATCCCGCTGGGGCTGACCACGTGGGCGCCCGATTCCGCCTGCGCCACCGCCAGCTTGACGTATTGCGCATTGGTCGCGTCGTTGTCGACCCGGCCGGAGTCGTCCACGATCCCGCAGTGCCCGTGTTCGGTGAACTCGTCCAGGCAGGTGTCGGCCATCAGCACGGTGGCATCCCCCAGGTCGGCGGCGAGGTCGCGCAGCGCGACGTTGAGTATCCCGTCGGGGTGCAGCCCACAGGACCCGGTGGCGTCCTTGTCCGCCTCGCGCGGGACCCCGAAGACCATCAGCCCGCCGACCCCGGCCTGCACGGCCTCGGCGGCGGCGCGGCGCAGCGAGTCGCGGGTGTGCTGGACGACTCCGGGCATCGAGGAGACGGGCCGCGGTTCATCGATCCCGTCGGCGACGAACACCGGCAACACCAGATGCCTAGGCTCCAGCGAGGTCTGCGCCACCAACCGGCGCATCGCGGGGGTGGACCGCAACCGCCGGGGCCGCTGTCTGGGGAACGCCATCGTGGGGTCCGCCTAAAACCTTCGGTGGCGGCCCGCCACTGCAATCCTTCGGTGGCGGCCCGCCACTACAAACCTTCGGTGGCGGCCCGCCACTACCGGCGCCGACTCTTCTTGCGCGGCGGGGGCAGTGCTCCCTCGGCGCGCAGCCGGGCGGCGTGCTCGGCCAGCGCGTCGACGAGCGGCCCGATGGCCGCGGTCTCCGGCTGAACGTCGACCCGCAACCCGAACTCGGCCGCGGTCTCGGCGGTCTTGGGACCGATGCAGGCGACGATGGTGCGCGCATGCGGCTTGCCGGCGATACCGACCAGGTTGCGGACCGTCGAAGACGAGGTGAAGCAGACCGCGTCGAACCCGCCGGTCTTGATCATCTCCCGGGTCTCGGCCGGCGGCGGCGCCGCTCGCACGGTGCGGTAGGCGGTGACGTCCTCGATCTCCCAGCCACGCTCCCGCAGACCCTCGGCCAGGGTCTCGGTGGCGATATCGGCCCGCGGCAGCAGCACCCGGTTGACCGGGTCGAAAACGCTGTCGTAGTCCGGGAAGTCGTCGAGCAGACCGAGTGAGGACTGTTCGCCGGCGGGCACCAGTTCGGGGCTGATGCCGAATGCACGCACCCGGTCGGCGGTGGCTTCACCGACGCAGGCGATCTTGACCCCGGAGAACGCCCGGGCGTCCAGACCGAACTCGCCGAACTTCTCCCACACCGCGCGCACCGCATTGGTGGAGGTGAACACCACCCACTGGTAGCGGCCGTCGACCAGACCCTTGACGGCACGCTCCATCTGAGCCGGGCTGCGCGGCGGCTCGACGGCGATGGTCGGCACCTCGACCGGCAGGGCGCCGTGGCCGATCAGGCGCTCGCTCATCTCGCCGGCCTGTTCCTTGGTGCGCGGAACCAGGACCGTCCAGCCGTAGAGGGCACGGCTCTCCCACCAGTTCAGCTTGGCCCGGGCGGCGACGGTGCGACCGATGGTCACCACCAGCGGACCGGCCAACGGACCGGCCGGATCACCGGTCCCCGGCGGGTTGCGGTCGGTCAGCCCCTGCAGGGTGGTTTCGACCGAACGCTGCGCGCAGGTGGTGCCCTGGGCGCTCACCACGCACGGCGTCGACTCGGCCAGGCCGTACTCGATCAGCGTGCGGGCGGCGTCGGCCAGGTGCGAGGCGGTCGCCGACAGGATCAGCGGGCCCGGCGCGGCGGCCAGGGCGGCCCAGTCCACCTCGCCGCGCACATCGGCGACGGTGTGGGTGGAGCCCAGCGGAAGCCCGGCATAGGTGGGCACGGCCACGGTGGCCGGCAGTCCGGGCACGATCTCGAACGTCAGGTTCGACCGCGACACCGCGTTGACCTCGGTGATCACCGCGTCGACCGACATCGGATCGCCGGCGACCAGGCGAACCACGTCGGCCCCGGTCTTGGCCTCGGCGACCAGGGTCTTGGCCACCTCGGCCGGCTCGCCGAGCGCAGGCCGGACATCGGGGCCGACCGAGACCACCGGCGGGGCGGTCTGGTCCTCGCCGGGGGCGGCCGGGCGCTGGGGCGCCGGTCCGGCGGCGGGCGGCAGGTCGGTGCCGACGAGCTTGAGCACGGCCTCGGGCACGTCCGGGTCGGTGAAGACGCAGGCCGCGTTGGCCAGTACGGCCCTGGCGCGGGTGGTCAGCAACCCGGGGTCGCCGGGGCCCGATCCCACGAACGTGATACTTCCCGGCTTGACCTTGCGTCCCCTCGGGTGACCGCCCATGCTCACTCCCGCTCTACCGCTGTTCGCGGTTACTCCCGCTCTGTGGACATGACCTCGCGCGCACCGAGTTCGAACAACTCCGCGGCGACCGCGAGCCCCAGCTCTGCGGCCCGGCCGGGTGTGCCGATACCGGACGCACGGATCACGTCGGATCCGTCTGCCGCCGCCACGCATGCGCGCAGCGACAGCTCCTCGAAGACACGGCCGTCGTCATCAATGGACTCGACCACCTCAGCGATCGCGCCCACCGGTGCGGAACAACCCGCTTCCAGGTCGGCCAGCAGGACTCGCTCGGCGGTGACCGCGGCGCGGGTGTCGAAGTCGTCCAACTCCGCCAACAGCGCCGCAAGCGCGGTGTCGCCGGAGCGGCATTCCACCGCCAGCGCTCCTTGAGCCGGGGCCGGGACCATCTGGACCGGCTCCAGCGTCTCGGTGACATCACCGAGTCGTCCCAGACGGGCCAGACCTGCCCGGGCGACGACGATGGCGTCGAGATCACCGCTGCTTACCCTGTTCAACCTGGTGTCAAGGTTGCCTCGTAGGGGGCGGATTTCCAAACCGAGACCCAGTGCTCTAAGCTGTGCCGCCCGGCGCACCGACGAGGTGCCGATGACCGATCCGGTGGGCAACTCCCCCAGCACCAGGCCGTCCCGGGCCACCAGTGCGTCGCGGGCGTCCGCCCTGGGCGGAATCGCGGCGATGACGAACCGATCGTCGGCGGCGGTGGGCAGGTCCTTGTAGGAGTGCACGGCCATGTCGACCGCACCGGATGCGATCGCCTCCCGCAAAGCCGCGGTGAACACCCCGACGCCGATCTCGGCGACCGGTTTGGCCGACTCGTCGCCCGCGGTCTTGACGATGACGAGTTCGGCCGCGTGACCGCGCGCAATCAACTGATCCCGGATGGTTCCAGCCTGGGTGGTGGCGAGCAGGCTGCCGCGGGTACCGATCCGGATCAAGCGTCGGATTCCGTTGCGGGCAGGGCGATTTCACCGGCAGCGACGGCATCGACGGCCTGCGGGTCGAGCTCGAAGAGTTCGCGCAGCGCTTCGGCGTAGCTGTCGGCGCCGGGCGCCCCGGCCAGTTGTTTGACCCGAACCGTGGGGGCGTGCAGGAGTTTGTCGACGACCCGGCGAACGGTGCGGACGACCTCCTGGCGGTGGGCGGCGTCGAGGCCGGGCACCCGATTGTCCAGCCTCAGCAACTCCGCCTGAACCACCTCGGCGGCGCGCTGGCGCAGCGCGGTCACGGTCGGGGTGACCTCGGCCACCCGCTGGCTGGCCAGGTATGCCGCGACTTCCGCGGCGACGATACGCCGGGCGGCCTCGGCGTCGGCTGCGGCGGCCCGCGCCGAGGGTTCACGCTGCACCCGTTCCATATCGACCACCGAGACGCCGGGCAACCCGGCCACGGCGGGGTCGATATCGCGGGGCATGCCCAGATCGCACAGCACCAGGGGTTCGGCGTCCTCGTCGCGCCGCACGGCGGCCAGGGCGTGGTGCACGTCGGCCAGCGTCAGCACCGGACGCACCGCCCCTGTGCAACTGACCACCAGATCGGAGCCGGCTACCGCGATCGCCAGATCGTCCAGCGTCATCGCCTGGGCACCCACCCCCTGCTCGGCGATGTTGCCGGCCAGCCGCTGCGCCCGCGGCAGCGAACGGTTGACGACGTTGACCCGGCCGATACCGGCCCGCACCAGATGCGCGGCGGTGAGCGCCCCCATCGAGCCGGCCCCGATCACGGTGGCGGTGCGGCCCTCCAGAGCGGTGTAGGACGGCCCCATTTCGGGGCGGTAGAGCCGCTCGGCGGCCACGTGCAGCGCGACCGACACCACGCTGGCGCCGGCGGCGTCGATCGAGGTCTCGGCGTGAACCCGCTTACCGACCGCCAGCGCCCGTTGGGACAGATCGTGCAGTGCGCGTCCGACGGTCCGGTTGCACTCGGCGGTGGCGTAGGCCCGGCGAACCTGACCGAGGATCTGCTGCTCGCCGACCACCGCGCTGTCCAGGCCGCTGGCCACCGCGAAGAGATGCTCCACGGCGGCCTCGCTATAGCGCACGTAGGCGTGCTTGGTCAGATCGCCCATCGACAGCCCGGAGTGATCGGCGAGAACCTGACCGATCGCGGACAGCCCGCCGTGGAAGGCTTCGACAACGGCGTAGACCTCGACCCGGTTGCAGGTCGACAGCATCATCGCCTCGGTCACCAGCGGCGACTGCAGCAGCTCCTGGACCAGTTTCGCCTGATCGGCGTCATCGGTGGAGAGTTGCTCGAGAACCGAGACCGGCGCGCTGCGGTGAGACACCCCGAAAAGCAGGACGCTCACGACACGACCACCTCGATGGCTCCCTCGAACGGGTGTTTAAGGACTGTTAACAGTGCTCCGGGAGTGAAACTACTGGAAACGGTAAACGCTTCGCAGCGGCCTGATCAAATTGCAGCCCGATCAAACTGGGCCGTCACCGTCTCGTGATGTCGGCCCGCAACCGCTGCTCGTCGATGTCCCAGTAGCTGTGCTCGCGGCCGTCGAGCAGCACGACGGGCAGCCGATCGCCGTACTCGGCGCGCAGCGCGGAGTCGCCGGCGGCCGCCGCGGCGTCGACGTCGACGCTGGACAGCTCGAAGTCCAGTTCGGCGGCCAACCGCACCAGGCGGTCGTGAACCCCCTGGCATAAGCCGCAGCCCGCACGGGTGAGTAACTGCACATGTGGCCGGTTCATCGGGGCCAGTGTCGCATCCGGCCGGATAATCTGTTGGGCATGGGTTCCCCCGAGGATGAGCAGGTGCTCGCCGGCGACGCCAGTGCCGAGCGCGCCGTCGAGGGCCTGGTCGAGTCGTGCCCGGACCCGGTGCCGCCACCGGTCGACCTCACCGCGGCGGCCTTCTTCGACGTCGACAACACCCTGGTGCAGGGCTCGTCGCTGGTGCACTTCGGCCGCGGCCTGGCCGCGCGCAAGTACTTCCGCTACAGCGAGGTCTGGAAGTTCCTCTACGCCCAGGCCAAGTTCCAGCTGACCGGTAAGGAGAACAGCGACGACGTCGCCGAGGGCCGGCGCAAGGCGCTGTCCTTCATCGAAGGGCGCACCACCACCGAGCTGTCGGAGCTGGGCGAGGAGATCTACGACGAGATCATCGCCGACAAGATCTGGCCGGGCACCCGGGCACTGGCCCAGATGCATCTGGACGCCGGCCAGCAGGTGTGGCTGGTGACCGCCACGCCCTACGAGCTGGCCGAGGTGATCGCCCGGCGTCTCGGGTTCACCGGGGCGATGGGCACCGTGGCGGAGTCGGTCGACGGGGTGTTCACCGGACGGCTGGTCGGCGACATCCTGCACGGGCTGGGCAAGGCGCACGCGGTGCGGGCGCTGGCGGCCCGGGAGGGCCTGAACCTCAAACGCTGCACCGCCTACTCCGACAGCATCAACGACGTGCCGATGCTCTCGCTGGTGGGCACCGCGGTGGCGGTCAACCCGGACTCCGATCTGCGCGACGTCGCCCGCCAAAGAGGTTGGGAGATCCGCGATTTCCGCACCGCCCGCAAAGCGGCCAAGATCGGTGTGCCCTCGGCGCTGGCGATCGGCGCGGTCGGCGGTGCGGTCGCTGCGGCGGTGTCACGCCGTCACGACCACGAGTAGGCGCGTCTTTCCGGGCGCGAGCGTGCGCGTCGGTACGCCGACACGCCGGCCGAGCGTGCAGTGCGCGCACGCTCGACCGGGCCGGAGGGTCAGACCACCACACTGGTCCAGAGATTCGGGCTCTCGTAGCTGTAGATCT
>JAGQTQ010000180.1 GCA_020438905.1 Mycobacterium sp.
CACCGCCGTCGACCAGGCTCATCTGGTTGTCCAGTTCCGCCGAGGCCGTCCCGGTACCGGCGAACAGGCCCGCCAACAAGGCAGCCAGTGCCAGCAGAACACGATTGAGAACCTTCACGGCGGCTCCTAGGAAAGAGAGTTGGCACGACTGCATGTCTCATCGGTAACACAGATCACAGCGTTACCGAATTGGAAGAGAATTATTCCAGGCCGGTTTTCAGGCCGGTAACGCCGCCACCGGCATGACCACACTTCCCCGGCAGGCGCCCTCGGCGATGTCGGTGTGCCAGGTGCCGCGCAGCGACCCGTCCGGCTGTGGCTGGTAGTAGGCCCAGGAGGTCGCCCGCGCCCATTGTTTCTGGTTGCCGTTGCCCAGGAAGCAGTCCCACAGCCAGTCGTAGCTGGTGGTCCACTCCGAGCCGTTCCAGGTGTAGCGGGTGGGCCAGGGCACGGTGGGGTTGCCCGGGCGCGGACCATCGACCACGGTCGCCACACAGCGGTTCACCGAGCACGTGGTGGCGAGGGTGAAGGCGGCGCCGAAATCGCCTTCCTTCTGGCGGGCGGCCGGGCTGGTGCCCGCCTTCTGGGAGGCGTAGGTCAGCATCTGGTAGCGGCCGTTCCAGGGTTGGGGAGCGGCCTGGGAGACCGCCGGGGACACAGCCGCCGCGACGCTCAGCGCCGCTACGAGGAGCAACGGGAGGGCGATGCGGTGGAGTAGGGACCTCATGGCGGGAACGCCTAGCGCGGGAACGCGGCGATGGGCATGACGACGCTGCCGCGGCACGGACCGGACGCGATGTCGGTGTGCCAGCTTCCGGTCAGGGAACCGTCCGGCTGGGGCTCGTAGAACACCCATGACGTCGCGGGGCTGAGCAGCTTGTGCGGGCCGTCGCCGAGGTGACAGTTCCAGGTCCAGTCGAAGCTGGTCGTCCAGTTCGAGCCGCTCCAGGTGAACCGGAAGGGCTGTGGAATGGTTCTGTTCGACGGTTTCGGGCCGCCGGCGGCGGTGGCCACGCACCGTCCCTTCGAACAGTCGGTGGAGACGTTGAAGACGCCGCCGTAGTCGCCCTCCCACTGACGGCTGGCCGGGCTGGTCCCCGCCTTCTGAGAGGCGTAGTTGACCATCTCCCAGCGGCCGCTCCAGGTCTGCAGCCCAGCGCTGGCCGGCGGCGCGGCGGCTATGCCCGCGGCGGCTACGGCGGTGGCGGCGAGGACCGTCCCGCCGATGCTCTGCGCTGACCACATACGCCGAGGGTAGCCGTCCGCAAACCTCACCTGTCGCATCTGCAACACGGCGCGCCGGTGTGACGGTAGCCTCGCTCAGGTGCTGCTGGCCTCCTTGAACCCCGCCGCGGTCGCGGCCGGTGCCGATCTCGCCGACGCGGTGCGCATCGGCGGGGCCACCCTCTCGCGCAGCGACCTGGTTGGTGCGGGCACGTCGGTGGCCGAGCGTGTCGGCGGGGCCGAGCGCGTGGCGATTCTGGCCACGCCCACCGCGGCCACGGTGCTCGCGGTCGTCGGCTGTCTGATCGCGGGAGTGCCGTTCGTTCCGGTGCCCGCTGACGTCGGCATCGCCGAACGGGCTCACATCCTGACCGATTCCGGTGCCCAGGCCTGGTTGGGCGAGGCTCCGGCGGATCTCGCGAACCTGCCCCACGTGCCGGTTCGGTTGCACGCCCGGTCCTGGCACCGTTACCCCGAACCGGGCCCGCAGGACACCGCCATGGTCGTCTACACCTCCGGGACCACCGGAGCGCCGAAGGGCGCGGTGATCAGCCGCGCCGCGGTCGAGGCCGATCTCGACGCGCTGGCCCACGCCTGGCAGTGGAGTGCCGAGGACACCCTGGTCCACGGCCTGCCGCTGTTTCACGTGCACGGACTGGTGCTGGGCCTGCTGGGCTCGCTGCGGATGGGCAACCGCTTCGTCCACACCGGGCGGCCGGACCCGCAGGCCTACGCGGCCGCCGGCGGCACACTGTACTTCGGGGTGCCGACGGTGTGGTCGCGGCTGGTCGCCGACCCGGGGTCGGCGCGCGCGCTGGCCGGGGCGCGCCTGCTGGTCTCCGGAAGCGCCGCGCTGCCGGTGCCCGTCTTCGAGCGGCTGTCCGAACTGACCGGACACCACCCGGTGGAACGCTACGGATGCACCGAAACGCTGATCACCGTCAGCACCCGGGCCGACGGTGAACGCCGTCCGGGCTGGGTGGGTCTGCCCCTGCCGGGGATGACGACCCGCCTGGTGGACGAGGACGGATCACCGGTTCCCCACGACGGTGAGACCATCGGCAGCCTTCAGGTCCGCACCCCCACGGTTTTCGACGGCTATCTCAACCGGCCCCAGGCCACCGCCGCGGCGTTCGATCCGGGGGGTTGGTACCGCACCGGCGACGCCGCGGTGATCGACTCCGCCGGCATGCACCGCATCGTCGGGCGCGAGTCGGTGGATCTGATCAAGTCCGGCGGCTACCGGATCGGCGCGGGGGAGATCGAGACGGCCCTGTTGGGCCATCCCGGGGTGGCCGAGGCCGCCGTGGTGGGGCTTCCGGACGAGGATCTGGGGCAGCGGATCGTCGCCTTCGTCGTGGGGGAGGCCGGCCCCGCGGAACTCATCGACTACGTGGCCGGACAGCTTTCGGTGCACAAGCGGCCCCGTGAGGTGCGCCTGGTCCAGTCCCTGCCGCGCAACGCGATGGGCAAGGTGGTCAAGAAGGAGCTGATGTAGCCGCGGCTGGGCCTGCAGGGCGGCGCGAGCGTGCGTGTCGGTGCGTCGACACGCCGCTGTAGCGGGCTCTGCGCGCACGGTGGCGCAGGGATCAGTTGGCGTGCAGTGCCTCGTTGAGGGTGATGCCCTTGCCGTCACGGTTGACCACCTCGACCGCTCCGGTCACCGAATTGCGCCGGAACAGAAGGTTGTTGGCGCCGGAGAGAGCGCTGGCCTTCACCGTGGCGCCGTCGGCGGTGGTCACCTTGGTCCCCGCGGTCACGTACAGGCCCGCCTCGATGACGCAGTCGTCGCCCAGGGAGATGCCCAGGCCCGAATTGGCGCCCAGCAGACAGCGCCTGCCCACCGAGATCACCTCGGTGCCGCCGCCGGACAGCGTGCCCATGATGGAGGCCCCGCCCCCGACGTCGGTGCCGTCGCCGACCACCACGCCCGCCGAGATGCGGCCCTCCACCATCGAGGCGCCCAGGGTGCCGGCGTTGAAGTTGACGAAGCCCTCGTGCATGACGGTGGTTCCGGGGGCCAGGTGTGCGCCCAGACGCACCCGATCGGCGTCGGCGATGCGCACGCCCTCCGGCACCACGTAGTCGACCATCCGGGGGAACTTGTCGACCCCGTAGACGGTGACCGGCCCGCGGCGGCGCAGACGCAGCCGGACCGACTCGAATCCTTCGATCCGGCACGGACCGTAATTGGTCCACACCACGTTGGTCAGCGCGCCGAACACACCCTCGAGATTGACACCGTGCGGCTCGACCAGCCGGTGCGAGATCAGATGCAGCCGCAGGTAGGCGTCATAGGTGTCGACGGGCTTCTCGGCGAGCACCGCCACGGTGCGGATCGCCACGATCTGCACACCGCGGTCGGCGTCCGGGCCGCACAGCGCGGCCAGTTCGTCGGGAACGTCGTCGGGGGCGATGCGGGTGGTGCCGGACGGGCTGTAGGCGCCCAGTTCGGGCTCGGGGAACCAGGCGTCCAGAACGGTGCCGT
>JAGQTQ010000181.1 GCA_020438905.1 Mycobacterium sp.
GCCCGTCGCTGCCCGGCCGGAAGGCAGATCCGACCATCGCGGTGGTCAGCTTGGCCGGGCCGATCGTCAGCGGCCGGGGCGGGCCGCAACTGCTGCCGCTGTCGCGCTCCGGCGCCGGCGCGGACACCATCGCCGCGGCCCTGCGCGAGGCCGCCGCCGACGACGACGTCAAGGCGGTGGTGCTGCGCGTCGAGAGCCCCGGCGGGTCGATCACCGGCTCGGAGACCATCTGGCGGGAGGTGTGCCGCCTCCGCGAGGCAGGCAAGCCGGTGGTGGCCTCGATGGGCGCGGTCGCCGCCTCCGGCGGCTACTACGTGTCGATGTCCGCCGATGCGATCGTGGCCAATCCGGGCACCATCACCGGCTCGATCGGGGTGATCACCGGCAAGCTGGTGGCCCGCGAACTCAAGGAGCGCCTGGGCGTGGGCTCGGACACCGTGCGCACCAACGCCAATGCCGACGCGTGGTCGGCCAACACGCCGTTCACCCCGCAGCAGCAGGCCATGGTCGAGGCCGAGGCGGATCTGTTCTACGACGACTTCGTCTCCCGCGTCGCGCAGGCGCGCAAGATGTCGGTGGAGCAGGTCGAGGAGGTCGCCCGGGGCCGGGTGTGGACCGGTGCGGATGCCCTCGAACGCGGCCTGGTCGACGAGCTGGGCGGGCTGCGGACCGCAGTGCGCAGGGCCAAGGTGCTCGCGGGTCTGGACGCCGACGCCGAGGTCCGGCTGGCCGGCTACCCGGGATCGTCGCTGCGGGACTTCCTGCGGCCCCGGGAGTCCTCGCAGCCGGCGGCCGCGTCGCTACCGGAGGCCGCCGTGGCCCTGTTCGCCGGGGCGGTGAGCGGCCTGTTGGACCAGAGCCCGTCGAGCCGGGCCAGTGCACTCTGGACCGGTGCCCTCTGGACGGGCGAGGTGCGGTTCTGAGTCAGCGGGTGGCGCGGACGTAGACGATCTCGCCGAGCGGGTCGTCGTCGCCGCGTTCCGGCGCAGCCACACCGGCGCCGGCGAACAATTCGGCGTCCGGTGTCCCGGTGACCCGCCAGCCCAGGGCGCCCAGGTGGTCCACGACGTTGGTCCGCGGTCCGGGATAGATCAGCGATGCCATGTCCAGCTGCAGGCCGCGCTCGCGCAGGTTGGCCGTCAGCTCCCGCGCCCGGGCGGCGTCGAAGTCCACGATCCCCGGCACGTATTCGGTCGCCACAGCGCTGCCCGGGGCGCTGAGCGCGGTGATCGTCTCCATGAGCCGGTCCTGGGCCTCCGGTGGCAGGTAGATCAGCAGACCCTCGGCCAGCCAGGCGGTCGGCAGCGCCGGGTCGAAGCCGACGTCCTGCAGCGCCCCCGGCCAGTCGCCGCGCAGATCCAGGCCCACGGTGCGCACCTGCGCCGTCGGCCGGGCGCCGAGTCCGGCCAGCGTGGCGGCCTTGAACTCGACGACGGCGGGCCGGTCGACCTCGTAGACCACCGCCCGCGGCGGCCAGGCCAGCCGGTAGGCCCGGGAATCCAGTCCGGAGGCGAGGATGACCGCCTGGGTGATCCCGGCCTCGCCGGCCCGGGTGAAGTGGTCGTCGAAGAACCGGGTTCGCATGGCCATCCCGGCGACCATGGCCCGTAGCCGCTCCGGGCCGGAGTCGCCGAGCGCCGAGGCGTCGATCCGGCCGTCGAGCAGGTCGGTGAAGAACCCGATGCCCACCGCGCGCACCAGCGGTTCGGCGAACGGGTCGTCGATCAGCCGGCGATCGTCGCGGGTGGCCAGGGCCCGTGCGGCGGCCACCATGGTGGCCGTCATGCCCACGCTGGAGGCCAGATCCCAGGTGTCGTCCTCGGTGCGGGTCATCTCACCTCCGTGTTCGCCGTTACCCAGGTGATTGAACCAGCAGGTGGCACACGGCGCCGGAGCGGAGTGGATTCCCGCCCGGCCTGACGTAACTGTTAGTCTCGTAGACTGTTCGAGCGCGCTCCTGCGCGCGCTGACGAAGGATTACCGCCAACGCTGGCCAGGCCAGCCCCATCG
>JAGQTQ010000008.1 GCA_020438905.1 Mycobacterium sp.
ACCGCCTCGTTGACCGCGTCGCCGTAGAGGTCGCGCCGGGCGGCCACGGTCAGCGCCGAGACGTCCTGCGGGGCGGTCTGCGGCACCCTGCGGTTGGCGTACTGCCGGTAGGCGATTCCCACGCCCACCGCCACGGCGGTCAGGGCGGCGACGGTGGTCACCCAGGCCGGTACGGCGTGGTGGGCTTCGTGGGTTCCGACCACCGGTTCCAGCCAGCGCGCCAGGGTGTGTCCCAAGGCGAGCACCGCGCCGGCACCGACCGATCCGATGGCCAGCACGATCATCGGTGCGGTCATCACCGGCGGGGACTCGTGCGGGTACTTGTCGGCGATCTTGGCGGTCCAGCGCGCGGTGCCGAAGAAGGTCAGCAGCATCACCCGGGTCATGTAATAGGCGGTGATCGCCGCGCCGAGCAGGGTGGCACCGCCCAGCAGCACGCCGCGCAGTCCGCCGGCGTTGAAGGCCGCCTCGATGATGGCGTCCTTGGAGAAGAAGCCGGCGAACGGCGGCACCCCGATGATGGCCAGGTAACCCAGCCCGAAGGTGACGAAGGTGATGGGCAGCACCGCGCGCAGTTCGCCGTAGCGGCGCATATCGGTCTCGTCGCTCATCGCGTGCATCACCGAGCCGGCGCCGAGGAACAGCCCGGCCTTGAAGAATCCGTGGGTGAGCAGGTGCAGGATCGCCACCGCGTAGCCGGCCGGGCCGAGCCCGGCGGCCAGCACCATGTAGCCGATCTGGCTCATGGTTGAGGCGGCCAGCGCCTTCTTGATGTCGTCCTTGGCGCAGCCGATGATGGCGCCGAACAGCAGGGTGACCGCGCCGACGATCACGACCGCGGTCTGGGCGGCCGGGGCGAGGTTGAACACCGGCCCGGAACGCACGATCAGGTACACCCCGGCGGTCACCATGGTGGCCGCGTGGATCAGCGCGGACACCGGCGTCGGGCCCTCCATGGCGTCGCCGAGCCAGGACTGCAGGGGCACCTGGGCGCTCTTGCCGCACGCTCCGAGCAGCAGCAGCAGGCCGATGGCGGTCAGCGCGCCCTCGCTCATCCGCGGCGCGGCGTCGAAAACCGGGGCGAAGCCGACCGAGCCGACCGTGGCGACCATGACCATCAGGGCGATGGCCAGGCCCATGTCGCCGACCCGGTTGACCACGAAGGCCTTCTTGGCGGCGGTGGCGGCGCTGGGCTTGGCCGACCAGAAGCCGATCAGCAGATAGGAGGCCAGGCCGACGCCCTCCCAGCCGGCGTACAGGCCGAGGTAGTTGTCGGCCAGCACCAGCAGCAGCATCGCGGCCACGAACAGGTTCAGGTAGGCGAAGAAGCGCCGGCGATCCGGGTCGTGGGCCATGTAGCCGATCGAGTAGACGTGGATCAGTGCCCCGACACCGGTGATCAGCAGTACGAAACACGCTGAGAGCGCGTCGAACTGCAGGCCGAAGTCGACCCGCAGCACACCCACCGGCACCCAGGAGAACAGGGTTTCGTGCACCACCCGGTCCGCGGCGGGCAGGCCGAGCAGATGGGCGAACAGCGCCGCCCCGCAGACGAAGGATGCGATCACCATGGCGCAGGCCAGCAGGTGTCCCCACACGTTGGTGGCGCGCCCGCCGAGTAGCAGCACCGTCGCGCCGGCCAGGGGCAGCGCGATGGTCAGCCACAGCAGTGTCGTCATGTCCGCCTCAGTTCCGCAGCAGGTGGGACTCGTCCACGTCGGCGTTGCGACGGGTGCGGAAGATGGCGACGATGATGGCCAGGCCGACGACCACCTCGCAGGCAGCGACGACCATGGTGAAGAAGGCCACCGCCTGGCCCTCCAGTTCACCGTGCATGCGGGCGAAGGTGACGAAGGCGAGGTTGGCGGCGTTGAGCATCAGTTCGACGCACATGAACATGACGATGGCGTTGCGCCGCAGCAGCACCCCGGCGGCGCCGATGGTGAACAGCAGCGCCGAGAGGTACAGGTAGTTGTGCGGGTTCATCGGGGCTCCCGCAGGGTCGCGTTGACCGACGTCTGCTCGTCGGACCCGTCGGGCAGCCGGGCCGGGGTGTCCACGGCGTTGTGCCGGGCGTAGACGCCCGGGTTGGGCAGCGGGGTGGCCCGGCTGCCGTCGCGGAACCGTTCGACGGCCATCTCGCGCTGGGTCTTGCGGCGTTCGAAACGCTCGCGGTGGGCCAGCACCATCGCGCCGAGGGCGGCGGTGATCAGCAGGGCGCTGGTCAGTTCGAAGGCCCACAGGTTGCGGGTGAAGATCAGCTCGGCCAGGCCCTGCACGTTGCCGCCCTCGTTGGCCGCCTGAAGCCCGGTGAACCCCGTGGTCGTCGCGCTGCCGATACCGGCGATCAGCAGCAGGCCGAACCCGAGCCCGGCCAGCAGGGCGGCGACCCGCTGGCCGCGGATGGTCTCCACCAGCGACTGTGCGGAGTCGACGCCGATGAGCATCAGCACGAAAAGGAACAGCATCATCACCGCGCCGGTGTAGACCACGACCTGTACGACGCCGAGGAAGGGGGCGTCCAGGGTCACGTAGAGGATCGCCAGCGAGATCATCGTCGTCGCCAGGGCGAGCGCCGAATACACCGCCTTGGGTGCGGCCACCACCGCCAGGGCGCCGATCACCGCGACCGTGCCGAGCACCCAGAAGGCGACCGCCTCGGCGTTCACCGGTTCACCTCCGTGTCGTCGGCCGGTCTAACTCGACCAAGGTAGTAGTCGTCATCGGTCATCCCGGGTGACATCGGGTGCGGCGGGGCCTGCATCCCGGGCTGCAGCGGGGCCAGCAGTTTGTCCTTGCCGTAGATCAGGTCACCGCGGTTGTCGTCGGCCATCTCGTAGTCGGCGGTCATGGTCAGCGCTCGGGTGGGGCAGGCCTCGATGCACAGCCCGCAGCCGATGCAGCGCAGGTAGTTGATCTGGTAGACCCGGCCGTACCGTTCGCCGGGGGAGAAGCGTTGTTCCTCGGTGTTGTCGGCGCCCTCGACGTAGATCGCGTCGGCCGGGCAGGCCCAGGCGCACAGCTCGCAGCCGATGCACTTCTCCAGCCCGTCGGGATACCGGTTGAGCTGGTGGCGGCCGTGGTAGCGCGGTGCCGTCGGCCCGGGTTGCTCCGGATACTGCTCGGTGATGGGCTTTTTGAACATCGTCGAGAAGGTCACCCGGAACCCGGCGACGGCGTCGAGGAACTTACCCACGGGCGGCCTCCTTCGGCCTCGGCAGCGGGGGGACCGGGAACGAGCCGGCGGGTGGCGGTGCCGGCGGTTTCCGGGCCTCGATTCGCCTGCGCCGCAAAGCGTTGATGCCTATCAGCGCGCTGAGCAGTGCCGCGGCGGCCAGCAGGTTGGGGATGACGCCGTCGGTGTGGGTGGTGCGCAGGACGGCGACGATCAGGATCCACAGCAGCGACACCGGGATCAGCAGCTTCCAGCCCAGCGCCATGAACTGGTCATAACGCAGGCGCGGCAGCGTCGCGCGCAGCCACATGAACAGGAACAGGAACAGCCACACCTTGGCGACGAACCACAGCAGCGGCCACCACCCGGTGTTGGCGGCGCCGATCAGGCTGATCGGCCAGGGCGCCCGCCAGCCGCCGAGGAACAGGGTGCTGGCCAGCGCGGCGACGGTGGCCATGTTGACGTACTCGGCGAGGAAGAACATCGCGAACTTCAGCGAGGAGTACTCGGTGTGGAAGCCGCCGACGAGTTCGCCCTCGGCCTCGGGCAGGTCGAACGGCGCCCGGTTGGTCTCACCCACCATCGCGGTGAGGTAGATCGCGAAGGACGGCAGCAGCAGGAAGACGTACCAGGTCTGGGTCTGGCCGGCGACGATCCCCGAGGTGGACATGGTGCCCGAGTACAGGAAGACCGCCGCGAAGCACAGCGCCATCGCGATCTCGTAGGAGACCACCTGGGCGCTGGAGCGCAGGCCGCCCAGCAGCGGGTAGGTGGACCCGGATGCCCAGCCCGCCAGCACGATTCCGTACACCCCGATCGAGGTGATCGCCAGGATGTAGAGCACCCCGACCGGCAGGTCGGTCAACTGCAGCGGGGTCCGGTGACCGAAGATCGACACCACCGGTCCGAGCGGGATGACGGCGAAGGCCATGATCGCGCAGAACACCGAGATGACCGGCGCCAGAAGGTAGATCGGTTTGTCCACCCCCGCCGGAACCAGGCCCTCCTTGAGCGCCAGTTTGATACCGTCGGCGGCCGACTGCAGCAGTCCCAGCGGGCCCACCCGGTTGGGGCCGTAGCGCATCTGCATGCGGCCCAGCAGCTTCCGTTCGGCGAGGATCGCCACCAGCACGGTCAGCAATAGGAAGGCGAAGACGCCGACGGCCTTGACCACGATCAGCCACCACGGGTCCAGCCCGAACACGGTGGGATCCGGATACGTCATGGGAGTCCTCCCGCCTCGATGCGGACGACCGCCCCTGCCGTGACGCGCAGATCCTCGTGCACCGCTGACCCTGATGAGTTCAGCGGCAGCCAGACCACTCCGTCGAGCATCTCGGTGACCGCCAACGGCAGGCTGATCGCCCCGTGGTCGCTGGCCACCGTCAGCATCCCACCGTCCCGGGCGCCGATCGCGGTTGCCGTCGCCACCGAGATCCGCGCCACCGCGGGATGGGCGGTGCCGGCCAGATGCGGTTCGCCGTCCTGCAACCGGCCGCGGTCCAACAGCATCCGCCAGCCGGCCAGGATCGCCTCGCCGGGCTGCGGAGCGGGGAGCGCTGTCGGCTTGATATCGGGGGCGGCCGGCCGATCCCCGTCCCAGACGCCCATCGCCGCCGTCTCGGCGCGGGCCTTCTCGGGGGTGGGCAGACCCAGGTCGACGCCCAGATCTTTCGCCAGGGTGTGCAACACGCGCAGGTCGGGGGCGGAGTTGGAGTCCAGCGCCGCGCCGAAGGGACGCACCCGGCCTTCCCAGTTCGTGAACGAGCCCGATTTCTCGGCGACTGGTGCCACCGGGATGACGACGTCGGCCCGTTCAGTGATCGCCGACCGGCGGACCTCCAGGCTTACGACGAAGCCGGCGGCCTCTACGGCGGCCAGCGCGCCCCGCGGATCGGCGAGGTCATTGGGCTCGACTCCGCCGATCAGCAGGGCGTCGAGTTCGCCGCTTGCGGCGGCGGCCAGGATCGCGGCGGTGTCGCGACCCGGCTGATCCGGCAGGTCGGTGCACTTCCAGGCGGCGCTGATCTGTTGTCGCGCAAGGGGATCGGCCACCGGACGGCCGCCGGGAAGCAGGGTCGGCAGGCAGCCGGCCGCCAGCGCCCCGGGTTCGCCGGCGCGGCGCGGGATCCAGGCCAGCCTTACCCCGGCCCGGGCCGCCACCGAGAGCGCACCGGGGCTGGTGGCCAACCGTTCTCCGGCCAGGATGACGGTGCCCTCGGGCATCTGTTCGGCCAGTTCGGACAGTGCCGCCGCCTCGCCGCCGGGAGCGACGGGAACCAGCCGGGCGGATAGTTTGGCAGCCCCGCGCGAGGTGAACGGTGCGAGGGTCACCACCGGCAGGCCGCGCCGGCGGACCGCCTTGCGCAGCCGCAGGAAGACGATCGGCGACTCCTCCTCGGGCTCGAACCCGGCGAGCACCACGGCCCGTGCATTCTCCAGGTCGTCGTAGGTCAACGTCGTCGGACCGCTCGCGGTGTGGGTGAGGAACTGCGTCTCCTCGTCGGAGTGTGGGCGTGAGCGGAAGTCGATATCGTTGGTGCGCAGCGCCATTCGGGCGAACTTGGCGTAGGCGTAGGCGTCCTCGTTCGTTACCCGGCCGCCCACGAGCACCCCGGCTCGGGCGTTGGTCAGCCCGGTCGCCGCCCGGGTGAGGGCCTCCGACCAGGAGGCCGGGCGCAGGGTGCCGTCGTCGTCGCGGACCATCGGGGTGTCGATGCGATCGCCCACCCGGGTATAGGCGAAGGCCCAGCGGCCCTTATCGCAGTTCCACTCCTCGTTGACTTCGGGGTCGTCGCCGGCCAGCCGCCGCAGCACCACACCGCGGCGGTGATCGGTGCGCTGCGCGCAACCCGAGGCGCAGTGCTCGCAGACGCTGGGGGAGGACACCAGGTCGAAGGGGCGGGCCCGGAAGCGGTAGGCGGCACCGGTGAGCGCGCCGACCGGGCAGATCTGCA
>JAGQTQ010000182.1 GCA_020438905.1 Mycobacterium sp.
TCGGTGAAGACCGCGGTGGAGAAGGTGGGGGCGCCGCCGGCGGAGCCGCAGCTCGGCCAGGCGCCGATGCCCTGGGTGCGCAGGACGTTCTCGGCGACCCGGATCTGCTCCTCGCGGGAGGCCTGGTGCGGCATCCCGGCGCCGCCGTTGGACTTCCAGGTGGCCGGTGAGAACTGCAGCCCGCCGTAGTAGCCGTTACCGGTGTTGATCGCCCAATTGCCGCCCGACTCGCACTTGGCGATCGCGTCCCAGTTGACGCCGGTGTCCGCCGCCGCGGTCCCGCTGCCCAGTGCCGCGGCGCCGAGAGCAAGTCCCAGCGCGAGGGCGGCGAGGGTGAGGATTCGGCGGATCATGCTCACTGGTGTCCCTTCGGCGACTGCGGGCCGCGAGTGTGCGCGGTTGTGAGGTGGATCGCAGCGCGGGGACGGGTTGTTACAGCCGGGTCACGTGATCTTCGTGAGATATCCGTGAAGGGAGTGCCTGGATGGAGCCGGCACAAACAAAAAGGTGGCGCCGGATTTCTCCGGCGCCACCTTTTTGCGATGGCCAGCTCAGCCCAAAGTGCCGCAGCTCGGCCACGCGCCGATGCCCTGGGTGCGCAGGACGTTCTCGGCAACCCGAATCTGCTCGGAGCGGGAGGCGTTGTGGGGCATACCGCTGCCACCGTTGGACGACCAGGTGCCCGGCGAGAACTGCAGGCCACCGTAGTAGCCGTTACCGGTGTTGATCGCCCAGTTGCCGCCCGACTCGCAGGCCGCGATGGCGTCCCAGTTGACGCTGTCGGCGTTGGCGGTGCCGGCACCGAGTGCGATCGGTGCCACGGTCAGCGCGCCGGCGATCGCGGACATCCCGAGCGTCTTGCGGAGGTTCTTCAACAATCTTTCCTTTCGCCATGCATGCGCCCGATCCGCGCTCCGGCAATCCGGTGCCCGGGCCTGGGCCGTGCCGTCTCGTTCTGGCACGGCAGCGGCGCCGGCGGGGTGGCCGGGTCGATCCCGGCACCCGCGGAGGCAACGCCGTCTTTCGCGCGCCGTCTCCCCGGCCCCGCTTACACGCAGGGTTTCTAAACTGAAATTGTTTCGGCCCTTTTCGCGGGCCGGATTCGAAGGTACGGGGCGCATTGCGGCAAGTCATATCAATGACACGCCGATATATTTCAGATAACGAGCCAATCACAAAGGCCCTTATCGGCGGTTATCCGCTGGTCAAAGCGGCGTTTCCGGCCCTTCACGGAGCCCCCGGGAAGCCGATCCCAGTGATCCGAATCACACCGATTTTGTGAACCGGGGCACAACCAAGCGGTTCACGCCGACAACTCGAGTCACATCGGTCACAGCTGAACATCCACCGGCGGGCCACCTCCCAGCCCACCCTCGGACTATCGGCCCAGGTCGGATTCGCGGTTCAGATTGGTCAGCGCCACGGCCGGCGGCATCACGACGCGATGGGTGACCACGGTGTCGGCCAGGGCCCGCATGCTGCGCTGCCCGGCCGCGGTCAATGCGGCGATGCGCTCGGCCAGGGCCGTTCGGTAGACCGCCGCCAGATAGTGGTCGCGGCCGTCGGCGGGCAGCACGATGTCGGCGTCACCGACGCCGGCCAGAGTGTCGATGACATCGACACTCAGATACGGCATGTCCACCGCGCTGACGAAGGCGCGCTCGAATCCGGCTGCGGCCGCGGTCCGCAGCCCCAGGCCGGTGGCCGGCAGCGGCCCGAGCCCGCGCACCTCGTCGCGCACTATCTCGGCATCCAGCACCGGCAACTCCTGGCCCGGGGCGGCGACGACGAAGACCGGGGCACACCGCCGGGACAGCACGGCGACGGTGTGCTCGACCATGCTCAGCGCGCACGTCGGGTGCCGCATCGTGGCCTTGTCGCGGCCCATCCGTCGCGATTGGCCGCCGGCCAGCACCACGGCGGCCAGCGGCCCGGAGTCGCGGTGGGCAGCCACGGGCGAAATTGTCCCACCGCGCCGGTGCGGAACAGGTCGGGCGAATAGATTGGGCGCATGACGGGCGGTGAAGTCAGCGGCGACTATCGAGCCGATTGCGACGAGCACGCCGTCGAGATCGGGCCGCCGCGCAGATCCGCCGCCGGGATACCGGCGGTGATGGTGGCGATGCGGCGCAGCCTGACGCAGATGGGTCTGGTGCGGACGCTGCGCACGCTGGCGCGGGTCAACCAGCGCAGTGGTTTCGACTGCCCCGGGTGCGCGTGGCCGGAGACCCCGGGCGGGCGCAAGCCGGCGGAGTTCTGCGAGAACGGCGCCAAGGCCGTGGCCGAAGAGGCCACCCGCCGGGTGCTCACCCCGGAGTTCTTCGCCCGGCACACCGTGGCCGACCTGGCGGGCCGCCCGGAATACTGGCTGTCCCAACAGGGCCGGCTGACCCACCCGATGGTGCTACGGCCCGGCGACGAGCACTACCGGCCGATCACCTGGGACGGGGCCTACGAGCTGATCGCCGACCATCTGCGGGATCTGCCCGACCCGGACGCGGCGGTGTTCTACACCTCCGGGCGCACCAGCAACGAGGCGGCGTTCCTCTACCAGCTGATGGTGCGCAGCTTCGGTACCAACAACCTGCCCGACTGCTCCAACATGTGCCACGAGTCCTCCGGTACCGCCCTGATCGAGTCGATCGGCGTCGGCAAGGGCTCAGTGACCGTCGAGGACATCGAGCGCGCCGACCTCATCCTCATCGCCGGGCAGAACCCGGGCACCAACCACCCCCGCATGCTCTCGGTGCTGGAGAAGGCCAAGGCCGCCGGGGCCCGGATCATCGCCGTCAATCCCCTCCCGGAGGCCGGCCTGATCCGCTTCGACGACCCGCAGACGGTGGCCGGTGTGACCGGGCGGGGGGTGGCGATCGCCGACGAGTTCGTCCAGATCCGTCTCGGCGGGGACATGGCGCTGTTCCGCGGGATCGCCCGGCTGCTGCTGGAGGCCGAGGACAGCCGCCCCGGCAGCGTCATCGACCGCGATTTCCTCGACGCGCACTGCCTGGGTTTCGAGCAGTACGCGGCTGCGGCGCGCACGGTGGATCTGACCACCGTGTTGGAGGCCACCGGCATCGCCGAGCAACAGCTGCGACGGGTCGCCGAGATGATGGCGGGCTCCCGGCGCACCATCGTGTGCTGGGCGATGGGGCTGACCCAGCACACCCACGCGGTGGCCACCATCGGAGAGGTCACCAACGTGCTGCTGATGCGCGGCATGATCGGCAAACCCGGCGCCGGGGTCTGCCCGGTCCGCGGGCATTCCAACGTCCAGGGCGACCGGACCATGGGCATCTGGGAGAAGGCCCCGGAGTCCTTCCTGGCCGCCCTCGATTCTCGTTACGGTATCGAGGTCCCGCGCCGGCACGGGTATGACACCGTCAACGCGATCCGTGCCATGCGGGACGGGACGGCCGGGGCGTTCTTCGCCATGGGCGGCAATTTCGCCGCCGCAACACCGGACACCGCGGTGACCGAGGCGGCGTTGGGCAACTGCGCGCTGACCGTCCAGGTGTCCACCAAGCTCAACCGCAGCCATGTCGTGCCCGGGCGCACCGCGCTGATCCTGCCCGCCTTGGGCCGAACCGACCGCGATGTCATCGACGGGCGCAAGCAGGTCGTCTCGGTCGAGGACTCGATGTCGATGGTGCACCTGTCCCGCGGCGGTCTGGAGCCGCCGGGGCCGGAGGTGCGAAGCGAAGTGGCGATCATCTGCCAGCTTGCCCGCCGCCTGCTCGGGCCGCAGCATCCGGTGCCCTGGGAACGATTCGCCGCCGACTACGACACCATCCGCGACGAGATCGCCGCTGTGGTGCCGGGCTGCGAGGACTACAACCGCCGGGTCCGCCAACCCGACGGCTTCCAGTTGCCGCACCCGCCGCGGGACTCCCGGGAGTTTCCCACCCGCACCGGCAAGGCGAACTTCGCCGTCGGCGAGCTGCAGTGGGTGCCCGTCCCGCCGGGTCGGCTGGTGCTGCAGACCCTGCGCAGCCACGACCAGTACAACACCACGATCTACGGCCTCGACGACCGCTATCGCGGGGTTCGCGGCGGACGGCGGGTGGTCTTCGTCAACCCGTCCGATATCACCGCGCTCGGCCTGAAACCCGGCGACCGCGTCGACCTGATCTCGGAGTTCGGCATCGACGGCAGCGAGCGGCGCGCCGAGGACTTCCTGGTGGTCTCCTACCCCACTCCCGTCGGCAACGCCGCGGCCTACTACCCGGAGACCAATCCGCTGGTGCCCCTGGACCACGTCGCCACCGGGTCCAACACCCCGGTCTCCAAGGCCGTGGTGATCAGGCTGGAGAAGTCCAGCTAGTGGGCAGAGTGACCGACCGTCGCCGGATCCGCCGTATCACCGGCCAGACGGCGACCGAGCGGGCCGAGACCCTGGTCGTCGAAGAACCCCTCGAAATCCGCGTCAACGGGACCGCCCTGAGCGTGACCATGCGCACGCCGGGCTCGGATGTCGAACTGGCACAAGGCTTTCTGCTCACCGAAGGGGTGATCACCGAACGCGACGACGTGGCGACGGTGCGGTACTGCGGCGCCGCCCAGCAGGACGGGACCAACAGCTACAACGTGCTCGACGTGACACTGCGCCCCGGGGTGTCCGTCCCTGCCGGCGCCGTCCGGAACTTCTACAGCACCTCCTCCTGCGGGGTGTGCGGGAAAGCCTCACTGGATGCCGTCCGATTGGCCAGCCGCCACAGCCCCGGCGACGATCCGTGCACGGTGCGGGCGGACACACTGGCCGCGATGCCGCCCCGGTTGCGCTCGGCGCAGAAGGTCTTCGCCACCACCGGCGGCCTGCACGGCGCCGCGTTGTTCGACCTCGGCGCCCGACTGCTGGCGGTCCGCGAGGACGTGGGCCGGCACAACGCCGTCGACAAGGTGATCGGCTGGGCGCTGGAGTCCGGCCGCGTCCCGCTGGCCGCAACGGTGCTTCTGGTCAGCGGACGGGCTTCCTTCGAACTCACCCAGAAGGCGGTCATGGCCGGTATCCCCATCCTGGCCGCGGTCTCTGCGCCGTCCTCGCTGGCCGTCGACCTGGCCGCCGAATCGGGTTTGACGCTGGTCGCGTTCCTGCGCGGGGAGTCGATGAACGTTTACACCAGAGCGGACCGGGTGGCCGGCTGACCGTGCGGTGGTTGGTGTTCCGGCCCTCCCCCGGCCGGTGGCCGCTGGCAGTCCGGGTCGCGGTGAGCACCGCGGTCACGGCCGCGGTGGGCTGGGCGGCCGGTGACATCGGTGCGGGCCTGATCGCCACCCTGGGCGTCTTCACCGCCGACTACGGCACCGATAGACCGTATGCCAACCGCGGCATTCAGTCGGCGGTCATCGCGGTGGCCCTGGCCGCCGCGGTGACCGTCGGGGCGTGGGCCTCGGCCGTCGCCTGGCTGGCGGTGGCGGCGGTCTCGGTGGTCGCGGTGCTCGCGGTCTGGCTGTGCGCCGCGCTCGGGGTGGGCCCGCCCGGCGGGTACATGTTCGTGGTGGTGTGCGCCGCCGGAATCGGTGTGTCGGCGTCGCACCTGCAACCGTGGCAGATCGGCCTGCTGGTGCTCGGAGGTGGGGCGACCGCCTGGCTGGCCCAGATGAGCGCGGCCATCGCAGACCCGCGGGGGCCGGAGAAGAAGGCGGTCAAGGCGGCCGGTACCGCGGTCGCGGCCTACCTGCAGGCCACCTGCACGCCGGCGGCGGCATTGGCCCGGCAGCGGGCCGCCGAGTCGCTGTCGCGGGCATGGGAGATCCTCGTCGATCACCAGCCCGCCTTCGCGCGCTCCGCGGCCGGACTCTATCGCCTGCGGGACGCCAACCACGCCCTGCACAGCATGTTCGCCGACGCGATGGCGGCGGCCGGCAGAGGCCGACCCGCGCCTGCCCCGGACGCCGAGCTGGCCCGGGCCATCGGCGCACTCGAGGCGGACCCGGCCGCGGTGATCGGCCCCGACCGGAGCCGGCCGCCGCTGCCACCGGTCGCCGTGCCGGTCAAACTCGCCGAATCGCTGAGCCGGGGCAGCCACAACCGGCGGGTGATGGTGCGCGTCGCGGTGGCCACCCCGCTGGCGGGCGCGCTGGCGGCGGGCTTCGGCGTCGGCCATGCCTACTGGGCCATGGCCGCCGCCGTACTGGTCCTGCACCAGGGGGCGCATCTGATGGCGACGCTGCAACGGGGTACCGAACGCGTCGTGGGAACCCTGGTCGGTCTGGGCTTCGCTGCGCTGATCCTGATCCAGCACCCGCAGGGCTGGTGGCTTATCGCCGCCGTGGCCGGTCTTCAGTTCTGCATTGAGATGTACATCGTGGCCAACTACGCGCTGGCCACCATGTTCATCACCGCGATCGCGCTGACCATCTCCTCGGGCACGCACCGGGTCGACATCGGCGCCCTGATCCTGGACCGCGGGCTGGACACGGTGCTCGGCTGCGCGGTGGGGGTGCTCGTGTATCTGACCCTGGCCCGGCGGCAGGAGGCCAGCCGGCTCCACGGCGCGATCGCCGAGGTGCTGGCGCGCACCGCCGGCGCGACCGAGTTTCTCGCCCGGAACTCACCGCGGTCGATTCCGGCGCGCAGCGCCCGTCGTGCCTTGCAGGACAGCATCTTCGCGCTCAACGCCGCCGACGACGCCGCCCGGCACGGATCCCGTTCCGACCGGGCCGCCGCGACCCGGCTGGCAGCCGTCACCGCAGCGACCGAGCACCTCGGCTACGCCACCGTTGCCGGGTGCTGGGCGGCCGAGCAGTGCGGTTCCGGGATCTTCGGCGATGCCGACCCCGAGGCCTATCTGGCCGTGCTTCGACGCCTCGCCGAGTCCATCGAGCGGGTGGAGCCTGTGGCGACCGACAGCGAACTGCCACCCTTCGCTGCATCGGAGGCGCGCGACCTGCTGGCGGCGGTGCACGGGCTGCGCTGACCTACAGAGACGTCAAATTGATATCGTGATATCATTCGTCTCGTGGCCCAGATTCTCATTCGGCAACTCGACGATGACACCAAGGCCAAACTTCAGCGCCTGGCCCGTCAGAACGGTCGCAGCACCGAGGAACAGGTGCGGGAGATCTTGCGGAACGCCGTCCGAAACGTCGATTCCCGGCCCGGACGCCTCGGGTCGAGAATCGCCTCCCGGTTCAAGGGCTCGGGGCTGACCGGGGACATTCCCGAGTTGCGGGGGCAACCCGTACAGCCGGCCCGTTTTGATGAACCGTGATCCTGCTTGACACCAACGTGCTCTCGGCGCTGATGCGGAACACACCCGATCCAGCCGTGGTGGATTGGCTGGACAACCTGCCGGCAGAATCCATTTGGACCACCACGGTGACGGTGTTCGAGATCCGCACCGGAATCGAATTGCTGGTGCCGAGCCGACGGCGCGAGAGACTGGACGAGATGTTCTCCACACTTCTCGATGAGGATCTCAAGGGGCGGGTGCAGGCCTTCGACGTGGCCGCGGCGGCTGCGGCCGGGACCATTGCCGCCGAACGGCAACGGGCGGGCCGGTCGGTGGAAATCCGGGACGTTCAGATCGCCGGCATCGCCGCGTCCCGTCGCGCGACCCTGGCCACCGGCAACACCCGCCACTTCGAACACACCGGCATCGGCCTGGTGAATCCCTGGGGTACCGAGAGCCGCTGACGGACCTTGGCCCCTACCGGCGCGCCGACGGCGCCGAGAGGATGGAAACGAAAAGCCGATTACTGATTTTTCGTTGGGAGCTCGTCATGATCACGCTGCTGAAGGATTTCCCGGACGACGTCGCCGGCTTCGCCTGTCATGGGCATGTCACCAAGGCCGACTACGAAACCGTTCTCATCCCCGCGGTCGACGAGAAACTCGAAACCCACGACAAGGTGCGGATCTACTACGAGGTCGCCGAGGACTTCGACGGCTTCGAGCCCGGCGCGATGTGGGACGACACGAAGCTGGGGTTCAGCAAGTTCCTTCGGTGGGAACGCTTCGCGATGGTCACCGACGTGGAGTGGATAAGGCACACCATGCAGTTCTTCAGCTTCCTCATGCCGGGTGAGTTCAAGACTTTTCACCGCGCGGAGGCCGACGCGGCACGGAAGTGGGTCAGCGGGGGCTGATTCCAGCCCCGGCCGTCAGGCCGACTTGTCGCGCCGCTCGGTGCGAGAAGGCTTGCGCGGCACGATCGTCGGCAGCACGTTGTCGAGCACCGTCTCCTTGGTCACCACGACCTGAGCGACGTCGTCGCGGCTGGGGATGTCGTACATCACCGGCAGCAGGACTTCCTCCATGATGGCGCGCAGGCCGCGCGCACCGGTCCCTCGGTGGATGGCCTGATCGGCGACGGCCTCCAGGGCGGCGTCATCGAACACCAACTCCACGTTGTCCATCTCGAACAGCCGGGTGTACTGCTTGACCAGGGCGTTCTTCGGCTCCGACAGGATCTGGACCAGGGAGTCCTTGTCCAGGTTGGTGACTGAGGCGACCACCGGCAGGCGGCCGATGAACTCGGGGATCAGCCCGAACTTGATCAGGTCCTCGGGCATGACCTCGGCGAAATGGTCCTGGGTGTCGATCTCGGCCTTGGACTTGACCTCCGCGCCGAAGCCCAAGCCGCGCTTGCCGATCCGGTCGGCCACGATCTTCTCCAGGCCGGCGAAGGCACCCGCCACGATGAACAGCACGTTGGTGGTGTCGATCTGGATGAATTCCTGGTGCGGGTGCTTGCGGCCACCCTGCGGCGGGACCGAGGCCTGGGTGCCCTCGAGGATTTTCAGCAGCGCCTGCTGCACACCCTCCCCGGAGACGTCCCGGGTGATCGACGGGTTCTCGCTCTTGCGGGCGATCTTGTCGACCTCGTCGATGTAGATGATGCCCGTCTCGGCGCGCTTGACGTCATAGTCGGCGGCCTGGATGAGCTTGA
>JAGQTQ010000065.1:0-617 GCA_020438905.1 Mycobacterium sp.
GCCTCGACGTCCTGGGTGGTCATCCGCTCGCGCACGACGCGCTCCATGCGGCTCAAGCCGACCCGGATCTGGTTCTGGATCAGCTCGCCCACGGTGCGCAGACGACGGTTGCCGAAGTGGTCGATGTCGTCGACCTCGACGGGCACCTCGACGCCGCCCGGAGCGGTCATCGTGGCCGGGACGCCGGTCTCGGCGGCCTCGTGCAGGCGCACCAGGTACTCGATGGTGGCGACGATGTCCTCGGGCGTCAGCGTCGAGTTGGTGATCGGCTGACCGGGGTTCAGGCCCAGCTTCTTGTTGACCTTGTAGCGACCCACCCGGGCCAGGTCGTAGCGCTTCTCCTTGAAGAACAGGTTCTCGAGCAGGGTCTGCGCGGACTCCTTGGTCGGCGGCTCGCCCGGGCGCAGCTTGCGGTAGATGTCGAGCAGCGCCTCGTCGGTGCCGGCGTTCTGGTCCTTCTCCAGCGTGGCCATCATGATCTCAGAGAAGCCGAACCGCTCCCGGATCTGCTCGTTGGTCCAGCCCAGCGCCTTGAGCAGCGTGGTGACCGGCTGACGGCGCTTGCGGTCGATGCGCACGCCCACCGAGTCGCGCTTGTCGACGTCGAACTCCAGCCA
>JAGQTQ010000065.1:763-5433 GCA_020438905.1 Mycobacterium sp.
CGGTCATCATCGGGAAGTCACCCATAAACACCGTCTGGCTCTTGATCTCGCCGGTGTTGTTGTTGATGAACTCGGCCGTGACGAACAGCGGGGCCGCGTACGTCATGTCCTTGTCTTTGCACTCGTCGACCGGTGCCTTGACCTCGTCGAAGCGCGGGTCGGAGAAGCTCAGCGACATGGAGCCGGAGAAGTCCTCGATCGGGGACAGCTCGGTGAGCACTTCCTCCAGCCCGCCGACCGGGTTGGCGTCACCCGCCGCGGCGGCCTTGGCACGCCACTCGTCGGCGCCGATCAGCCACTTGAACGAGTCGGTCTGCACGTCGAGCAGGCCGGGAACCTCGAGCGGCTCGCGCAACTTGGCGAAGGAGACTCGCTTTGGCGCCCCCGGGACGGAGTTAGAAGAAGCGGTTGTCGTTTTGCTCTGGCTGGAGACGGCCAAGATGCATCCTTCCGGCACCTCATGCGGACTTCCGGGTGCCGGCTCGCGCCGGACCCTTCGCCGCTCATCTGCGTAGGTCCGCGCCGGCGTTCACCTGTCCGGGCCCGACGACGCGCACGACACGGAGAGCGTCTCCTGAGCTGGAAAAATTAGGCTCAGGCCAAGACGACGATGTCATGGTGCGGGTTGAGGGTGAGCAGGGGGCAGCCAGCGCAACGTCCAACCATACCCCAGAACGGCGCCGTGCTCAACCTGCGCATCCCGGAGGGCTTGCGCTGGCTGGCGTCTGGCTACCGGATACACATGCTGGACACCAGATTGAACCGTTACGGGCCTTCCGTCAAGGCTTTCGCGGGTGTTTGGCCCGCCTTTTTCATATTTCGGCCCCCGCGAATTCTCAGACCGTGGCGGTGGTGGGGTACTGCGCGGTCGGGGTGATCCATCCGGTGACGCCGAGCTGCTGGGCCCGGGCCACCAGTGCGTCGTACTCCTCGGCCGGGATGGTCTGGTCCCGGGTGAGGATGAAGCCCGACCCGCCGCTGGAGTCGCTGACGATGGCCCAGCTGTAGTCCGGGGCGTAGTCGATGATCCAGTAGTTGCCCGGCTCGCCGTCACCCGGCTGGCCGAAGAAGAAGCCCACGTTGAGGCGGGTGTTGGTGGGGCTGTTGACCACCACCGCCGAGCCGGTGATGCTCGACTGCGGGCCGTTGGGCCCGAAGTAGTTGCCGGAGTTCTCCACCTTGACCGAGCCGTCGGGCTGCGGGGTGTAGACCGCCTTGGTGTTGACCAGGCCGATAGAGAAGAACTGCTTGACGCTGCCCTGCTCGTACCAGGTCCCGGAGTACTGGGCGATGTCGACCGGCGGCGGCGACGGCAGCGTGCCGGCGCCGGCCTGGCCCATGACCATGGACTGGTTGGCGACGTAGGTGCCGTCGTTGGGGTTGCCGTAGATGCCGTAGCCCGGGTTGGTGGGGCCGTAGACGCCGCTGTAGATGTCGTTGACCCACCCGGTGGCGAAGGTGCGGACCGCCTGCTTGCCGCCCG
Organism: Mycobacterium sp.; assembly: GCA_020438905.1. GTDB lineage: Bacteria > Actinomycetota > Actinomycetes > Mycobacteriales > Mycobacteriaceae > Mycobacterium. The sequence continues at coordinate 2,247 of JAGQTQ010000065.1, forward strand.
GGGGCGAAGGCTTGACGATGATGTCGCTGGCGATCTCGCCCAGCCATCCGAACAGGCTCGGTCCGGCGATGACGTCGGCGTGCGAGCCGTTGTCGATCTGGACGCCGAAGAACTGGTCGCCGTAGAACTGGGCCATCAGCTCGGTGGCGACGCCCCAGGCGTTCCACCGCTGCGGCGGCGCGGCGATCTGGTAGTCCGGAATGCCGGCGGCTTGCAGCGCGGTCAGCGAGTCGGTGAACAGCGGTGCCCGCGAGACCCCGTCGAACATGACGACCCCGAGCAGGTTGTCCACCTGGTCGGTCTCGGTGACCAGCGCACCGACCGCGGTGGCGAAGTTCCCGCCGGCGGAGTGTCCGGTCAGGATGAACTGCTCGGGCAGGGGGCCCTGCAGCCCGGCGGCGTTGGCGCTGACGTTCAGCGCCGCACGCGGGCCCTCGAACATGGTGGCCACGGCCTCGCGCATCTGCTCGCCGCCCAGGTAGCAGCCGGGGCACAGCGGGGTGTCGAACCAGAAGATGTTGGGAACCACCACGATGCTGTTGGTTTCCTGGGCCAGCGCCTGGGCCATGTCGGCGTACCAGGCCTTGAAGCCGAGGAAGCCGTGCTGCAGCCAGATCACGCCGTTGGGCGCGACCGTGCCGTCGGCCTGGGTCGGGAAGTACCAGTCCGCCGGCGCGGCGTAGCCGGTGTCGCCGCACGGGATGTCCAGGACCGCGCTGCCGGTCTTGACGCCGGTGACGCCGTTGCCCACCGGGACGACGGGGACGTTGGGGTCCAGGCCGTTGTTCCCGCTGTTGACCGGGGCGGGCAACTGGAATCCGAACAGCCCGCCGACGGCGTCGACGAGGCCGCGGAAGATGGTGTCGCCCAGCGACATCTGGTTGGCCTCGGCGGCGGGCAGGCCGATGGCCGCGGTCGGGCCCATGATGATCTGCTGGTTGGACGCCGCGTACAGCCCGTACTGCGGGGCCTGCGGAGTGGCTCCGGCGTACATGTCGTTGATCCAGCCGGTGCTCAGCGCGTAGGTGGCGGCGGTGTTGCCGGCCGGGACGGGCTTGGTCACCAGTTCCAGGACGAAGTCGATCAGCGGGTTGAGCCCGAGCATGGAGTCGACGTGCGAGCCGCCCTGCAGCACCATGCCGATGAATTCCCCGGGCAGGGTGGCGGCCAGCACGTTGGTGGTGGCGCCGAACAGGTTCCAGGACTGGGCGGGTGCGGCGATCTGGTACACCGGCTTGTCGGCGGCCCCGAGCACACCGAGTTCCTGGGCCAGGCTGCCGTCGATGGCGCCGTTGGAGACACCGTCGAACATGACGACACCGATCAGGTTGGCGTCCTGCGCATCGCCACCCTCATCGATGTACTCGGAGGCCACCGTGGTGGCGAACCCGCCGCCGGCGGAGTGCCCGGCGAGCACGAACCGGCCCTTGAGCTGGTCGGTGTCGCCGGTGAATCCCGCGGCCACCGCGCTGTCGATCAGGGTGGTGCGGTTGGGGTCGAGGAAGGCGTCCACCGCGGCCTGCTCGGTGCTGGCGCAGATCAGGCAGCCGCCGGAGAACGTGAACGGGATCGAGGACAGTGTGGGTGCGACCACGATGTTGTTGGTCCTCGCCGCCAGCTCCTGGGCCAGCGCCGAATAGAAGGTGTTGGTGGCACCGAAGCCGTGCTGCAGCCAGATCACGCCCTGGGCGTCGACGGTCCCGTCGACCTGGGTCGGGAAGTACCAGTCGGCGGCGACGGTGTTGCCGATGAGCGCGCCCGGGATGTCCAGCCGGGAGTGCCCGATCTGCACGCCGGTGACGCCGTTGGTGGGCAGGGCGGGCAGCAGTGCGGTGACTGCGGTGGCGGCGGCCGTGGCGGCGGCCGGGTCCGGGTCGGGCGGGGCGGCAGCGACCACGGGGGCACCGATCACCGCGGCGGGGGCCGCGCTCTGTCGCTGGCCGGTGAACGCCGCCAGCGCCGGTGCGGCGACGACGCCGTCCCCGGCCGGCTGACCGCCGAGCGCGCTGAGCACGTCGGCCACCAGGCTGTCGGCCGGGGCCGGGACCGGCGCCGCGTAGGCCACCGGGGCGGGGGTTGTCGCGACCGCGGCCACGGGGGCGATCTCGGCGACGGGAACGGGCACATCGGCGCTCGCGGTGCTCACCGCGGCGGCCGGCAGGCTCGGGACCGCCGGTGCGGCCTCTGCCGCGGGAAGGTCGGGGACCGCAGCCGACGGCGCGGGATCGGAGACGGGGACGGCGGCGGGGGTCGCGTCGCCGGTGGGTTTCGCGGTGCGGGTCGGCCGTGCAGGTCGGCTGACTCCCGGAACCCGGGCCGCGGGGGTGTCGTTGCTCGCCGCGGCGGGGGCGGGCACGGCGCTGGTCGCGGCCCGGCGGGCCCTGGTCACCGAGGGGGCCGATCCGCGGTCGGTGGCGGCACCCGCCGAGGCGTCGGGGGACTTCGGGGCGGTGTCGGTGGCGTCGGCGCTGGCTACGGCCGTTCCGGACACCAGGGCTGAGCCCAACCCGACCAGAACGGCACTTGTTCCCAGCAGAACCCGTCGATCACCCATTAACTGCCGCCTCCGCGCGTTGCACTGTCCATCGGTCCAGCAAACGCTACCCCGGATGGGGTGTCGGCGTCGGATTATGGGTCAGGCCGACGGCCGCGTCAGTGTTTCGTCAGCCAACCGGCTGTTGCTACAGGGTGCGCGTCGGCAGTTTGTGGGTGCCCTCGAGGTCGTCGAGGATGACTTCCTGCGCCTTGGGCGGCAGGGTGTGCAGGATCTCGCGGACGCGGGCCTGGCGGCGTCCGACGGCCTTGCGCTCGGGCATGCCCGGGGTGGTGATGAGCTGCGGGGGCACGCCCTCGATCTCCTCCAGGCCGCCGTCGCCCTGGCCGGCTTCCATGGCGGCGGCCTCGGCGGCAGCGGTGGCCTCGTCCTTCTCCTCGGACATACCGATCGGGCCGATGCGCCGGCCGTTGAGGAACTGCTTGACGGCCGGCTCCTCGCTGGTGAGCAGCACCTCGCGCGGGCCGAACATGACCAGGTGCTTGCGGTAGAGCATGCCGATGTTGTCCGGCACGGTACGCACGATGTTGATGTTGTGCGTCACGATCAGGATGGTGGCGTCGATCTGGGCGTTGATGTCGATGAGCAGCTGGCTCAGGTAGGCGGTGCGCACCGGGTCCAGGCCGGAGTCCG
>JAGQTQ010000065.1:5453-7609 GCA_020438905.1 Mycobacterium sp.
GAGGATGATCTGCGGGTCGAGCACCAGCGAGCGGGCCAGGCCGGCACGCTTCTTCATACCGCCGGAGATCTCGCCGGGGAACTTGTTCTCCGCGCCCATCAAGCCCACCATCTCGAGCTTCTCCATGACGATGTCACGGATCTCGCTCTCCTTCTTCTTGGTGTGCTCGCGCAGCGGGAACGCGGTGTTGTCATAGATGTTCATGGAGCCGAACAGGGCGCCGTCCTGGAACATCACGCCGAACAGCGTCCGGATCTCGTAAAGCTCCTTGGCCGAGCACTGGATGATGTCAGTGCCGTCGATGATGATCTTGCCGCGCTCCGGGCGCAGCAGACCGATCAGCGACTTCAGGAACACCGACTTGCCGGTACCCGAGGGGCCCAGGATGACGCTGACCTCACCGGCCGGAATTGTCAACGTCACGTCTTCCCAGATCTTCTGGGAACCGAACGACTTGGTCAGGTTCTCAACGCTGACAGCAGTACCCACTGGAATCCTTCCGGCCACGCAATTCGTCACAGGCAGCGCACCTGTGGTTTCAGTCACTGTAGCGCACGACGTCGGCGCGCATCCGACTTTGCCCCCCAAAGCGAAATCCCCCGCGAACCCGGTGGGTCCGCGGGGGATTTTGCCTGCTTGGGACTACTTGACGGAGACCGTCGCGCCGGCGGCCTCGAGCTTGGCCTTGGCCTCCTCGGCGGCCTCCTTGGCGACCTTCTCCAGCAGCGGCTTGGGGGCGCTGTCGACGAGGTCCTTGGCCTCCTTGAGGCCCAGGCCCGAGACGATCTCGCGGACGACCTTGATGACGCCGATCTTCTTGTCGCCGGCCGACTCGAGGATCACGTCGAACTCCGACTGCTCCTCGGCGGCCTCGGCGGCCGGGGCGGCACCGCCCGCGGCGGCGACGGCGACCGGGGCGGCCGCGGTGACCTCGAAGACCTCTTCGAAGGTCTTCACGAACTCAGAGAGCTCGAGCAGGGTCATTTCCTTGAAAGCGTCGATCAGTTCGTCGGTGCTCAGCTTTGCCATGGTGGGGTTCCTTCCTGAATTTTCTCTGGTTGATTAAGCGGCGGTCTCGCCGGACTTCTTCTCTTGCAGCGCGGCGGCCAACCGTGCGACCTGCGACGCCGGAGCGTTGAACAGGCCGGCGGCCTTGGCCATGTTGCCCTTCATCGCGCCGGCCAGCTTGGCCAGCAGAACCTCGCGCGACTCCAGGTCGGCGATTCGGTTGACCTCATCAACGGACAGCGCGCGACCGTCCATGTAGCCGCCCTTGATGACGAGCGCCTTGTGATCCTTGGCGAACTTCTTGATCGCCTTGGCCGCGTCGACGGCTTCGCCGTTGACGAACGCGATCGCGGTCGGACCGGCGAACAGGTCGTCGAGGCCCTCGATACCGGCCTCCGCCGCCGCACGCTTGACCAGCGTGTTCTTGGCGACGGTGTAGGTGGCGGAGCCGCTCAGGCTGCGGCGCAGTTCGGCCATGTTGGCCACGGTCAGACCGCGGTACTCGGTGACCACGGTGGCCGTCGAGGACTTGAACTGCTCGGTGATCTCGGCGACCGCGGTGGCCTTGTCAGCCCTGGCCATGCATGCCTCCTCGGTGTTTGTCGGATGCACCGCCGAGGACCCTGGGCCGCGAAAGGCCGGAAGAACAAAACAGCCCCGGCGCAGACGGCCGGGGCGTTGTTCGACGCAGCAACGCCGCGTCGTGCCTCGTCCTCCTGCGTGGGCCGCCGGGCCAACTGTGACGCTGACTCCGGACCTTCAACCTTGCGGTGACCGACGGTCTTCGGTGGAACGGCACAAGAATAGCGCGCTGGCCCCACGCTGCCCAAATCCCGGCGCCCCCTCTCCCGTGGGCTCTCCTCTCACCTCCCACGCCCGTGAGCAGACGCGAACTCGCACGTTTCGGGCCATAGAAGTGCGAGTTCACGTCTGCTCGGCCTCACGGAAGCCGGGATGCGCGGTCAAGGTGAACCCGAATGCGCTCGCAGAGGCGGGCCGGGGTGCGACGGACGTCGGCCACCACCATCGGAACGAGGATCCACCCGGCTTCCTGGATGCCGGCCAGTCGCTGTTTGTCCCTGAACATCGCTTCTCGGCCGGCGTGAAAGTCCACACTCTCGTATTCGGCCGCCACCATGGCGTCCGGC
>JAGQTQ010000065.1:7692-8031 GCA_020438905.1 Mycobacterium sp.
TCTCCATCGCCGATTCCGCGCGTCCGTCGGCGATGGCCAGCAGGTTGCGCACCCCGACGATCCCGCGTCTGCCCTTCTGCTGTTCCGCGGCGGCGGCGAGTTCGGCCGGGGTGCACCGCCGTGAATGCAGGGCAGCATCGAGGGTGGCCAGCGCCCGCGGAGGCCGCAGTTGACGAGCGAGCTCCACCGCGGTCCACGCCGGTGACGTCGCCCGGCGACTCGAGACAAGTTGCAGCGGAGCGCCTCTGCGCTGATGCACGACGAGGCCTGCGGTCGGCCGCAGCCGGAAGCCTGGGTCCAGGACGTGCACCGCGCCGCTGCTGTTCACACTGAAGCCGT
>JAGQTQ010000183.1 GCA_020438905.1 Mycobacterium sp.
CGGCCAGGTTGACGCCCTCGTCCTGAGACAGCCGCTGAATCTCACGCAGCCGTTCCACATCTCGCTCGGAGTACCGCCGACCGCCGCCGGCGCTGCGCTCGGGTTGCACCAGGCCCAGCCGGTCGTAGGTGCGCAACGTCTGGGCGTGCATCCCGGCGAGTTCGGCTGCCACCGAGATCAGGAAGGTCCGGTGCTCCCGCGGCTCGCCGGCGGCGGTCATGGCCGATTGCCCGCCCAGCCGGCCCGCGGGTCGAAGCCACTGGCCTTCTCCGCTGCGGCATAGGCCTCCAGCGCCTCCAGCGCCGGCCCCTCGAGCGTGGGCGGCACCGCGACCTTGACGGTGACCAGCAGATCACCGGCGCCGCCGCTGCGCTTGGGCACTCCGCGTCCGCGCACCCGCAGGATGCGGCCGTCGGCGGTGCCCTTGGGCACCTTGACGCCCACCTTGCCGTCCAGGGTGGGCACCGAAAGCGTTGTGCCCAAAGCCAATTCGGTGAAGCCAACCGGAACGGTCACGGTCAGGTCGTCGCCGTTGCGGCCGAAGACCTTGTCCGGCCGCACGTGCACGGTGACGTAGAGGTCACCCGAGGGCGCACCACGCAGCCCGGCCTCACCCTGGCCGGCCAGCCGAATCCGCTGGCCGTCCTCCACACCAGGAGGGATCCGCACCCTGACGGTGCGGCTTCGGGTGGTCACCCCGGTGCCCCGGCACTCGTCGCAGGGATGCTCGATGATCGACCCGCTGCCACGGCAATCGGTACACGGTTCGGAGAACCCGAACGCGCCCTGGTTGCGGTTGATCATCCCGGATCCGTTGCAGCTGGCGCACACCTTGGGACTGGTTCCCGGGCGGGCACCGCTGCCATGGCAGTTGGTGCACGGGGCCGGGCTGGTCAGCCGCAACGGCATCTCCACGCCCTTGGTGGCCTCCAGGAAGTCCAGCTCGGTCTCGGTTTCCAGATCTTTGCCGCGGCGCGGCCTGCTGGCGCGCGGCTGCGCGCCACCACGGCCGAACAGTCCACCGAACAGGTCGCCGATATTGGCCCCGCCGTCCTGGCCAGCCTGGCCGAACAGATCATTGAGGTTGAAGCCGCCGGTGCCGTCCTCGAAATCCCGGAAGCCACCGCCACCACCGCCGCCACCGCCACCGCCGAAGCGGCGCCCGAAGCCACCCGAGGCGAACATCCGCCGCGTCTCGTCGTACTCCTTGCGCTTGGCCGGATCGGTCAGCACATCCCGGGCCTCGCCGACTTCCTTGTAACGCTCCTCGGCAGCCGGGTTGTTGGGATTGCGGTCGGGGTGATTCTCGGCCAGCAGCTTCTTGGCCACCCGCTTGATCTCGGTGTCCGCGGCGTCGGAGGAGACGCCGAGCACCTTGTAGAAATCCTTTTCAACCCATTCACGTTGAACCACGCGACGTCACCTCCTTTCCCGGACGGTCGGATATCACTGATCTGATTCTGCGGTGTGCGGCTCGGCGCCGGCACCACCGGCGGGCGTGTCGGGCTCGCCGGCCGCGTCGACCACACCGACCAGCGCATGGCGCAGCACTTGATCACCGAACTTGTAGCCCTGCCGCATGACGTGCCCGATCACCGGGTTGGAGCCGTCGCCCTCGTGCTGCACGGCTTCGTGCAGCGACGGGTCGAAGGGTTCGCCCTCGACCCCGAAGGGGACCAACCCCAGCCCGCTGAGCGCTCCAGCCAGCTTGTCGGCCACCGACTTCAGCGGGCCGCTGTCGAGGTCGCCGTGGCTGCGGGCGCGGTCAAGATCATCGAGCACCGGCAGCAACTGGCTGGCGACCAGGGCCTTGGCCCGCTCGGCGGCCACCTCGTGATCGCGCAACGCGCGCTTGCGGTAGTTGGTGAAGTCGGCCTGCACACGCTTGAGATCGGCGGTCAGCTCAGCGAGCTTGTCGGCGTCGGCCGCACCGGGCGGGGTCCCCGGTCCCGGCCCACTGGGGGCCGGGCCGGGAACTCCCTGACGCACCTCACCGGTCTGCGGGTCGATCCGCCGCTTGTCGGTGAAGGTGACCGGCTCCTCCGGAGACATCCCCTCCGGAGACGTTCCCTGAGTCCCTTCCGGATAGGTCACTTGCGCTCCTGATCGTCCTCGACGACCTCGGCGTCCACGACGTCGTCAGCACCGGAACCACCGCCCGAGGCGCCGCCCTCGAAGCCACCACCGGCGGCCTGCTCGGCCTGGGTCGCCTCGTAGATCGCCTGGCCCAGGGCCTGGGACTCGGTGCCCAGCTTCTCCATTGCGGACTTGATGGCGCCGATGTCGGTACCACCCAGCGCGGTCTTGGCCTCGGCGATCGCGGCGTCGACCTTGCCCAGGGTGTCCTCGGGAACCTTGGAGCCGCCTTCGGCCGCGCGCTGTTCGGCGACGAATTTCTCGGTCTGGTAGACCAGCGACTCGGCCTGGTTGCGGACGTCGGCCTCCTCGCGGCGCTTGCGGTCCTCGTCGGCATGTGCCTCGGCGTCCTTGATCATCCGGT
>JAGQTQ010000066.1:0-846 GCA_020438905.1 Mycobacterium sp.
ACGGTCTCGTAGGCGATCGAGGTGGTGCCGGAGGCCAGCAGCGCGTCGGTGCACGGCCGTGAGGCGGCCAGGTGCAGGTAGGTGAACAGCACCTGGCCCTCGCGCAGCCGGGCGTACTCGGGCTCGATCGGCTCTTTGACCTTCAACAGAAGATCGGCCTGCTGCCACACCTCCTCGGCGGTCTCGACGATCCTGGCGCCCGCGGCGATGAAGTCCGGGTCGTGGATGGCCGACCCCTCACCGGCCCCGGCCTGGATGAGAACTTCATGGCCGCGGTGGACCAGTTCGGCGACTCCTGCCGGCGTGATGGCCACCCGGTATTCGTTGTTCTTGATCTCGGTGGGGATGCCGACGCGCACTGGGGGCTCCTTGGTCGGGGAACAGGACAAAAAGAGGCACCCCCAGTGTGAAGAACATGACGCCGCTCGGCAGCCGATGTGCCGAGATTGCCGGGCGTACCTGGGCGCGCAGCACGGCGTGCCAGCCGACTGTGGATACGCTGCATCCATGCGAGTCGGAGTCCTCGGTGCCAAAGGCAAGGTCGGTGCGACGATGTGCGCGGCGGTGGCGGAGGCCGCCGACCTCTCCCTCAGCGCGGAGGTCGACGCCGGTGACCCGCTGAGCCGGTTCACCGACACCGACACCGAGGTGGTCATCGACTTCACCCATCCCGATGTCGTGATGGGCAACCTGAAGTTCCTGGTCGACAACGGTATTCACGCCGTCGTCGGCACCACCGGTTTCACCGCGGAGCGATTGGATCAGGTCCGCGGCTGGCTTGCGAACAAGCCCGGTTCCGGTGTGCTGATCGCGCCCAACTTCGCCATCGGCGCGGTGCTGTCGATG
>JAGQTQ010000066.1:930-18936 GCA_020438905.1 Mycobacterium sp.
CCGCGGCCCGCACCGCGGCGCTCATTGCGGCGGCCCGCACCGGCATGGCTCCCAACCCCGACGCCACCAGCACCGGGCTCCCGGGCGCGCGCGGCGCCGACGTCGACGGCGTTCCGGTGCACTCGGTTCGGTTGACGGGACTGGTCGCCCACCAGGAAGTGCTCTTCGGGACGATGGGGGAGACCCTGACCATCCGGCACGACAGTCTGGACCGCACCTCGTTCGTGCCGGGCGTCCTGCTGGCCGTTCGCGAGATCGCCGGCCGGCCGGGGTTGACCGTCGGCCTGGAACCCCTGCTGGACCTGTGACTTTCCGGCCGCAACTTCTGATCGGGTTCCTCTGCCTGGCCCTGGCGGTCTACTTCGTCATGCTGGCCCGTACGGGCGTCGCCCTGTTCAGTACGGGTACGCCGGCGTCGATCGCGCTGGGCGTCGGGGTTCTGATCCTGCCCCTGGTAGGGGCGTGGGCGGTGATCGCGACCCTGCGCTCCGGGATGGCCTACCAGCGGCTGGCCCGACTGGCGGCCGAAGACGGCGTCGAACTCGACGTCAGTGAACTGCCGCGGATGCCGTCGGGCCGGATCCGGCGCGAGGCCGCCGACGCCCTGTTCCAGACGGTGCGCGCCGAGGCCGAGGCCGACCCGGACAACTGGCGGCACTGGTACCGGCTGGCCCGCGCCTACGACTACGCCGGCGACCGCGGCCGGGCGCGGGAGGCGATGCGCACGGCGGTCGCCCTGCAGTCTGAAGAGGCATCGGCGTGAGCGTTCTGCTGGTCGTCCACCACACGCCGTCGCCGGCCACCCGCGAGGTGCTCGAGGCCGTACTCGCCGGAGTCCGCGACCCCGAGATCAGCGGCGTCGAGGTGGTTGTCAGGCCGGCGCTGGCTGCGGGGGTCGCCGATGTGCTGGCCGCCGACGGGTACCTCTTCGGGACCCCGGCCAACTTCGGGTACATGTCCGGCGCGCTCAAGCATTTCTTCGACAGCGTCTACTACCCGGTGCTCGACGAGGTGGCCGGCCGGCCCTACGGGCTGTGGGTGCACGGCAACAACGACACCGCCGGTGCGGTCTCCTCCGTCGAGCGGATCGCCACCGGCCTCGGCCTGACCAAGTCGGTCGGCGCGCTGGAGATCACCGGCCCGGTCGACGCCGCTGTGCGCAAGCAGGCCTACGAACTGGGCGGTACCCTTGCCGCCGTTTTGATGGATCGATCCGATGAATCCGATGGGTAGGTGTCATGGTCGGGATCGCTGATCTTGCGATGGGAGCGGCGCCGATCGCGGGCGGCGCCTTGCTGGGCGCGCTGGCGGGAACGTTCAAAGGACCGGACTTCCGGGCCACTATCAAGGCCGATATCGAACTGCTCAACAGCATCCCGGCCGAGAATGTCGCGTTGAGATCCGCCCTGCAGCGCAGCATCGACGAACGGATCCACGAACTGATCGCGAACGTCGACCGCAGCCGTGAAATGCGAATGGCCGTCGGGTCCTACAAGGGCAATTGGCGCGACGCCGTCCTGTTCGTCTGCGCGGTGCTGTTCACGGTGGTCTGGTGGAATGTGCCCCACTCCCGGACCAACTGGCTGCCCACCTTCGTCTTCCTTGTCATCCTCTCGGTTGTCGTCGGCCTGTACGCAGCGCGCGGGGTTTTGCAGATCGGCCGGCGCTTCACCAAGAGGGCCGGGTAGCTCACGGCACCCGGAGGTGCCGTCCGAAGAAGGCAGCCATTGCCGCCCAGTGCCGTTCGGCGGCCTCGGGGTCGTAGGGGGCGTTGTCGGTGACGGCGAAACCGTGCGCGGCCGGATACCACTCGATGACGTGCTCGACGCCCGCCTCGGTCAGGGCGGCGTCCAGGGTCGCCGACTGTGCAGGCGTGTAGGACGGGTCGTTCTCCGCAGCGCCCACGTACACCGCCGCCCGCATCCGGTCGGCCAGCAGATGAGGACTGCCCGGATCGTCGGCGGCCAGTCCGCCGCCGTGGAACGACATCGCCGCTGCCACCCGCTCCGGCACCCGGCCGGCCGCGATCAGCGAGGTGCGCCCGCCCATGCAGTAGCCGGTGGTGCCGAAGCGTTCCCCGGCCGCCTCGGGACGGCCGGCCAGGTAGTCGAAGAACGCCGCCGCGTCCGCCGCCATCACCTCCGGGGTAATGGCCTTCATCATCGCTAAGAGTCGGTTGCGTTCGGCCGTGTCGGCGAAGACCGTCCTCATTTCGAACGGCGCCCACTGCCCGTTGCGGTAGTAGACGTCGGGCAGCAGGACCGCGTAGCCCAGCGAGGCCAGTCGGGCCGCCATCTCGAGCAGTGCGGGCCGGACGCCGCCGGCGTCGGGATACATGACGATGCCGGGCCAGGGGCCTTCGCCGTCGGGCGTGCACAGCGTGACCGGGCAGCGCCCGTCGGGGGTGGGAATGGTGTCGGTGATGGTCGGCATGGTCACCGTTCTACCGTCCCCGCCTGCCCGTAAGCTGATCTTCGTGCCGATCCCGACTCCCTACGAGGACCTGCTGCGGCTCGTTCTCGAGCAGGGCACGCCCAAGGCCGACCGCACCGGCACCGGCACCCGCAGCCTGTTCGGCCACCAGTTGCGCTACGACCTCTCGGCCGGCTTCCCGCTGATCACCACCAAAAAAGTCCATATGAAATCGGTGGCCTACGAGCTGCTGTGGTTCCTGCGGGGGGACTCCAACGTCGAATGGCTGCAGCGGCACGGAGTCACCATCTGGGACGAATGGGCCTCTCCCACGGGCGATCTCGGCCCGGTCTACGGCGTCCAGTGGCGATCCTGGCCGACTCCGTCCGGCGAGCACATCGACCAGATCAGCGCCGCGATCGATCTGTTGCGCACCGACCCGGATTCCCGTCGCATCATCGTCTCGGCGTGGAACGTCGCCGATCTTCCGCACATGGCGTTGGCTCCCTGCCACGCCTTCTTCCAGTTCTACGTCGCCGGCGGCAAGCTCAGCTGCCAGCTCTACCAGCGAAGCGCCGACATGTTCCTCGGGGTGCCGTTCAACATCGCCAGTTACGCCCTGCTGACGCACATGATGGCCGCCCAGGCCGGCCTGGAGGTAGGGGACTTCGTCTGGACCGGCGGCGACTGCCACATCTACGACAACCATGTCCGGCAGGTCACCGAACAACTGACCCGCGACCCCCGGCCGTATCCGGAACTGATTCTGCGGCAACGCGATTCGATCTTCGACTACACCTATGACGATATCGAGATCCGCAATTACGACCCGCACCCGGCGATCAAGGCTCCGGTAGCGGTGTGACGATCGGGCTGATCTGGGCGCAGTCCACCTCCGGGGTGATCGGTCGCGACGGCGCCATCCCCTGGTCGCTGCCCGAGGACCTGGCCCGATTCAAGAGCCTCACCATGGGCCATACCGTGGTGATGGGGCGGCGCACCTGGGAGTCGCTGCCGGCGCGGTTCCGGCCGCTGCCGGGCCGGCGCAACGTCGTCCTCACCCGCAATCCCGGCTACCGGGCCGACGGCGCCGACGTCGTCACCACGATCGAGGCGGCGCTCACCGACCCGGACACCTGGGTGATCGGGGGAGCGGAGATCTATCACCTGGCCATGCCTGTGGCCACCCGCTGCGAGGTCACCGAGGTCGACGTGGACCTGCACCTTCGCGACGAGGACGTGCTGGCGCCAATGCTGGATGAGTCCTGGGTCGGCACCGCCGGCGACTGGCAGGACAGCACGTCGGGACTGCGCTACCGGTTTTACCGCTACCTGCGCACATGACCCGGTTGACCGCCGCCCAGGCCCGACGGGTCGCGGTCGCCGCCCAGGGCCTGGCCGGACCCAAACCTTCCGGCCCGGTGACCCGGGCCCACCTGCGGCGGCTGATCCGCCGCGTCCAGGTGCTGCAGCTGGATTCGGTGTCGGTGGCGGTGCGCGCTCACTACGCCCCGGTGTTCAGCCGCCTCGGGCCCTATGACCGCGAATTGCTGGACGGCGCGGCCTGGAGCGACACCGCCCGCTCGCCACGCCTGCTGGTGGAGTATTGGGCCCACGAGGCGGCGCTGATGGCGGTGGAGGACTGGCCGCTGATGCGGTGGCGGATGCGCGAGTACGTCCACGGACGCTGGGGTGTGGAGATCGTCAAGAGAAATCCGCGCCTGGTCGACGACGTCATCGCCGCGGTGACCGACATCGGGCCGGCCACCGCCGGACAGATCGAGGCGCACCTGCAAGCCGGTAGCCGGCGCGGCGCGCGGGCGGCGAAAAAAGAGATGTGGGACCGCACCGACACCAAGTGGGTGGCCGAGGCGCTGTTCGCCTCCGGGGTGCTGACCACAGCGCACCGGGCCGGCTTCGCCCGGCATTACGACCTGTCCGAACGGGTCCTGCCCGCCGACGTGCTGGCCCGCGAGGTCGAGGACGACGAGGCCGCACGGGATTTGATCCTGCGAGCCGCCGCAGCGCTGGGCGTGGCCACCGAGGCCGATCTGCGGGACTACTTCCGGCTGCGGCCCGGCCAGTCCAAGCCGGCGGTCGCCGAACTGGTCGACGCCGGTGAACTCCGGGAGGTTCAGGTCGAGGGTTGGGCCACCCCGGCCTACCTGCGCAGCGGTCAGGCGGTGCCCCGCACCGACCGGGGAACCGCGCTGCTGTGCCCGTTCGACCCGCTGGTCTTCTTCCGGCCGCGGGTGCAGCGGCTGTTCGGTTTCGAGTACCGCATCGAGATCTACACACCGGCCGCCAAGCGGAAGTACGGCTACTACGTCTGGCCGTTCCTGCTTGACGGGGAACTGGTCGCGCGAGTGGACCTCAAGGCCGACCGGACCGCCGGCGCGCTGCAGGTCCTCGGGTCGTTCGCGGAACCGGACCACGATGGCCTCCGGGTGGCTTCGGCGCTGGCGGGGGAGTTGCAGACCATGGCGTCCTGGCTGGGGCTGAGCCGGGTGAACGTCGGCGACCGCGGGGACCTGGCCGGTCAGCTGGCCAGCGCTCTCTGACCGGCCCGGCCCCCGCTAGGGTGTGCCCGTGGCCGAGATCGCGCCGCTTCGCGTGCAACTGATCGCCAGGACCGAGTTCCTGGCACCCGCCGACGTGCCCTGGGACACCGACGCCGACGGCGGTCAGGCGCTGGTCGAGTTCGCCGGCCGGGCCTGCTACCAGAGCTGGTCCAAGCCCAACCCGCGCACCGCGACGAACTCCTCCTACCTCAAGCACATCATCGACGTCGGCCACTTCGCGGTGCTCGAGCACGCCACGGTGAGCTTCTACATCACCGGCGTCTCGCGCTCCTGCGCCCACGAGCTGACCCGGCACCGGCACTTCTCCTTCTCGCAGCTGTCCCAGCGCTACGTTCCCGACGACGACGCCCGGGTGGTGATCCCGCCCGGTCTGGAGGACGACCCCGAAGCGCAGCGGATCGTGCTGGCCGCCGCCGACGCCAGCCGCGCCGCCTATCTGGAGCTTCTGGCCGGGCTGGAGGCCAAGCTGGCCGAGGCGCCCAACGCCGTCCTGCGCCGCAAACAGGCCCGCCAGGCCGCCCGCGCGGTGCTGCCCAACGACACCGAGACCCGCATCGTGGTGACCGGCAACTACCGCGCCTGGCGGCACTTCATCGCGATGCGCGCCAGCGAACACGCCGACGTCGAGATCCGCCGGCTGGCGATCGCCTGCCTGCGCGAACTCGCTTCTGTGGCTCCGTCGGTGTTCGCCGACTTCGAGATCACCGCGCTGGCCGACGGCACCGAAGTGGCTACCAGTCCGCTCGCTACGGACGTATAGGGCCCAGCGGGTAACCTAACGGTCCGTGAGTACCAGCGGATTCGACGCCAGCGCCCGGCTGGGCACGGTTCTGACCGCGATGGCCACTCCGTTCACCACCGAGGGCACCCTCGACACCGAGACCGCCGCCCGCCTGGCGATGCGCCTGGTCGACGCCGGCTGCGACGGGCTGGTGGTGTCCGGCACCACCGGGGAGTCGCCGACCACCACCGATGACGAGAAGACCGCTCTGCTGTCGGTGGTGCTCGAAGCCGTCGGGGACCGGGCGCGCGTCATCGCCGGCGTCGGCACCTACGACACCGCGCACAGCGTGCACCTGGCGAAAGCGGCCGCCGCCGTGGGTGCGCACGGCCTGTTGGTGGTCACCCCTTACTACTCGCGGCCGCCGCAGTCCGGCCTCGTCGCACATTTCAGCGCCGTCGCCGACGCCACCGATCTTCCGGTCGTGCTCTACGACATCCCGCCGCGCTCGGTGGTTCCCATCGAGTGGGACACCCTGCGGGCGCTCGCCGCGCATCCCAACATCGTCGCGGTCAAGGACGCCAAGGGCGATCTGCACGGGGCCGCGGCGATCATGGCCGAGACCGGTCTGACGTATTACTCCGGCGACGATGCGTTGAACCTGCCCTGGCTCGCGGTCGGAGCGGTGGGCTTCATCAGTGTGTGGGGCCATCTTGCCGCCGGGCAGCTGCGGGACCTGCTGACCGCCTTCAACTCCGGGGACCTGGCCACCGCGCGCAAGATCGCGGTGTCGCTGGCCCCGCTGAACAACGCCCAGGGCAGGCTCGGCGGCGTCACGATGGCCAAGGCGGGTCTGCGACTGCAGGGTTTCGAGGCCGGGGAGCCGCGGCTGCCGCAGATGCCCGCCACCCCGTCGCAACTCGACGATCTCGCCGCCGATATGCGCGCGGCGGCCGTCCTGGGCTGATGGGGTCTTCCGCTGAGATGAGTGCTGGGGTGACGAACGCCGACCTTCGACCGCCCGGCCCGCTGGCCCCGGGTGCGCTGCGGGTCACCGCACTCGGCGGTATCGGTGAAATAGGCCGGAACATGACGGTCTTCGAGCATCTGGGCCGACTGCTCATCATCGACTGCGGCGTGCTGTTCCCCAGCCACGACGAGCCGGGAGTGGACCTGATCCTGCCGGACCTGCGTCATATCGAGGACCGCCTCGCCGACGTCGAGGCGCTTGTTCTGACGCACGCCCACGAGGACCACATCGGCGCGATCCCGTTCCTGCTCAAACAGCGTGCCGACATCCCGGTGGTGGGCTCCCGGTTCACCCTCGCGCTGGTCGCCGCCAAATGCCGGGAACACCGCATCAAGCCGGTGCTGGTCGAGGTGGTCGAGGGGCAACGCAGCACGCACGGCGTGTTCGAGTGCGAGTACTTCGCGGTCAACCACTCCATCCCCGATGCGCTGGCTATCGCGGTCCACACCGGCGCCGGCACGGTTCTGCACACCGGCGACATCAAACTGGACCAGCTCCCGCTGGACGGCCGGCCCACCGACCTGCCCGGGATGTCGCGACTCGGCGACGCAGGGGTCGACCTGTTCCTCTGCGACTCGACCAATGCCGAGATGCCCGGCGTGGGCCCTTCGGAGAGCGAGGTCGGCCCGACCCTGCACCGGCTGATCCGCAACGCCGAGGGAAAACGGGTGCTGGTGGCCTGTTTCGCCTCCAACGTCGACCGGGTCCAACAGATCGTCGACGCGGCGGTGTCGCTGGGGCGGCGGGTGTCGTTCGTCGGGCGTTCGATGGTGCGCAACATGGCGATCGCCCGCGAGCTCGGGTTTCTCACCGTCGACGACAGCGACGTCGTCGACATCTCGGCCGCCGAGATGATGCCGCCGGACCGGCTGGTCCTGATCACCACCGGCACCCAGGGCGAGCCGCTCTCGGCGCTGTCGCGGATGTCGCGCGGTGAGCACCGCAGCATCTCCATCACTTCCGACGACCTGATCATCCTGTCCTCCTCGCTGATCCCCGGCAACGAGGAGGCGGTCTACGGCGTGATCGACGCGCTGTCCCGCATCGGCGCCCGGGTGGTCACCAATCAGCAAGCCCGCGTGCATGTTTCGGGCCACGCCTACGCCGGTGAGCTGCTGTTCCTCTACAACGCCGTGCGCCCGCGCAACGTGATGCCGGTGCACGGGCACTGGCGGCACCTGCGGGCCAACGCCAAGCTCGCCGCCCGCACCGGTGTGCCCCCGGAGGCCATCATGCTGGCCGAGAACGGGGTCAGCGTCGACCTGGCCGGAGGAAAGGCGTCCATCGCCGGCGCCGTCCCGGTCGGCAAGATGTTCGTCGACGGACTGATCGCCGGGGACGTCGGCGATGCCACGCTGGGCGAGCGGCTCATCCTCAGTTCCGGTTTCGTGGCCGTCACCGTCGTGTTGCGGCGCGGCACCGGTCGCGTCGCCGCGCCGCCCCATCTGCACGCCCGCGGTTTCTCCGAGGACCCCAAGGCCCTGGAGCCGGCGGTCCGCAGAGTGGAGCAGGAGCTGGAATCCCTTGCGGCCGACAACGTCACCGACCCGATCCGCATTGCCCAGGCGGTCCGGCGCACCGTCGGGAAGTGGGTCGGCGAGACCTACCGTCGACAGCCGATGATCGTCCCGACGGTACTGGAGATCTAGGGTCGGTCCGTTGATCTCTGCCGGTTGATTTCGTTCTGGCAACGGCACTGCCGAGGCGCGTGTGGCGCATGGTGCCAGTGGGATCGCTGCGACTAATGTTTTCCGCATGGCGAACAAGACGGCCGCTCGCTCTGGCGCGCGAACGACCAGATCAAAAGGCACTTCCAAGCCCGCCCCGCCGGCCAGGCCGGCTCCGCCCCGCCGTCGCCCACCGGCCAAAAAATCGCCGTCGGCGCTGGTCGTAGCGGCATCGGCAGGGGGCCGCGCCGCCCGCGCGACCTGGATGATGCTGGCCCGGGGCGCGGGGTCGACCGCGCGGTCGGTCGGACGCGCCCGTGATCTCGAGCCGGGCCACCGCCGGGACGGCATCGCGCTGGGTCTGCTGGCGCTGGCGGTCGTCATCGCCGCGGCATCCTGGTTCGACGCCGCCCGCCCGGTCGGCGCCTGGATCGACACCGGCCTGCGGACCTTCGTGGGCGGCGCCGTCGTACTGCTGCCACTGCTGATCGCCACCATCGCCGTCGTCCTGATGCGCACCGAGCCCTACCCCGAAATCCGCCCGCGGCTGGTGCTCGGTACGGCGCTGATCGGCCTTCCGGTACTGGGTCTGTGGCACCTCTCGTCGGGTTCGCCGACCGACCCGGCCGCCCGCCGGCAAGCCGGCGGATTCATCGGATTCGCCATTGGAGGACCCCTGGCGGACGGGGTGACGGCATGGATCGCCACGCCGTTGCTGATCGTCGCGGCGATCTTCGGCGTGCTGCTCCTCACCGGGACCACGATCCGCGAGGTGCCTGCCACCTTGCACACGATGTTCGCCGCCCGCGGCGGCTACGGGGATGACTACGGAGACGACTACGCCGACGACTACGCCGACGACTCTTTCGAGGACGACGAGTTCTCCGACGGCTATTACGACGATCCGCGCGCCTACAGCGCCGACGAGCCCCCGGCCTGGCCGGGCGCGTCGGGTCCGATCGGCACCCCTTATGACAACTACCCGCCGGACGAACCCGCACCCGCACCCGCACCCGCACCGGCGCCGGCACCGGCCAACGCCACCGAGCCGATCAAGCCCCGCCGTCGGAAGGCCACCCCCAAACGGGAGGCCCCCGAGCCGGAGAACGACGACCGGGAGGCCAGAAAGCAGGAGTTCGGGAACCTCGACCGTGTCGTGGAGGGCCCCTACACCCTGCCGGCGCTGGATCTGCTGGTCGCCGGGGATCCGCCGAAGCGGCGCAGTTCGGCCAATGAGCAGATGGTCGACGCCATCTCCTCGGTGCTCGAGCAGTTCAAGGTCGACGCCGCGGTCACCGGGTGCACCCGCGGGCCAACGGTCACCCGCTACGAGGTCGAACTCGGCCCCGGGGTCAAGGTCGAGAAGATCACCGCGCTGCAACGCAACATCGCCTACGCGGCGGCCACCGAGAGCGTGCGCCTGCTGGCTCCGATCCCGGGTAAGTCGGCGGTGGGCATCGAGGTGCCCAACAGTGACCGCGAGACGGTCCGGCTGGCCGACGTCCTGACCGCCCCGTCCACCCGGCGCGACCACCACCCGCTGGTGATCGGGCTCGGCAAGGACATCGAGGGTAATTTCATCTCGGCGAACCTGGCCAAGATGCCGCACCTGCTGGTGGCCGGCTCCACCGGATCGGGCAAGTCCAGCTTCGTCAACTCGATGCTGGTCTCGCTGCTGGCCCGCGCCACCCCGGAAGAGGTGCGGATGATCCTGATCGACCCGAAGATGGTGGAGCTGACCCCGTACGAGGGCATCCCGCACCTGATCACGCCGATCATCACCCAGCCGAAGAAGGCGGCAGCCGCGCTGGCCTGGCTGGTCGAGGAGATGGAACAGCGTTACCAGGACATGCAGGCATCCCGGGTACGCCACATCGACGACTTCAACTCCAAGGTGCGATCGGGGGAGATCAGCACCCCGCTGGGCAGTAAGCGCGAATACCGGCCCTACCCGTACATCATCGCGATCGTCGACGAGCTGGCCGACCTGATGATGACCGCTCCGCGCGATGTGGAGGAGGCGATCGTGCGGATCACCCAGAAGGCTCGCGCGGCCGGCATCCACCTGGTGCTGGCCACCCAGCGGCCCTCGGTCGATGTGGTCACCGGACTGATCAAGACCAACGTGCCGTCGCGGCTGGCGTTCGCGACCTCCTCGCTCACCGACAGCAGGGTGATCCTCGATCAGCCCGGCGCGGAGAAGCTGATCGGCATGGGCGACGGCCTGTTCCTGCCGATGGGGGCCGGCAAGCCGGTGCGACTGCAGGGCGCTTTCATCACCGATGAGGAGATCCATGCGGTGGTGCAGGCCTGCAAGGATCAGGCCGAGCCGGATTACACCGAGGGTGTCACCACCGCGAAACCTGGTGGCGAGCGCTCCGACGTCGACCCCGATATCGGCGATGACATGGACGTGTTGCTGCAGGCCGTCGAACTGGTGGTGTCGAGTCAGTTCGGCTCCACCTCGATGCTGCAGCGCAAGCTGCGGGTCGGCTTCGCCAAGGCCGGGCGGCTGATGGATCTGATGGAGACCCGCGGCATCGTCGGGCCGTCGGAGGGTTCCAAGGCCCGCGAGGTGCTGGTCAAGCCGGACGAGCTGTCGGCGACGCTGGCTTCGATCCGCGGCGGCGGGAGCGCCGACGATGACGACGAGGACTTCGACGACGACACCGCGATCCCCGAGGACTTCTGAGGATCCCCGGGGAGCACAGGAAGGCCGACTAGCGGTCCCTGGTCTGAAATCGCGACGCTATCGCTGTGATGGGGAGGAAGAGATGAAGCGGTTCGACGGGGGACTGGAGAAACTCCGCGTGATGGGCCATGCCGTACCGGAAGGTCCGAGCATTTACGGCGTCAGAGCGTCAGCAACATGCGGGTGTTGCCCAGGATGTTCGGCTTGACGTAGCTCAGATCGAGGAACTCCGCCACGCCGACGTCGTAGGACCGGCACATCTCCTCGTAGACCTCCGCGGTCACCGGGGTGCCCTCGATCTCGGCGAAGCCATGCCGGCCGAAGAACTCGGTTTCGAAGGTCAGCACGAACAGCCGTTTGAGTTGCAGCTCGCGTGCCACCTCGAGAAGCCTTTGCACGATCGCGTGGCCCACGCCGCGACCCTTGACGCGCGGGTCCACCGCGACGGTGCGCACCTCGCCAAGATCGGACCACATCACGTGCAGTGCGCCGCAGCCGATGACCTCGCCGTAGGCCTCGGCGACCCAGAACTCCTGGACCGCCTCGTAGAGGGTGACCAGGTTCTTCTCCAGCAGAATCCGGCCGGCGTAGGTGTCGACGAGTCGCTTGATCTGCGGCACGTCGGAGGTCCGGGCGCGGCGGACGACGACCCCGCGTGGCGGCTCGAGATGTGGACCGTCGACCGACGGCACCCCGGCGTGATAGTCACTCACCGGCACACCCTATCGGTCCCCGGCAGGTTGCAGAGTCCGCTGCCGCGCGTCCTCCGGTGGAGCCCGGCAGGCCCTCGCCGCGGGCGCGACGGGCTCCCTCCTCAGCGCGGTCACCTGCGAGCATCCGGTGCGGCCACTCGGCCCGTCTAGGCCCGATCCGGGCGGCCGAACCGATATCCTCGGGTTCGTGCCGGCCCAACCGCAGACCCCGCCGGCAGCCCCGCGCCCCCTGCTGGTCAACCTTCCCAACCTATTGACCGGCCTGCGGCTGGTCCTGGTCCCGGTCTTCCTGCTCTTCCTCTTCGCCGGCGACGGACATCAAACCGGTAGCCGGATCACCGCGTTCGTCGTCTTCGCTGTCGCCGTCATCACCGACCGTTTCGACGGTGCGCTGGCGCGGAGCTACAACATGGTCACCGAGTTCGGCAAGCTTGCCGATCCGATCGCCGACAAGATGCTCATCGGCGCGGCGCTGATCGGCCTGTCGATGCTCGGCGACCTGCCGTGGTGGGTGACGGCGGTCATCCTGGTCCGGGAGATCGGCGTCACGGTGCTGCGGTTCGCCGTCATCAGCCGCGGGGTCATCCCGGCCAGCCGGGGCGGCAAGCTCAAGACACTGGTTCAAGCCGTGGCCATCGGGCTGTTCATCCTGCCGTTGCACAGTTGGCCGGGCCAGTGGCTCACCGTCGCCTGGTGGATCATGGGCGCCGCGATCGTGCTCACGGTGCTCACTGGCCTGGACTACGTCGTTTCGGCGATCCGGGGAACCAGCCACACGTCCTGAACCGGTCCGGGAACCAACCTCGCGACCCGGGCGTTGCACCTAGTGCTGGGACGACTCGAGGAGGACGGCGCAATGGCGGTACTGCTGCGTGAAGTGATCGGTGAGGTGCTGCGTCGTGCGCGGACATCGCAGGGTCGCACGCTGCGCGAGGTCTCCGATTCGGCCCGGGTGAGTCTGGGCTACCTCTCCGAGGTGGAGCGCGGCCGCAAGGAGGCCTCCAGTGAGTTGCTCGGCGCGATCTGCACCGCTCTGGACGTGCCGATGTCACGGGTGCTGTGCGACGCCGGCGCCGAGTTGGCCTGCCGGGAGGATTCGGACCGTATCGGCCGCGGCTCGGCTGAGGTCGCGACCACGGTGATCCCGCACCCGGTGACCATGGCGGTCGCCTGAGTGCTCGGATTTGCCGGGAATTCGGACACCGACATCGCGACCGGGCTGTGGCGCTTGGTCCGGAACCGATAAATTGGGCACCGAATCAATGTGGGCAGCCGATCCGATACGGCACTCGACTCGAAGGCGGGGCAATTAGATGGCCAATCCGTTCGTCAAAGCGTGGAAGTACCTGATGGCGCTCTTCGGCGCCAAAGTGGACGAATACGCCGATCCGAAGGTGCAGATCCAGCAGGCGATTGAGGATGCCCAGCGCCAGCATCAGGCGCTGACCCAGCAGGCCGCCCAGGTCATCGGCAACCAGCGTCAGCTCGAGATGCGGCTCAACCGCCAGCTGGCCGATATCGAGAAGGTGCAGGCCAATGTTCGCCAAGCGCTGACTCTGGCGGATCAGGCCGCCGCCGCCGGCGACGCCGGCAAGGCCACCGAGTACACCAACGCCGCTGAGGCGTTCGCGGCCCAGCTGGTCACCGCCGAACAGAGCGTCGAGGACCTCAAGAGCCTGCATGACCAGGCCCTGCAGGCAGCGGCACAGGCCAAGAAGGCCGTCGAGCAGAACGCGATGGTGCTGCAGCAGAAGATCGCCGAGCGCACCAAGCTGCTCAGCCAGCTCGAGCAGGCCAAGATGCAGGAGAAGGTCAGCGAGTCGCTGCGGTCGATGAGCGAGATCGCCGCCCCCGGCACCACCCCGAGCCTCGATGAGGTCCGGGAGAAGATCGAACGGCGCTACGCCAACGCCATGGGTTCGGCGGAGCTGGCCCAGAACTCCGTGCACGGCCGGATGATGGAAGTCCAGCAGGCCAGCGTGCAGATGGCCGGGCACTCCCGGCTCGAGCAGATTCGCGCGTCCATGCGCGGCGAGGCGCTGCCGTCCGGCGGTGCCGCGGCCCCGGCCACCCCGGCTGCCCCGGCCGCCACCCCCAAGCCCGAGCAGCCGCTCGGCCAGTAAAGCGTTCTGGCAGGAGACATCACTCGATGGCGGTGAAACCCACGGGATTGGCGTCGGGGCGCCGGGCGCCGTACTGGCGTTCGGCCCTGCAACGCGGTATCGATACCGTCAGCGAGTACGCCGATGTCGCTTCGCAGAAGCTCAGCGCCATCTCCGACCCGCGTGCGCGACTGCTCCGTAAGCGCCGCTGGGCGTTGCGGTTCGGGGCGTTCTTCACCTTCGCCTCGGTTTTCTGGGTGTTCGTCACCGGTCTGCTGGCGGTCTGGAGCACGCCGGTGTGGGCGTTGTTGATCACCGGGCTGATCGCCGCCGGCGCGGCGGTTCCGGCGACGCTGTGGCTGTTGCGGTATCGCTGGCTGCGCGGTGAGCCGCTACCGCCGCAACGTGAGGTCAGCGGTCAGCGGCTGCCGCCGAACGGTTCGGTCGCCCGACCGGCGATGTCCGCACTCGGTGCCTCCGAGCGGGGGCTGCACTCGCTGTTGGGCGTGCTGGAGCGCGGCCGGATGCTGCCCGCCGAGGAGATCGGGGAACTCACCGTCGCGGCGGGCCGGTCGGCGGCCACCATGGCCGCGACGGCCTCGGAGGTGGTGTCGATGGAACGCGCGGCCGGTGAGAACCCGCACACGCGGGCCTATCTGGCGCCGACGATCAACGCGCTGACCGCACAGCTCAACAGTGGGGTCCGGCAGTACAACGAGATGGTCACCGCGGCGGCGCACTTGGTGTCGTCCGCCAATGCCGGAGCGGCGCTCGGGGCGGTGTCCCAGCAGCGCTACCGGCACGATCTGACCGACGCCACCGATCGTTTGCTCGGCTGGGCGCAGGCGTTCGAGGAACTCGGGCCGGCCCGGCGCTAGTTCGCCCGGGTCACAGCGTCCGGTCCTGCTTACGGGGTCGGACGCAGCGTTACAGCGTCGGACGCAGAGCGGGAATCACCGCGCCGGCCAGGCCGCGAACCAACGCCTTGGTCATGTCCCACATGTCGAAGTAGTCCCGCCACAGCGTGATTCGGCCGTCATGCACTTCGAATACGCCGCATACCCAGAACTGCAGTCGCACCGGGCCGATCGCCAGCACGTCAGTGCGCTCGGTCAGCACCGCCGGCCCGTTGACCGCGATGCGGTGGATCTTGACCTCGAAGCGGGCCCGGCCCTCCATCGAGCGGAACAGCTTGATGGCACGGGCCCGGCCCCGGATCGTCGGGAACCCGACGTTCTGATAGATCAGGTTGTCGTCGAGCACCGCACCGGCGCCGTCGAGGTCCTGGTTCTGCAGCGCGGACAGGAACACCTCGACGGTGTGGGCGTTGTCGACGTCGGTGGTGATGTTCGCGATCTGCTCGGTCATGTCGACCACCCTAGTCCGCTCGGCCCGGTCTCCCGGGTCGACTGTGGCAGGGTGTGCCAATGCTGGTGGTCGTGGTCGCCGGGCCGGAGGCCGGTCACGCTTTTCCGGCTCTGGCGCTGTGCCTGCGGTTCTGCGCGGCCGGGGATCGCCCGGTGCTGATGACGGGCACCAGGTGGCTGGAGACGGCCCGCCGCGCCGGGATCGAGGCCGTCGAGTTGGCGGGTTTGGATCCGAGCGACTCCGACGACGACGCCGACGCGGGGGCCAAGATCCACCAGCGGGCCGCTCGGATGGCGGTTGTGAATCTGCCCGCGCTGCGACGCTGCGCCCCCGATCTCGTGGTTTCCGATGCCATCACCGCGTGTGGCGGGATGGCGGCCGACCTCCTCGGCGTCCCATGGGTCGAACTCAGTCCCCACCCGCTCTACCTGCCATCCAGGGGGCTGCCGCCGGTGGGCAGCGGTCTGGCCCCGGGCAGCGGTCTGCTGGGCCGGCTGCGCGACAGCACGCTGCGCGCCCTGACCGCACGCTCGGTGCGGGCCGGGGAACGCCAGCGGTTCTCGGCGCGTCGGCAGATCGGGCTGCCGGGCCCCGACCCCGGACCGCGCCGCCGGTTGATCGCCACCCTGCCCGCTCTCGAGGTGCCGCGACCGGACTGGCCCGCCGAAGCGGTGGTGGTCGGCCCCCTGCACTTCGAGCCGACCGGCGCTGTGCTGCCGATCCCGCCGGGGGAGGGGCCGGTGGTCGTGGTAGCCCCCTCGACGGCGCTCACCGGCACCGGCGGCCTGGCCGAACTGGCGCTGCGGGAACTGGTCCCGGGCCGGACCCTGCCGGCGGGTGCCCGGCTGGTGGTGTCCCGGATCGCTGGTGAGGACATCGAGCTGCCGCCGTGGGCCAGCGCCGGTCTCGGCCGCCAGGACGAACTGCTGCGCGCCGCCGACGTCGTGGTCTGCGGGGGCGGGCACGGCATGCTCTCGAAGACCCTGCTGGCCGGTGTCCCGATGGTCGTCGTCCCGGGCGGCGGTGATCAGTGGGAGCTTGCGAATCGCGTTGTGCGCCAGGGCAGTGCGCGGTTGGTTCGGCCGCTGACCGGTGCGGCGCTGGCCGCTGCAGTCGGGGAGGTTCTGTCGGCGCCGGGCTACCGGGAGGCGGCCCGTCGCGCCGCCCGGGGGATCGCCGAGGTGGCCGATCCGGTTCGGGTGTGCCATGAAGCGACTGGGTAGGTTGGTGGCGTGCGACTGACCGAATTCCACGAACTCGTCGAAGGGCAGTTCGGTCCGGTGCGTGGTGCCTCGCTGATCGTGGACCACGTCCTGACCCGTCTGAACGGGCGTACGGCCGCGCAGGCCATCGAGGACGGTGTCGAACCCAGGGACGTGTGGCGGGCGTTGTGCGCCGATTTCGACGTGCCCCGTGACCAGTGGTAGCCCGTCTCGCATCGCGTTCGGACGGTCGTTAGCGACACGCGGGCGCGCCTGCTTGCCGTCGAACACATGTTCGTTAAAGTGGTGGCTGTTCGACCAACGCTGTTTTGTCAGAGGCCTTCTCTAACGTCGCGGCCAACCGACCGAAACACCGGTCAACCGAACACATACCGAACGGAGACATCCATGGCCCAGCAAGCCCCCGACCGCGAGAAGGCCCTCGAACTCGCGATCGCACAGATCGAGAAGAACCACGGGAAAGGCTCGGTGATGCGCCTCGGCGACGAGGTTCGCCAGCCCATCTCGGTCATCCCGACCGGTTCGATCGCTCTGGACGTCGCTCTGGGTATCGGCGGTCTGCCGCGTGGCCGCGTCATCGAGATCTACGGTCCGGAGTCCTCGGGCAAGACCACCGTCGCCCTGCACGCGGTGGCCAACGCCCAGGCCGCCGGCGGTATCGCGGCGTTCATCGACGCCGAGCACGCGCTGGATCCGGAGTACGCCAAGAGTCTCGGCGTCGACACCGACGCGCTGCTGGTGAGCCAGCCCGACACCGGTGAGCAGGCGCTGGAGATCGCCGACATGCTGGTTCGCTCCGGCGCCATCGACATTCTGGTCATCGACTCGGTGGCCGCACTGGTGCCACGTGCGGAGATCGAGGGCGAGATGGNNGACAGCCACGTCGGCCTGCAGGCCCGCCTGATGAGCCAGGCGCTGCGCAAGATGACCGGCGCGCTGAACAATGCCGGAACCACCGCGATCTTCATCAACCAGCTGCGCGAGAAGATCGGGGTGATGTTCGGGTGCTTCAACTACAGCACCCGCGTGCAGTTGGCCGATGGAACCACCGAGAAGATCGGCAAGATCGTCAACCAGAAAATGGACGTCGAGGTGATGTCCTATGACCCCGTGAGCGATCAGATCGTGCCACGCAAGGTGACCAATTGGTTCAACAACGGCCCGGCCGAGCAGTTCCTGCAGTTCACCGTCGAGAAGTCCGGCGGTAACGGCAAGTCGCAGTTCGCCGCGACACCGAACCACCTCGTCCGCACCCCGTCCGGTTGGACGGAGGCCGACGACATCATCGCCGGCGATCGCGTGATGGCTTCCGAACCCCATCTCCTCAGCGAGCAGCAGTTCCAGGTGGTCCTCGGCTCGCTGATGGGTGACGGCAGCCTCTTTCCGAACCGGAACGGCCGCAACGGGGTTCGCTTCCGGATGGGCCATGGTGCCAAGCAGATAGACTAATTGTAGTGGAAGACCGGCCTGCTGGGCAACATAGAGCATTCCGTGCG
>JAGQTQ010000009.1:0-15522 GCA_020438905.1 Mycobacterium sp.
ATTAACCAGGTGTTCGGCATGCGTCTGCTGCCTCGTGCCGTCGTCGCGGGTGCCGGCACAGGGCGTTGTCCGCCTGCCGCCTAGCACTCTATACACGAGAGTGCTAGCACTCAAGGGGGGGTCCGTGCGATTCGCTGACGGCCGAATCTCGCCCCGCGGGTCAGATCACCTGCCCGGTGAGAACCGGCAGGCCCGGGTCGCTGGCGACTTCCAGCGGCGAGGGTTGCGCCCCGGCGGCGACCAGGTGGGCGGCGAAGGAGGCGATCATCGCCCCGTTGTCGGTGCACAACCGGGGCCGGGGCACCCGCAGCGTCAGCCCGGCCGCGGCGCAGCGCTGCTCGGCGAGCTCGCGCAGCCGGGAGTTGGCCGCCACCCCGCCGGCGATCAACAGGGTGGACACCCCGAGATCGGTCGCGGCCCGCACGGCCTTGGCGGTCAGCACATCGGCCACCGACTCCTGAAAACCGGCGGCGACATCGGCGGCGTCGGCGACCGGATGCGCCTCCAGGTAGCGGGCCACCGCGGTCTTGAGACCGGAGAAGCTGAACGCGTAGGGGTCGTCGCGGGGACCGGTCATGCCCCGCGGGAAGACGATGGCGCCGCGGTCACCGCTGCGGGCCAGATCGTCGAGAACCCGACCACCCGGATAGCCCAACCCCAGCAGGCGGGCGACCTTGTCGTAGGCCTCCCCCGCCGCGTCGTCGAGGGTGCTGCCGAGCTCGACGATGGGTTGGGCCAGCGAGCGCACGTGCAGCAGGTGGGTGTGACCGCCCGAGACCAGCAACGCCACGCTCTCGGGCAGTGGTCCGTGGTCGTAGACGTCGGCGGCCAGGTGCCCGCCGAGGTGGTTGACGGCATAGAACGGCACACCCCACCCGGCCGCGTAGGCCTTGGCGGCGGCAACCCCCACCAGCAGCGCCCCGGCCAGTCCCGGCCCGATCGTGGCGGCCACCACATCCGGCCGCTCGATGCCGGCGACCGCCAGCGCCCGGCGCATGGTGGGCCCCAACGACTCCAGATGGGCCCGCGAGGCCACCTCGGGCACCACCCCGCCGAAACGGGTGTGCTCCTCGACACTGGAGGCCACCTCGTCTGCCAGCAGGGTCACCGTGCCGTCATCGGAGAGTGCCGCGATGCCGACCCCGGTTTCGTCGCAGGAGGTTTCGATGGCCAGGACCGTGCGTGGTGAAGGAGTCATGCCGGGTCCCTTCGCATGGTGTAGGCGTCGGCCCCGCTGGCGCGGTAGTAGCGCTTGCGCACCCCGATGGTCTCGAAACCGAGGCTGCGGTAGAGCTCAAGGGCGGGTTCGTTGTCGGTGCGCACCTCGAGGTAGACCACGCCGTCCGGCCCGACCTCGTCGAGCAGCCGGGTCATCATGGCCCGCCCGATACCGTGCCGCTGGTAGGCCGGGTCCACCCCGATGGTGTGGATCTCGTACTCGAAGGGCGCCACACGGCCCAATCGGGCGATTCCGGCGTAGCCGACGAGGGTGCCCTCGACCCGGGCGGCGACGTAACGGTTGTGCCCGGCGGCCAGCTCCCGGGCGAAGGCCACCTCCGGCCACGGATCGTCACCGGCGAACAGCAACGCCTCCAACTCGGCGCAGCGGGCGCAGTCGCCCGGGCTCAGTTCGCCGTAGGCCACGCTCACCTGGTCGTTCACCGCCCCGCACCCGCGCGTTCTGCCAGGGTCTTGGCATCCGGGCGCCGCAGGTACAGCGGCACCAGGGGGGCCGGGGTGACCCCGAAGTCCGCGACCGCGGCGACCAGGCCGGCCGGGGTGGCCCGGGCCGGGCCGATCGCCGGCAGGCCGAACAACGCGCACTGCTGCGGCGCACCGGCCACCTGCCGGGAGTCACCTGCGGGCACGTCGGCGGCGGCCGCCACACCCGGGCCGTCAACCCGCACCCCGTCTCGGTAGCGGGCCCAGTAGACCTCGCGCCGGCGGGCGTCGGTGACCACCAGAACCTCGCCGGCGGTCTGGCCCCCGATGGCGTCCAGTGAGCACACCCCGAACACCGGCACCCCGAGCGCGTGCCCGTAGGCCGCCGCGGTGGCCATACCGACCCGCAGACCGGTGAACGGCCCGGGCCCGCAGCCCACCACCACCGCGTCGATCCGCCTGAGCGTGAGTTCCGCATCGGCAACGGCCGCAACGACATTCGGGGTCAGAAGCTCTGCGTGAGCGCGCGCGTCGACGGTGGTCCGCTCGGCGAGCAGGTGGATCCGGCCGTCGGCGTCGCGGCGCACCACGGCGGCGATCACCGCCGGCGTGGAGGTGTCGATGACGAGGATGGTCCGGGTCACGGTCGGCTCCACTGCCAGCTAGCGGTGCGGGTGTCGGTGTCGGGCGGCCTTTGTAGCCGTACCAGCAGGTGCCGCTCGGAAAGCCGTTCGGCCAGACCCTCACCCCATTCGACCACCGCGACCGCATCGTCGAGATCGGTGTCGAGGTCCAGCGAGTCCAGTTCGGCGGTCAGGTCGACGGCGCCGTGGTCGAGCAGGCGGTAGAGGTCGACGTGCACCATCGCCGGGTGTCCGGCGCGTCTGGCCCGGTGCACCCGGGCCAGCACGTAGCTCGGCGAGGTGACCGGCCCCTCGACGTCCATGCCCAGCGCTATTCCCTTGGCCAGCGCCGTCTTTCCGGCACCGAGCGGACCGGAGAGCACCACGACGTCACCGGCCCGCAACCCGCGGCCGATCCGTTCCCCGAGCGCGAGGGTGTCGGTGACGCTCGGCAGCGACACCGTGCCGGCCTCGGCGCGCACGTCATTCACGGGCGCGCTCCCGCAACCGGCGGGCGAAGGCGATCAGTCGCGACGGGGTGGCCCGTTCCACCAGGCGCACCAGCGCCTCGTCGATGACCTCGGGACGCTCCATCTGCACCAGGTGCGCCGCGCCGGGAACGATCACCAGCAGGGAGTCCGGCAGCGCGGCCGCCATCTCCTCGGAGTTCTTCACCGGGGTGAGCATGTCCCGGTCCCCGCAGGCGATCAACGTCGGGATCCGCGCCAGCACCGGCAGCGCCGCGCTCTCGTCGTGCACCTCCAGTGCGTGCAGGAACGCCACCAGGGTGTCGACCGGGGTGTCGTGGATCATCGCCTCGTTGAACTGCGCGACGCTGAGGCTGATCTTCTCGTCCCCGAAGGAGGCGGTCCGCAGGATGGGGCGCAGCATCGACCGGGTGGCCCCGCGGGTGCGGTGGACGAGTTTGGGCGCGTACCGCGCGGCGAACCGCACCGCCTCCAGCGCCGGGTTCTGCAGGATCTCGCCCAGCGGCGACCGCGAAACCCCCTCGGCTGCCGATGAGATGATCGCGGCGCCCACGATCCGCTTGCCGTAGTGCTGCGGGAACTGGCGGGCATGCGAAAGCACCGTCATTCCTCCCATCGAGTGGCCCACCACAACCACCGGCCCGCGCGGAACCATCACCTGCAGAACGGTTTCCAGGTCGCGGCCGAGTTGCTCGACGGTGTAGGTCTTGATCGAGGCGCCGCCGGACTGCCCGTGCCCGCGCTGGTCGTAGAACACCATCCGGACCTGCTCGCCCCACCGTTGGGCCAACGCCGCGCGCTGGAAGTGGAACGCCCCCATCCGCATGCAGAACCCGTGGGCGAACACCACCGTCAGCGGGGCGGTCACCGGGCCCACCTCGCGAACCACCAGGGGAACGCCGTCGGGCGTGGTGATCACGCAACCGCGATCGGCCTCCAGCAGGGCGAAATCCTCACCCTCGTAGGCGTCGTGGATGGCCTTGCGGAACCGCACGGCCCGGGCCGCGGACACCCCGGCCGCGGTGCCGACCGCGGACAGTCCCGCCAGGCCGGCCAGCAGACCGGCCTTCCTGGCGTTGCCGGTCGGCGCGCCCTCCGGTTTGGCGGCCTCGATGGCCAGGCGCCGGGGCGGGCCGGTGATCCTGCGGATTTTACCGAGCATCGGCGTCGACCTCCCGGTAACGGCGCCGCACCCGGCCGCGCGGGCTGGTGACCACTTCGTAGTGGATGGTGCCCAGCAGGTCCGCCCAGTCCTGGGCGGTCGGCTCCCCCGAGCCGCCCGGCCCGAACAGGACGGCCTCGTCGCCCTCGGTGACGTCGACCGCACCGGGACCGAGGTCGACGACGAACTGGTCCATGCAGATCCGGCCGACCGACGGCCGGAGCCGGCCGTTGATCAGCACGTCGATGCGCCCACTCAACGTCCGGAATACGCCGTCGGCGTACCCGATCGGCAGCAGGGCCACCGTGGTGTCACGCTCGGCGATCCAGGTGTGCCCGTAGGACACCGCGTCGCCGGCCGTCAGCGACTTCACCATCGCCACCGGGCATCTCAGCGTCATCGCGGGGCGCAACCCCATATCGCCGCGTTCCGGGATGGGGCTCAGGCCGTAGACCGCCACACCGGGACGCACCATGTCGAAGGCGAAGTCCGGCCGGGTCATCGCCGACGGCGAGTTCGACAGGTGGGCCACCTCGAAGCGCAGACCCTTGCCCCGGGCCTCGGCGAGCATCGCGGCGAACCGTTGCGCCTGCAGATCGTTGACCGGATTGTGCGGTTCGTCGCCACTGGCCAGGTGCGACATGATGCCGCGCAGGCGGAGCGCGCCGATCGCCACCCCGCGCCCGAGTGCCCCCAGCACCTCGGGGTACTCCCGGGCGGCCACGCCGTTGCGGTTCAGGCCGGTGTCGACCTTGACGGTGACCTCGGCGGTGCGGCCGGTGCGGGCCACGGCGTCGAGTAGGTCGTCGATCTGGCGCACCGAGGACACCCCGATCTGCACATCGGCGTTCAGCGCCGGGGCGAAGTCGGTGCCCGGCGGGTGCAGCCAGGACAGCACCGGGGCGGTGATACCGCCCCGGCGCAGGTCCAGTGCCTCGGGGATGGTCGCGACGCCGAGTTCGGCCGCTCCGGCGGCCACCGCCGTGCGGGCCACCGCGGTGGCGCCGTGGCCGTAGCCGTCGGCCTTGACCACGGCCATCACCTGCGCTGACCCGGCGTGCTCCCGCAGCACGCCCACGTTGTGCGCGACGGCGGCGAGGTCGATGACGGCCTCGCCGTTGACCGCCGGGGCGCGCGTGGGTGTCGGGGAGTTCGACGGAGAGGTCTGCATGGTCATGTCACCACCGCCGATTCTCCCAGAAGCCCCTTGAGCCCGAAGCCGGGTGCGTCAGTGCGCGAAGTGCGCCTGGGTGAAGTGCCCCTCGGGCTGGAGCGCGTCGAGGTGGTCCAGCACCGCGTGCAGGTCCTCCCACAGCGAGCGAGCCAGATCCGCGGAGAACCCCTCCCGCACCACGACCCGCAGCACCGAGACGTCCTGGGCGCCCTCGGGCATGGTGTAGGCCGGAACCTGCCAGCCGTAGGAGCGCAGCCCGGCGGAGACGTCGAACTCGGTGTAGCCGCAGTCCCCGGACAGCTTGAAGGCGACCACCGGGATCTTCGATCCGTCGGAGATCACCTCGAAATGACGCGATTTGGCCAACTGGTCGGCGAACCATCGGGCGGTGTTCGACAGAGTCTGCATGACGTTGGTGTAGCCGGCCCGTCCCAGCCGCAGGAAGTTGTAGTACTGCCCGACCACCTGGTTGCCCGGCCGGGAGAAGTTCAGCGTGAAGGTGGGCATGTCCCCGCCGAGATAGTTCACCCGAAAGACCAGGTCCTCGGGCAGTTGATCGGCGTTGCGCCAGACCACGAATCCGATGCCCGGATAGGTCAGGCCGTACTTGTGGCCGCTGACGTTGATCGAGACCACCCTGGGCAGCCGGAAATCCCATTCGAGGTCGGGGTTGAGGAACGGGACGACGAAACCGCCGCTGGCGGCGTCGACGTGCACCGGGATATCGAGTCCCTTGTCGCGCTGGAGGCCGTCCAGTGCCGCGCAGACCTCGGCGATCGGCTCCAACTCGCCGGTGTAGGTGGTGCCCAGGATCCCGACCACCCCGATGGTGTTCTCGTCGACGGCCTCGAGCACCTGCTCGGGAGTGATCACGTAGCGGTCCTCGGCCATCGGCAGGTACCGCGGCTCGACCTCGAAATAGCGGCAGAACTTCTCCCACACCACCTGCACGTTGGAGCCCATCACCAGGTTCGGCGTGCGGCCCTTCCAGGCGTCCGGATCATTCTTGGAGACGCGCTCCTTCCAGCGCCACTTCAGCGCCAGGCCGCCCAGCATGACCGCCTCGGAGGATCCGATGGTGGACACCCCGACGGCGGTGGAGGCGTCGTCGTCGCGCAGATTCTCGGCGTGGAACAGATCGGCGACCATTGCCACACAGCGTGACTCGATCGCCGCGGTGGCCGGGTACTCGTCCTTGTCGATCATGTTCTTGTCGAACGTCTCGGCCATCAGACGTTCGGCTTCGGGGTCCATCCAGGTGGTGACGAAGGTCGCCAGGTTCAGCCGGGAACTGCCGTCGAGCATCAACTCGTCGTGGATGAACCGGTACGCCGCGGCGGGTTCCATCGCCTCATCGGGCAGCCGCATCGACGGGATCGGATCGGTCGACAACCGGCCGGTGTAGGCCGGGGCGATCGACGGCGACCGGTACTTGACGTGCGGCATGCGGTGTCCTCCTGGTTGGGGTTTTCACTACTGGGGCAACATTTCAGGGGGCCAGAAGCCGCGCCAGGGCGGGGCGGATGTGGGCCAGGATTCGTGAGGCCGACGTCGGGACCGCGGCCGGGCCGGGGTCCGCGGCCGAGGCGTTGGCGGCGCGAGCGTGCACGAACGCGGCCATCGCGGCCGCCTCGCCCGGTGCCCGCCCCGCGGCCAGCAGTGCGCCGATGATGCCGGACAAGACGTCGCCGGATCCGGCGGTGGCCGCCCAGGAGGCGCCGGCCGGGTTGAGGTAGGTGGGTCCGGCCGGGTCGGCGATGACGGTGACGTTGCCCTTCAGCAGCACGGTGGCGCCGAACGATTCGGCCAGCCGGCGGGTCGCCTCGACGCGGTCGCCACCGGGCGCCCGCCCGGCCAGCCGTTCGTACTCACCGGCGTGCGGGGTCAGCACGGTGGGCGCCTCGCGCTTGGCCACCAGATGCGGGTGGGCGGACAGGATGGTCAGGCCGTCGGCGTCGACGATCACCGGAAGGTCGCTGTTGAGCACGAACATCAGCGCCGTTTTCGCCGCCTCGTCGGTGCCCAGTCCGGGACCGACCACCCAGGCCTGCACTCGGCCGACCGCCGGCGCGCTGGGCGCCGCGACGACCTCCGGCCAATGCGACACCACCTCCACGGCCGCGGTCCCGCCGTAGCGCACCATGCCCGAGGTGGCCGCCACCGCCGCGCCGGTGCACAGAACGGCCGCACCGGGATAGGCCGAGGATCCGGCGGCGATGCCCACCACACCCTGGGTGTACTTGTCGTCGCGGGGCCCGGGCACCGGCCAGCGGGCGGCGACATCGGCGGCGTCCAGGCCGACCAGGTCGGTTTCGGGCAGGTCCAGGCCGATGTCGACGCATTCCACCGTGCCGCAGTCGGCCAATGCGTGTGCCGGTTTGAGGCCGCCGAAGGTCACGGTGAGCCCCGCCCGCACCGCCGGCCCGTCGATCGCTCCGGTGTGCACGTCGACCCCGCTGGGGATGTCGACGGCGACCACCGGGATGCCCGCGGCCCCGACGGCGGCGAAGACCTCCGCGGCGGCCGGGCGCAGCGGACCCCTACCGGAGATCCCGACCACGCCGTCGATGACCAGGTCGGTGTCGCCCGCCACCACCGGCACCACCCGGCCACCGGCGGCCCGGAAGGCCGCCAGGGCCCTGGCGTGGGTGTGCTCGGGGTTGAGCAGGATCGCGGCGGCCGCCACGCCGCGGCGGCGCAGGAATGTCGCCGCCCAGAGCGCGTCGCCGCCGTTGTCCCCGGACCCGACGACTGCGCAGACCGAACGCCCCGCCAGTCCGCCGGTGCGCCGCCGCAACTCGGCCGCGATCGCCCCGGCCAGCCCGGTCGCCGCGCGGCGCATGAGCGCACCCTCGGGAAGACCCGCCAGCAGGGGGGCCTCGGCGGCCCGGATCTGATCGGCGGTGTAGTAGTGCCGCATTACGTCGAGGATGGCATGCCGGCGGGCGAACCGGGGCTATTCGACGGTCACGGACTTGGCGAGGTTGCGCGGCTTGTCGACGTCATAGCCCCGGGCGCGGGCCACCGCCGCGGCGAAGACCTGCAGCGGGACGGTGGACAGCAGCGGCTGGAAAAGCGTTGAGACCGCGGGCAACTCGATGATGTGGTCGGCGTAGGGACGGACCGTGTCGTCGCCCTCCTCGGCGATGACGATGGTGATCGCGCCGCGGGCCTGGATCTCGCGGATGTTGCTGAGCAGTTTGGCGTGCAGGGTCGCGGCGTTCTTGGGCGAGGGCATCACGACGATGACCGGCAGGCCCTCCTCGATGAGCGCGATCGGCCCGTGTTTGAGTTCGCCGGCGGCGAAGCCCTCGGCGTGCATATAGGCCAGTTCCTTGAGCTTGAGCGCACCCTCGAGGGCGACCGGGTAGCCGACGTGGCGACCGAGGAACAGCACCGCCGAGGACTCCGCGAAGCGGCGGCCCAGTTCGGACACCGGTGCGATGTGCTCGAGCACCTCGGTCACCCGATCCGGCATGGCCTCCAGTTCGTGGTACTCCCGGGCGATCTCATCGGGGTATTTGGTGCCACGGGCCTGAGCCAGGGCGAGGCCGACCAGGTAGTTCGCGGCGACCTGGGCGAGGAAGGTCTTGGTGGCCGCGACCCCGATCTCCGGTCCGGCCCGGGTGTAGAGCACGGCGTCGGCCTCGCGGGGGATCTGGCTGCCGTTGGTATTGCAGATGGCCAGCACCTTGGCCTTCTGGGTCTTGGCATGGCGTACCGCCTCCAGGGTGTCGGCGGTCTCGCCGGACTGGGAGATGGCGATCACCAGGGTGGCGCGGTCCAGGACCGGGTCGCGGTAGCGGAACTCGCTGGCGATCTCGACTTCCACCGGCAGCCGGGTCCAGTGCTCGATNNNCCAGCAGCCCGGAGTGGAAGGCGGTACCGCAGGCGACGATGAAGACCTTGTCCACATCGCGCAGTTCCTGGTCGGAGAGGCGCTGCTCGTCGAGCACGATCCGGCCGTCGACGAAATGGCCGAGCAGGGTGTCGCCGACGGCGACGGGCTGTTCGGCGATCTCCTTGAGCATGAAGTAGTCGTAGCCGCCCTTCTCGGCGGCCGAGAGATCCCAGTCGATATGAAAGGGACGAGCGTGGGCGGAGGCGTCGTTGCCGTCGAAGTCGGTGATCCGGTACCCGCCGGCGGTGATCACCACCGCCTGGTCCTGGCCGAGTTCGACGGCGTCGCGGGTGTATTCGATGAAGGCCGCGACATCGGATCCCAGGAACGTCTCGCCGTCGCCGACCCCGACCACCAGTGGGGTGGAACGGCGGGCGGCCACGATGGTGCCCGGGTCGCCGGCGTGGGCGAACACCAGCGTGAAGTGGCCCTCCAGGCGGCGCAGCACGGCCAGCACCGAGGCCACGAAATCGCCGGCGGTGTCGCCCTCGCGGTAGGCACGGGAGACCAGGTGGACCGCCACCTCGGTGTCGGTGTCGCTGGCGAACTCCACCCCGGCGTCCTCGAGTTCGCGGCGCAGGGGGGCGAAGTTCTCGATGATCCCGTTGTGCACCACGGCGAACTCGCCGGCGGCGTCGCGGTGCGGATGGGCGTTGCGGTCGGTGGGCCGGCCGTGGGTGGCCCACCGGGTGTGGCCGAGCCCCGCGGTTCCGGTGAGCGCGCCCGGATCGGTCTCGGCCAGGGCCTCCTCCAGGTTGGCCAGCCGGCCCGCGCGGCGCCGGACGGTCAGCCCGCCCGCCCCGTCGACCAGCGCGATCCCCGCGGAGTCATAGCCCCGGTATTCCATCCGGCGCAGCGCGTCGACCACGACGTCGCGGGCGGGACGGTGCCCGACGTACGCCACGATTCCGCACATAGCCCATCAGGGTAGTGCAGCCGGCGGTGAGCTACCGACCCGCCGACCCGGCCCCGACCCTGCGATCAGGCATGATCGCGACGATCCGCAAGCCCGCGGCAACCGGGTCGGCTACGGTCGTCAGGTGTCCCGCACCCGCACGCTGTTCAAAGCCCTCACCCGGCGCGGCCCACATCGGGTGCTGCGCGGCGACTTGGCGTTCGCCGGCATCCCGGGGTTGCTTTACACCCCCGCCGAGGGCTACCACCTGCCGGGCGTGGCCTTCGGGCACGACTGGCTCACCGATGCCTACCGGTACGCCGGCACCCTCGAGCACCTGGCCAGCTGGGGCATCGTGGCGGCCGCCCCGGACACCCAACGCGGCCCCGTCCCCTCGGTCCTCGGTCTGGCCCATGACCTGTCGGCCACCCTGGACGTGATCAGCGGGATCCGGCTGGGACCGGGCCGGATCAGCGTCGCGCCGGACAAGCGCGGGCTGGCCGGCCACGGCGTCGGAGCCTCGGCGGCGGTCCTGGCGGCGTCCGGTTCGGTCACCCCGAAGGCGGTGGCAGCGGTCTTCCCGGCGGTGACCAAACCGTCGGCCGAGGCGGCCGCGGCCGGGCTTAAAGTCCCGGGACTGGTGCTGACGACCCCCGATGACGCCAAGTCCCTGCGCACCGACGCCCTCGAGGTGGGGCGGGCCTGGAACGGTTCGGTGGTGCGGGTGGTCGACAAGGCCGCCGCCGGTGAACTGGCCGAGAAACGGCGCCTGGCCGGGCTGCTGGGCCTGCCCGGCTCCAGCACCCGGACCCAGAAGACCGTGCGGGCGCTGCTGACCGGATTCCTGCTGCACCGGCTCACCGGCGACAAGACCTATCGGGACTTCGCCGATCCGGAGGCGACGCTGCCGCACACGCAGCCGCCCGACCCGGATGCCCCGCCGGTAACCGACGAGGACCGGATCGTCGCCCTGTTCAGGTAGGGCCCTGTTCGAGTAGGGCCCTGTTCGAGTAGGGCCCCTGTTCGAGTAGGGCCGTTTCACGTGACGGTATAACCGGTACATGCGCACCGGCGTCTTCCTGTCCTACGCGGGCGGCTTCCGCGAAGCCGCCGAGCATGTCGCCGTTCTGGAATCCCAGGGGGTGGACATCGTCTTGGTGGCCGAGGCGTACTCCTTCGACGCCGTCAGCCAGCTCGGCTATCTGGCGGCCAAGACCTCGACGATCGAGCTCGGCACCGGTGTGGTGCCGATATACACCCGCACCCCGACGTTGCTGGCGATGACCGCCGCCGGCCTCGACTACGTCTCCGACGGACGTTTCCGGCTGGGGATCGGCACCTCCGGACCGCAGGTGATGGAGGGCTTCCACGGCGTTCCGTTCGACGCCCCGCTGGGCCGCACCCGGGAGGTCGTGCAGATCTGCCGCCAGGTGTGGCGCCGCGAACGGGTGTCCCATGACGGCAGGAACTATCAAATCCCGCTGCCGCCCGGCCGGGGCACCGGACTGGGCAAACCGCTCAAGCTCATCAATCAGCCGGTGCGGGAACGGATTCCGATCAGCATCGCCGCCCTGGGGCCCAAGAACGTCGAACTGACCGCGGAGATCGCCGAGGGCTGGCAGCCGGTGTTCTTCTACCCGGAGCGGGCCGACGACATCTGGGGCGAGGCGCTGCGGGCCGGAAAAGCCAAGCGCGACAGCGGACTCGGGGAACTCGACGTGATGGTGGGGGTGTCGCTGGCCATCGGCGACGATGTCGAGGAGCGGCTGGAGTGGGCCAAACCGCAACTGGCGCTCTACATCGGCGGAATGGGCGCCAAGGGGCACAACTTCTATCACAACGTGGCGACCCGGTACGGGTTCGGCGAGGTCGCCGACCGCATCCAGGATCTGTACCTATCCGGCCGCAAGGTCGAGGCGATCGCAGCGGTACCCGACGAACTGGTGCGCAATGTCTCGCTGATCGGCCCCCGCGGCTTTGTCGCCGAACGTATCGCCGCCTTCGCCGAGGCGGGCGTGACCACCCTGCTGGCCACCCCGGTCGCCACCGACGGCGCGGAGTACGTCGATTTCGTCGAACAGTTGCAACAGCTGCTGCCCTGAGCCGGCTGACGCCCAGGATCACCCCCCTACCTGCGGAAGCTCGTCGGCGGCGATCTCACAGGGGGTCGCCGGGGCGGGTGGCGGTTCCGGTTCCGGCGGCCGCTGGACGACCACGGGTTCCTGCAGCGGCGGACTCGGCACCGGCGCCTCGGCGGCGAGCGGACCGGGCAGCGTCGCCGGCGCCGGCGCCGGGGCCGGCGCCGTGCGGGTCACCGGTTCCGGCACCGGTTCCGGCACCGGTTCCGGC
This sequence comes from Mycobacterium sp., assembly GCA_020438905.1. Lineage (GTDB taxonomy): Bacteria > Actinomycetota > Actinomycetes > Mycobacteriales > Mycobacteriaceae > Mycobacterium. The sequence goes on from JAGQTQ010000009.1 coordinate 12,255, forward strand.
ACCGGGTCGACGACCTCGGGCACGGCCCGGGCCGGTTCGGGCGGCTCCGGCAGGTCGGCAGGGGTATCGGCGGGGATCTCGGCGGGGATCTCGGCGGGGAGGTCGACCGTACCGCCCACCCCGGCTCCGATCGCCTCGGCGATCTGGCCGACCAGACCCGCCAGCGCCCCGCCGAAGTCCGGCAGCGCGGGCAACGGCATCCCGGTGGACGCCCATGGTCCCGTCGCTGCCGGAACACCCGCATTGTCGGGAACCTGACCATAAGCGCCGGCGGCCTGGGCGGCGGGGGCACCGGGATCGGCCAGGCTGTCGCGCAGCAGGGCGAGTTCACCGGCGACCTCCTGCAGCGCGGCCACCACGTCCGCCCCGTCGGCGCACTGCCGCGACATGAGATCGGCTGCCGCCGAACCGGATTGACCGTCCCAGCCCTCGGCCAGGACGGCGAGGGCCTCCCGCTGAAGGCTCAGGGCGTCCTCGGCCATCACCGCCGCTGCTGCCACCGCGGCACGCTCGGCCTCCACCGCCGCCACCAGGCCCGGATCCGCCGTCACCGCAACGCCCGAGCCCCGCGCGCCTCGGAGTCCACGTAACGCTGCTCCGCGGTACGCAGCGCAGCGGCCGTCTCCCGGGCGGCCAGTTCCCAGCGGGCCAGACTCGTGGCCGCCTCCTCGGCGCGCAGGCCACTCAGGTGGGTGCGGCGCGCGGTGTGCAGGATGTCGGCGGCGGCGTCGAGTCGCTCCGCCGCGATCCGCAGTGCCTGCGGATCGACGGCGACGATTCCGGCGGTCGCTCCCGCACCGGATTCTGTTCCCACACCGGATTCGACGCGGCCGGGCGCCCGTCGGTTCCCTTTCGGCGAGAACTCAGCCCTGGGCGCTGACCGACCTGGCGACCCGGTGCGCGACCTGGCGGGCGGTGTCCTCGTCGGCGGCCTCGACCATCACCCGGACGATCTGTTCGGTACCCGAGGGCCGCAACAGGATTCGGCCGGTGTCGCCGAGTTCGACCTCGGCCTGCGACACCGCCGAACGCACCGCGGGCGCCTCGGCGACGCTGGCCTTGTCGGCGACCTCCACGTTGATGAGGATCTGCGGAAGCGACCGCATCGGGGAGGCCAACTCGGCCAGGGTCGCCCGGGTCTGTGCCATCCGCGACATCAGCCGCAGGCCGGTGAGGATCCCGTCGCCGGTGGTGCCGAACGCCGGCAGAACGATGTGACCGGACTGCTCGCCGCCGAGGCTGTACCGGCCGGCCCGCAGTTCCTCCAGGACGTAGCGGTCGCCGACCGCGGTGGTGCGCACCGCGATTCCCGCCTCACGCATGGCCAGGTGCAGCCCCATATTGCTCATCACCGTGGTCACCAGCGTGTCGGCGGCGAGCTCGCCGGCCTCCCTCATCGCCAGCGCGATGACGGTCATGATCGCGTCGCCGTCGACCACCGCACCGGTGGCATCCACCGCCAGGCACCGGTCGGCGTCGCCGTCGTGGGCCAGGCCCAGATCGGCTCCGTGCGCCACCACCGCCGACCGAAGCTGATCGAGGTGCGTCGAGCCGCAACCGTCGTTGATGTTGAGCCCGTCCGGTTCGGCATTGATCGCGATGACCCGCGCGCCCGCCGCGGCATAGGCGCGCGGCGCCGCGGCGAACGCCGCGCCGTTGGCGCAGTCGACGACGACGGTCAGCCCGTCGAGCCGGGTTCCGGTCGCGGCCACGATGTGGTCCAGGTAGCGCTCCAGCGCGTCGGGAGCCCGCCGGACCCGGCCGATCTGGGCGCCGACCGGCCGCAGACCCGGGCCCTGGGCGACGAGTTCCTCGATGCGGTCCTCGGCGTCGTCGTCGAGTTTGTGCCCGCCGGGGCCGAAGATCTTGATGCCGTTGTCGGGCATCGGGTTGTGCGAGGCGGAGATCATCACGCCGAGATCGGCGCGGTAGGCCGCCGTCAGGTAGGCCACCGCCGGGGTGGGCAGCACCCCCACCAGCAGGGCGTCGACGCCCTCGCTGGTCAGGCCGGCGATCACCGCCGCCTCGAGCATCTCACCGCTGGCCCGGGGGTCGCGGCCGACCACCGCGAAGCGGTGCCCGGAGGTCGCGGGGGCGAGCCGGCGCGCGGCCGCCGCGCTGAGCGCCAGACCGAGCTCAGCGGTCAATTCGCGATTGGCGACCCCGCGCACACCGTCGGTCCCGAACAGTCGGCCCATGAACTCACACCTCCCAGATCCACCAGACTCACCCCGAAAAACACACCCGCCGGGTGCGGTCCAGTCGAAGCTGGACCGCACCCGGCGAGTGGGACACGCAAGTGCCGCTCAGCGCTTGCTGTACTGCGGTGCCTTGCGGGCCTTCTTCAGGCCGTACTTCTTGCGCTCGATGGCGCGCGGGTCACGGGTGAGGAAGCCGGCTTTCTTCAGCGCCGGCCGGTCCTCGGGCTGGACCAGGATCAGCGCGCGGGCGATCGCCAGGCGCAGCGCACCGGCCTGCCCGGAGGGACCGCCGCCGTCGAGGTGGGCGTAGACGTCGAAGCTGTCCACCCGGTCCACGGTCACCAGCGGGGCCTTGATGAGCTGCTGATGCACCTTGTTGGGGAAGTAGGCCTCCAACGTGCGGCCGTCGAGGTTGAACTGGCCGGTGCCGGGAACCAGGCGCACCCGGACCACGGCCTCCTTGCGGCGACCGACAGTCTGGATCGGGCGGTCGATGAACACCGGTTGGCGGGGCACGGTCTCGACCGCGACCTCTTCGACCGTCTCGGTTGTCACGACGATGTCGCCGCCTGTCTCGATGTCGTTGTCTGTCACTGCGCCACCTGCTTGATCTCGAACGGAATCGGCTGCTGAGCGGTATGCGGATGCTCCGGGCCCGCGTAGACCTTCAGCTTCTTCTGGATCTGGCGGCTCAGCTTGTTATGCGGCAGCATCCCGACGATCGCCTTCTCGACGACCCGGTCCGGGTGCTTGGCCATGAGTTCACCGATGGTGCGCGAGCTCAGACCGCCGGGGTAACCGGAGTGGCGGTAAGCCATCTTGGTGTTGAGCTTGTCGCCTCCGATGGCGACCTTGTCGGCGTTGACGATGATGACGAAATCGCCACCGTCGACATTGGGCGTGAATGTCGGCTTGTGCTTGCCGCGCAGCAGATTGGCTGCGGCAACGGCGAGCCGGCCGAGCACCACGTCGGTGGCGTCGATGACGTACCACGAACGCGTGGTGTCACCGGCCTTCGGCGTGTACGTAGGCACAGGCGCTTACCTCTCCTTGGTCCTCTAGCAGGG
>JAGQTQ010000009.1:15580-23581 GCA_020438905.1 Mycobacterium sp.
ACAGCGGTCGGGCATCGTTTCTCGGCGACCGACAGTGACCCGAGAACCCGGCTGACCCCGCGGTTGACACCGCGGCGTACCGCATACCAAGGGAGCAGCCTACCGGCGGGGATCCACGCAGGTCAAAACGCAACCGGAGCGCGCCGTCGGGGCCGGTCAACTCGGGTACGGCGTCGCCGGCCCGGTTTCGGTCCCCACATCGCGCGCCGAACGCACCGCCTCGTCGCAGGCGCCCGCGATCAAATCCTCGCGGCCGGGCGGGCTCTGGCAGCCGATGCTGATCCGTGTCGGCCCAGAGGACAGCACCGTCCACCGGATGACCCGGCCGGGGCGGGCCTCGGTGTAGGTGACCACCGGGCGGCCGCCGACCCGGCCGTCGGGACGAAGATCCCGGAATACCCCGGCCGGCTCCCGGGCGATGGCCGTCGCAAGGACCCGCGCCGTCTCCCCCGGCGTCGCCTCCGGGGCATAGGACTGGGTGATGTGCAGCGCGACGTCGGCTTGTGACGGCGAACTGACCTGCACGCGGCGCGACCCCGGCCCCCCGGTTATCCGTTCGACGGACCAGAGCCGGGGTATCCGCACCGCCACCCGCCCCTCGACCAGGCTTGTCACCGGATCGGCCGGCGGTGACGGATCGGGCGGCGGTGACGAATCAGGCCGCAACGGGACCACGGCCCCGAGCAGGGCGATCGCGGTCACCGGGATCAACACCGGCCACCGGCTCCGGCCCCTTGCCGGCTCGGGGCGTTCAGGGCCGGACTGCGGCGGGGTCCACTCCCCGGAGCGGACCGCGACGACCCGGTCGGCGACCGTGTCGGCCGCGGCCAACACCCGGGCGACGCGCGGGTCCGGCCAGCCCGGCGGATGCACGACGACCAGGGAATCGCAGGGTTCGACCGCGGCGACCATGACTTCCCGCCACAGATCGGCGACGGCGACCGGCGCCCCCTCGAACAACCCGACCGGGTCGTCGATCCACTCGAGGGCGGCCGCCACCAGTGCACCGGGCGGCCGGGCGCCGGAGCCACCGCTTCGGACGCGCACGGTTCGCGGCCCGATCTCCAGCACGGTCGGGGCGGCCACGGCCTTGAGGCTAGGCACAGCCGGCCCGCGCCCGTCCCGGCCATCCACAGGGCTTACCGGGTTTCAGGACCCCGCGGAGCGCCGCCGACGGTAGGCCGCGACATGCTGGCGGTTGCCGCAGTTGCCGGTGTCGCAGAACATCCTCGAGCGGTTGCGGGACAGATCGACCAGCACCGCCTCGCAATCGGGCGCCGCGCAGGTTTTCAGACGGTGCAACTGCCCGGCGCGGATCAAGTCGGCCAGCGCCATCGCGATCTCCGCCCCCATCCTGCGGGCCAGCGGCTCACGCGAGGAGACCAGGTGCAGATGCCATTCGGGCATCTCGGGATGCCTGGTCAGCCACGGCGAGGCACTGGTGTCGGCGAGCAGTGCGTTGACCTCCGCGACGGTTCGTTCGTCGTCGTCGGCGACCGCCCAGATCCGGCCGAGCCGCTCTCGAAGCCGGTGGACCTCGGCCAGTTCGGCGGCATCACGGTCGCGGCGGCCCGTCCAGCCGTACGTGTCGAGATAGCCGTCGAGTGCGGCCTGGTCGGCGAGTTGGTCGCCGTCGATCCGGCCGCTGTTGACCAGGACGCCGGCGGCCCGGAGGGTCACCTCGGTGTCATGCGTGAAAAGCATTTGACCAATGACCTCCTCTGGCCGTAGCGTCAGCACCGTTCCCTACTTTACCCATGACCCGAGGGGGTGTCCGATGTCCATGACGCTCGAGAAGAACCCGTCCCCGCCCGTCAACCAGTTCCGGCTGGGGCTGCTCCTGGCCGGCGGGTCGGCCTTCGCCTTCGGGATGTCCGGCCCGCTCGCGAAATCGCTGATGACGGCCGGCTGGTCGCCGACCGCCGCCGTCACCGCCCGACTCGCCGGCGGCGCGCTCGTGCTCGCGGTCATCGCCACGGTCGTCCGACCGGGCTGGCTCCGCGAGGCCCGCGCCCACGCCGGGACCGTCGTCGCCTACGGGCTGGTCCCGGTCGCCGGCGCGCAACTCTGTTACTACAACGCCGTCGCCCATCTGTCGGTCGGCGTCGCACTGCTGCTGGAGTACACCTCGCCGGTGCTGGTCATCGGGTGGCTATGGGCCACCACGAAGCGTCGCCCGCAGACCCTGACGCTGATCGGCGTGGCGCTGGCGGTGGTGGGCGTGACACTGGTGCTCGACGTGTTCAACTCCGCGCGCGTCGACCTCGTGGGCGTCGCCTGGGGCCTGGGCGCGGCGATTTGCGCCGTCTGTTACTTCATGATGTCGGACAAGGTCAGCACCGACGGGTCGGGCCTGCAGGCGTTGACGCTCGCGGCGGGATCCCTGGTGGTGGCCACCGTCGCCGTCGTCGCCCTCGGCCTGTCCGGCGTGATGCCGCTGCGATTCACCGCCAACGACGCGGTGATCGCCGGGATGACCTTCTCGTGGGCGGTTCCGGTGGTACTGCTCGGAGTGGTCGCCACGGCGCTGGCCTACACGCTGGGAATCGGTGGGGTGGCTCGACTGCGGCCCGGTTTCGCCTCCCTGGCGGGCCTGGCCGAGGTTCTCTTCGCGGTGCTGGCCGCCTGGCTCATGCTCGGCGAGGGCCTCGGCGCGGCGCAGATCGTCGGCGGGATCATCGTGCTGGCCGGTTTGGCGCTGGCCCGGCGGGGCGAACTCCTGCGGGAAAACCCATCGCCGGGGAATCTGGAACAATCGGTGCCGTGATGCGCTCAGTTGTTTCGACCCTGCGGTTCACCACGGCGGTGCTGGCCGCCTCGGCGGCAGCCCTCACACCGCTGGGCGCTCCCGCCGCCGGGGCTGTGGCCTGCAACGACATCGAAGTGGTTTTCGCCCGCGGCACCAAGGAGGATCCCGGGATCGGACGGGTCGGGCAGGCGTTCGTCAACGATCTGCGCAATCTGGTGGGCAACCGCAGCCTCGGCGTCTACGCGGTGAACTACCCGGCCAGCTACGACTTCCTGGCGGCCGCCGACGGTGCGAATGACGCCAGCGCCTACATCCAGAACGTGGTCAACACCTGCCCGAACACCAAACTGGTGCTCGGCGGGTACTCGCAGGGCGCGGCGATCATCGACGTGCTCGCCGCGGTGCCGTTCCCGGTCATCGGATTCACCAACCCGCTGCCCCCGGACGTCGCCAACCGGGTCGCAGCCCTGGCCGTCTTCGGCAACCCGTCCAACCGGATCGGTATACCGCTGACATCCAGCCCGGTCTACGGCAACAGGGCCATCGACCTGTGCAACGCGGGCGACCCGATCTGTTCGGACGGCAGCGACGTACCGGCCCACCGCAGCTACGGCCCGGACGGCACGGCCCGGCAGGCCGCCCAATTCGTGGCGAACCTGCTCTGAGCCCGACCCGCCTCGCGCGGTTTCGTCGCCTCGCGAGCGGTGTGTGAGGATTGGCCCATGCGCGTGTCCGTGGGGGTTGGCTCGGTTGTTCTGACACTGTTCGCGAGCCTGGCGGCGTCGACCGTGGCGGCAACGCCCGCCCGGGCCGTGTCCTGTCCCGATGTCGAGCTGGTGTTCGCCCGCGGGACCAGCGAGCCCGCGGGCCTTGGCCGGGTGGGCCAGGCGCTGTTCGACCAGCTCGCTGGCAACCTCGGCGAGCGGACCCTGGGCGTATACCCGGTCAACTACCCCGCCAGCTACGACTTCCTGGCCGCCGCCGACGGCGCCGCCGACGCCACCCAGCGCATGTCGGCCATGGCGCAGACCTGCCCGGGAACCCGCTTCGTCCTGGGCGGCTATTCGCAGGGCGCCGCCGTGGTCGACATGCTGATGGGCATACCCCCGCTGGGCAACAAGGTGGGCGATGTCGGCTCGGCGCCACCGTTGCCCCACAGCCTCGCCGACAAGGTCGCCGCGGTCGCCGTGTTCGGCAATCCAGCGACAAAGTTCGGCAACCCGGTGTCGGCGGCCATGATCCCCTTCGCCGGTAAGGCGATCGACCTGTGCGCCGACGGCGACCCCATCTGCTCGCAGGGCCGCAACCCCTTCGCGCACACCAGCTACGAGAAATCGAGGCTGGTCAGCCAGGCCGCCGGCTTCGTGGCGGGTTTGCTGTAGCGGCTGCCAGACAATTCTTATGTGGCCCGCCCCGCGGGCAGCCGATACCATGGGCTGATGCTTCTGAGGCGGATGTGCACAATGGTGTCAATTGTGATTTCAGCCACAGCGGCCACACTGCTGGCCCCCGCCGTCCTTCCCGCGGCCGGCGCCGATCCGTGCCCGCAGGTCGAGGTGGTGTTCGCCCGCGGCCGGGTCGAACCGCCCGGCACCGGCCAGATCGGGCAGGCGTTCATCGCTGCCCTGCGCAGCAAGACCGACAAGAGCGTGGCCTACTACGCGGTGGACTATCCCGCCGACACCGAGATCATCCAGGGCGCCACCGATATGAGCCGGCATATCCAGTACATGGCGGCCAACTGCCCCGACACCAAGCTGGTGCTCGGCGGATACTCGCTGGGCGCGGCGGTGACCGACGTCGTCCTGGGCGCACCCTCACCGATGCTCGGCTACAAGAACCCGCTGCCGCTCGGCATGACCGACCACATCGCCGCGGTCGCATTGTTCGGCAACGGCACCCGCAAACTGCTCGGCCCGGTGTCCGCGGTGAGCCCGCTGTGGGGCTCCAAGACGATCGACCTCTGCACCGCAGAGGACCCGATCTGCAGTGACAACATGGACCCGAACACCTGGCTGAACAACTGGTCCGAACACCTGCAGCCCGCCTACATCGACTCCGGCCTGGTCAACCAGGCCGCCGATTTCGTGGCCTCCAAGCTCTAATCGAGGCTGCGCAGGTCGCGGGTCACCGAGATCCGCGCCGCCAACTGATCCTCCGGCGGGTAGTCGACGCCGACCAGGGTCAACCCCCGGGCCGGTGCCGCGGCGAACGCACTCGAGCGTCCGGTGGCGCCCAACAACGTTGCGCACCAATCGGGCTCGCGCCTGCCCTCCCCCACCGCCAGCACCGCTCCCACCAGCGACCGCACCATGGACCAGCAGAACGCATCGGCGCTGACGTGGGCGGTCACGAGGTGTCCCTCTGCCACCCAGTCCAGCCGCTGCAGGTCGCGGATCGTGGTGGCTCCGGGCCGCCGCCGACAGAACGCGGCGAAGTCGTTGAGGCCCAACAGGTTGCGTGACGCCGCAGCCATGGCGTCGAGGTTCAGTGGGCGGCGCCAGGGGGTCACGAACCGGGACAGCTCCGGATCGGCCCCGTAGGGCGCCAGTGTCAGGCGGTAGCGGTAGTGGCGACGCAGCGCCGAGAAGCGGGCGTCGAAACCCGCCGGGGCCCTGACGATCTCGCGGACCCGGACGTCCTCCGGCAGCAATCTGCCCAACCGGCGCACCAGCGGAAGGAATTCCGGATCCCGGGGGTCGGCATGCCTGGGATAGGCCTGCGACAAAGCATCGGCCGGGATGTCCACATGGGCGACCTGGCCGGTTGCATGCACACCGGAGTCGGTGCGCCCGGCCGCGAACAGCCGCAGCGGAACCCGGAATACCGTAGAGAACGCCTCGTCGAGCACACCGGCCACGGTGCGATGCCCGTCCTGGGCCGCCCAGCCGGTGAAATCCGTTCCGTCGTAGGCGATGTCCAGCCGAAGCCGGACATCGCCGACAGCGTCAGGACTGGTCAGACTTGCCCTGCTCCTCGGCGGCCTTCTCCTCCGCGACCTCAGCCTCGGGGACCTCAGCCTCGGCCACCGCGGTCTGAGCCTCGGCGATACCGGCGTCCTCGGCTTCGAGTTCCTCCACGGAGGTCTCCTCAGCCTTCGGGGCCGGGGCGGCGGCCTGGGCGGCCTGCGCCGCGGCGGCGCGGCGGGCCCGGTTGGCCTCCGAGGTCACCGTCTTCTCCCGCACCAGCTCGATGACGGCCATCGGGGCATTGTCGCCCTTGCGGGATTCGACCTTGATGATCCGGGTGTAGCCGCCCTCGCGGTCGGCGAAGAACGGACCGATCTCGGCGAACAGGATGTGCACGACATCCTTGTCGCGGATCTTCTTCATCACCTCGCGCCGGTTGTGCAGCGTGCCCTTCTTGGCATGGGTGATGAGCTTCTCGGCGTACGGGCGCAGCGCCCGGGCTTTCGGCTCGGTGGTCTTGATGCGGCCGTGCTCGAACAGCGAGGTGGCCAGGTTGGCCAGCAGCGCCTTCTGGTGCGAGGACGACCCGCCGAGGCGAGGACCCTTTGTGGGCCTAGGCATTTGATGCTCCTGCCATTGTGACTACTCCTTTGTGGGGCCGACCCCCGTATCAGGTAGGGCCGGGACGAATTCGTTTAAAGCTGTTCGGTTTCGGCGTAGTCCGCGTCGGCGTCGCCGTCGTAGGACGAGTCGTAGCCGGCGTCACTGCTCCACGTTCCGGTGGCGGGGTCGTAACCGGCGACCTCGGACGGATCGAAGCTGGCGGGCGAGTCCTTGAGAGCCAGACCAAGCTGGTGCAGCTTGATCTTGACCTCGTCGATGGACTTCTGCCCGAAGTTGCGGATGTCCAGAAGGTCGGACTCGGTGCGGGCCACCAGTTCGCCGACGGTGTGCACACCCTCGCGCTTGAGGCAGTTGTACGAGCGGACCGTCAGGTCGAGATCGTCGATCGGCAGCCCGAACGCCGCGATGTGATCGGCTTCCTGCGGCGAGGGCCCGATCTCGATACCCTCCGCCTCGACGTTGAGTTCCCTTGCCAGCCCGAACAACTCGACGAGGGTCTTGCCGGCCGAGGCCAGCGCGTCGCGCGGGCTGATGGAGTTCTTGGTCTCCACATCGAGAACCAGCTTGTCGAAGTCGGTGCGCTGCTCGACGCGGGTGGCCTCGACCTTGTAGGTGACCTTGAGCACCGGCGAGTAGATGGAATCGACCGGGATGCGGCCGATCTCGGCGCCGGAGGCCTTGTTCTGCACCGCCGGCACGTAGCCGCGGCCCCGCTCGACGACGAGCTCGATCTCCAGCTTGCCCTTGTCGTTCAGGGTCGCGATGTGCATGTCGGGGTTGTGCACCGTCACACCGGCCGGCGGCACGATGTCACCGGCGGTGACCGCACCGGGGCCCTGCTTGCGCAGGTACATGGTGACCGGCTCGTCCTCGTCCGAGGAAACGACCAGGCTCTTGAGGTTCAGGATGATGTCGGTGACGTCTTCCTTCACACCCGGCACGGTGGTGAACTCGTGCAGGACACCGTCGATGCGGATGCTGGTCACCGCCGCGCCGGGGATCGACGACAGCAGCGTCCGGCGCAGCGAATTACCCAGGGTGTAGCCGAATCCCGGCTCCAGGGGCTCGATGACGAACTGGGAGCGGTTCTCGGCGAGAACGTCTTCGCCCAGTGTGGGTCGCTGTGAGATCAGCATGGTGTTCTTCCATCTCCTTCTCGGCACCCGCTATTTGATGCCGCCGGGGTATTTCTCCGATGTGGGCCCCGACGGGGGCCGTCCATCGCTTGGGGGTCTTCGGGGGCTCGCCCCCGAATGCTTACTTCGAGTAGAACTCGACGATGAGCTGCTCGGTGAGCGGCACGTCGATCTGGGCGCGCTCGGGCAACTGGTGCACGAGGATGCGCTGGCGCTCGCCGACCACCTGCAGCCAGGACGGGATCGGGCGGTCGCCCGCCACTTCCCGGGCGATCTGGAACGGCACGGTGTTCAGCGAGTTGGCGCGGATGTCGACGATGTCGTACTGCGACACCCGGTAGCTCGGGATGTTCACCTTGACGCCGTTGACGGTGAAGTGACCATGGCTGACCAGCTGACGGGCCATTCGCCGGGTCCGGGCCAGCCCGGCGCGGTAGACGACGTTGTCCAGCCGGCTCTCCAGGATGCGCAGCAGGTTCTCGCCGGTCTTGCCGGTCTGGCGATTGGCCTCTTCGTAGTAGCGGCGGAACTGCTTCTCCATGACGCCGTAGGTGAAGCGGGCCTTCTGCTTCTCCTGCAGCTG
>JAGQTQ010000184.1 GCA_020438905.1 Mycobacterium sp.
GCCGATCGGCCGAGTGTCGTCGACATCCATGCCATCCGCGCCGGGGGAATCCACATCGGCGCCGATCCGCTGGGCGGGGCCAGCGTCGACTACTGGGGCGCGATCGCCGAACGGCACAACCTGGAACTCACGGTGGTCAATCCCCTGGTCGATGCGACGTGGCGTTTCATGACTTTGGACACCGACGGCAAGATCCGGATGGACTGCAGTTCCCCCAACGCCATGGCCTCGCTGATCGCCAACCGGGAGAGCTACCAGATCGCCACCGGAAACGACGCCGACGCCGACCGCCACGGCATCGTCACCCCCGACGGGGGGCTGATGAACCCCAACCACTACCTGGCCGTGGCCATCGACTACCTCTACACCCACCGCCCGGACTGGCCGGCCGGAGTTGCGGTCGGCAAGACCGCGGTCAGCTCGTCGATCATCGACCGGGTGGTTTCCGGTCTGGGCCGGCACCTGATCGAGGTGCCCGTCGGGTTCAAGTGGTTCGTCGACGGTCTGATCGGCGGGACCATCGGGTTCGGCGGGGAGGAATCCGCCGGTGCGTCCTTCCTGCGCCGCGACGGATCGGTGTGGACCACCGACAAGGACGGCATCATCCTGTGCCTGCTGGCCTCGGAGATGCTGGCCGTGACAGGCAAGACGCCCTCACAGCGATATGCGGAACTGGCCGCCGAGTACGGCGCGCCGGTGTACGCCCGAACCGACGCACCCGCCGACCGGGAGCAGAAGGCACGGCTGGCCAAGCTCTCACCCGAGCAGGTCAGCGCCACCGAACTGGCCGGCGAGCCGATCACCGCCAAGCTGACCGCGGCGCCGGGCAACGGCGCGCCGATCGGGGGGCTGAAGGTGACCACCGCCAACGGCTGGTTCGCCGCGCGGCCGTCGGGAACCGAGGACGTCTACAAAATCTACGCGGAGTCGTTCCTCGGACCCGAGCATCTGGCTCAGGTGCAGGAGGCGGCCAGGGAAGTGGTGAATACAGTCATATCGTGAGTAACGCCGGTTTCTGAATAACGCCGCTATCTGCGTCGATATCCCGAAACTGTGCCACGACGCCATAGTACACCGCTGTAAGGTACGGTTATTACTTATGGTCACGAGAACACGGAACACCCCCGTCCTCGACCTCGGCGAACTACTGGAGTCCTTCGTCATCTCGCTGAAGGCCGCCCGGCGATCGGACAAAACCGTCAAGGTCTACCGCCTCGGGGTCACCCAGTACCGGGACTACTGCACCGCCCATGATCTGCCGGTCAGCCTCGACCGCACCCAGGTGCAGGGCTGGATGGCCGAGATGCACGACGGCGGTGCCGCGCCGGCCACCGTGGCCGCCCGACTATCGGGGGTGCGGCAACTGTCCAAGTGGATGACCGAGGAGGGGATGCTCGACGCCGACCCCCTGTTGCGGCTCAACGCCCCCAAACAGGACAGCCCGATCACCCCGGTGTTGACCGGCGACCAACTCAAGGCCATGGTCAAGGCCTGCACCGGACCCGAGTTCCGCGACCGTCGTGACGAGGCCATGATCCGGCTGATGGCTGAGACCGGGATGCGGGTGGCCGAAGTGCTGGGACTCGACACCGACGACATTGACCTACCCCGAGGGCTGGCCTACATCCGGCGCGGCAAGGGCGGCAAGGGCCGCATCGTGCCATTCGGGCCGCAAACCGCCAAGTCGCTGGACCGCTACTCGCGAATGCGCCGCGCCCACCCCGGCGCCGACCTTGCCGCGCTGTTCCTCACCGCCCGGCTGCCGCGCCGGCTGGCCGACCACGGCCTGCGCCGCACCCTCGGACTGCGGGCCGCCGCTGCCGGCATCGACAAGTTCCACCCGCACATGCTGCGCCACACCGCCGCTCACCGCTGGCTCGCTGCGGGCGGCACCGAGGGCGGGCTGATGGCGGTGGCCGGATGGTCGAGCCGCGAGATGCTGGACCGCTACGCCCGCGCGACCGCCGCTGAGCGGGCCGCCGCTGAGGCCCGCAACCTGAACCTGGGGGATGTGTGAGCACCTGGGGGACGGGACTGGAAGGCCAGCGACTGCCCGGGCACCGGGTGGTCATTACCGAGCAGACCCGCCGCGGCCGGTCCAACCGGCACACGTTCGTCATCGGCCATGACGGGCAGTGGGCCACCGAACCCGACCTGCCCAAGCTGCTGGAGCGCACCGCCGCGGCCGGATACGGCCGACCGGGCCGCCCCGCCGACCTGGCGCGCGCCGGGATGCTGCGCCGGCCGCTACCGGCCACTGTCACGCTGAGCACCGGTGCCACCGTGTCGGCGGGCGCCCTGACGGTCATCCTCGACGCGCTGGCCGGCGACGGGCGCCACCGTGTCGACGTGGCCGACGTCAAGCGGGTGGTCTCCCAGCTCGGCCCCCGGCTGGCCGCCCTGGCTGACCTCCCTGACGGCGACACCCGACACGCCGCCGAACGCGCTGTACATCAACAGATCCTGTCGCGCTGTACTAGCGTGTAGGTGTCGGCGTCCGCGCCGACTCTGAGCCGGACGAGAACGGTAGGTATCCGGCCCGGCGGCCATCCCGGCCGCACGGCATCACGAGCGTTCCCCGCAGGGAATGCTCACCTCGTCATCCCCGAGGTAATCCGATGCCGTTGTCACCGGCTGAACGATCACTGCGCGGCCAGATCGCCGTGCATGAGTCCTGGGCCCGCACACCCGACCGCGCCGCCCGCACCGAAAAGGCCCGCAAGGCCGCCCTGGACCGATTCGAGCGCCAGGTCGACCCCGACGGCACCCTGCCGCCCGCCGAGCGCGCCAAACGCGCCGAGAACGCCCGCAAGGCCTACTTCTCCCGGCTGGCACTGAAGTCGGCCCAGGCCCGCCGTGCGCGCAAGGGCGGTGCCGCATGATCGCCACCACCGAGCGCGAGAATCGGATCCGGCTGCGCCAACTGCGCCGCGGGATCACCCCGAAGCTGCGCGCGTTCGTCCTGGCCGAGGGCGACGGCGGCGCGTTCTGCACCTACTGCGGCTTCCCGGCGGTCGAGGTCGACCATGTGGTGCCGGTGTCCCGCGGCGGCGGTGTGGCGCTGGCCAACCTGGCCCCGGCCTGCACCGACTGCAACGCCGAGAAGCGTGACCGGACCGTCACCGAGTGGGCCGACTGGCGCCAGGCCGACGGGCGGCCCTGGCCGATCCCGCACTTCACCAACCGGCTGGCCGACTTCCTCAACCGGCACAACGTCACTCCCGATGTTGTCGGCGACGACGTGCGCGGTTGGATCACCCGCCGACCGGGCGGCTACGAGGCCATGCGCGCCGAGCTCCAGGCGGCCCGCAACCACGACACCGCGGGCGGTGAATGATGGCCGAAACGCGAGAAAGCCGCCCCGGAGAGAACCCCGAGACGGCCACCCGGCTCGCCAAAGCTAGTGCCAAGTCTAGCCTGCACCACCGCCAGGACGGCTACAGCGCACCCACCCCCGACGACCGCCTCGACGCCGAGGTGATCGACGCGGCCAAAGCCCGCGGGTTCCGGCTTGCCGCCCGCTGCACCCGCTGCCACCAGTGGGTCGTCGCAGCGGAATCGGTTGCCGCCCATATGGGTCCGGTGTGCCGCGCCAAGGCCGCCGCCGAGGAGGTGGGCAAGTGACCACCACCGAACAGTCGACCGCGATCGAGGACATCAACCGGTACCTCGACGCCGCGTTGGGTGACGCCCAGGGCTACCTACACACCCTGATCGGCGTCGGCGGGCACTTCACCGACACGGGCAGCTACGAGTTCAAGCGTCGCATCCCCGGTGTGTACGCGTGGCCGGCGCAGCGCAACCAGGCCGCCGCCGCGCTGCTCTCCGCGGCCGAGGAATCCGACGCCTACGCCTGCCCGTACCCGATGATCGCCGACAAGCGTCACGCCGGGGCGGCGGCGGCCCGGATGATCGTCAAGGCCGATGTCGACGACGGCAAGTTCGACGCCGACAAGGTTCGCGCCATCAACGGGTGGGCCGTCGCCTCCGGGTCGCCGGGCAACGCCCACGTCTACGTCAGCCTGGCCGAATCCATCCCGCACAACTGGCACGACGTGCTCTCCCGCGGCCTGATGGCCTACCTCGGCGCCAAGGACTCCAAGGTTCAAGACAACGATGTCCTACGTCCCCCCGGCACCCTCAACCACAAACAGCGGGCCCGCGGCGGGGACTCCACACCGGCGCACTGGCTGATCGCACCGAACGGAACCCGTTGGGAGGCTCACGCCCTGGCCGAAGTCCTCGGAGTCGAACTACCCCAGACAGGTGACGCCGGCGGCAAGCCCAGAAGCGAAAAGACGAGCGACACCGGTCAACCCGTCGACCTCGAGGACCACCCAGCCGTCGAATCGGCGGTATTCAACAACACCGGGGACCGATCCAAGGACACCATGCGGATCGTCGGAGCGTGCGTCCGCGCCGACCTGACACTCGCCCAAACCCGATGGGTCGTCAACACCCGAGACGACCTCCGCGACCGCCTCGACTCCCGCAGCAACGACGACGACGTCCGCGAATGCTGGCTCAAATGCGGCGGCCGTCAGGACGGAGCACCCTCGGCCGACAGCGCCGAAGTGCTCCACTCCGGGCACCTCGGAATGGCCTACAAGCTCGCCGACCAGTACCAAGACAGGCTGCTCTTCGTCCACGGGATCGGCTGGCACCGATGGGACGGCAAGCGGTGGGCCAAGGACGGCAACGGGGCTGCTCGCCGCGCCGTGCACCACGTCATCAAACGGGAGTGGCTCGCCTGCGCCAACCTCGAACCCGACGAGCGCGACAAGAAGGCCAAGCAGATATCCCGATTCGAGACCGCCTCGGCCATCTCCGGAATCCTCACCGAGGCATCAGCGCTCGAAGCGTTCGCCGTCGAAGTCACCGACCTCGACTCCGACCCGTATCTACTCAACTGCGCCAACGGCACCGTCGACCTCCACACCCTGCGGCTGCGGCCGGCCAGCCCGCGCGACCGGATCACCAAGGTGTGCCGCGGCGCCTACCGCAGCGACAGCGACGCCGCGGTCTGGACCAGGTTCCTCGACACGTCCCTACCCGACGACAAGGTCCGGAAATTCGTGCAACGCCTCACCGGCCTAGCCCTGCTCGGCGAAGTCCGCGAACATCTCCTGCCGATCTTCACCGGCGAAGGCGCCAACGGTAAGTCGACGTTCTACGAGGGTGTCCTACACACCCTCGGCGACTACGGCATCGTCGCCGAACCGGAACTGTTCACCCACCGCGACAACGCCCACCCCACAGGACAAATGGACCTCATGGGCCGCCGCCTGGCCGTGGTGTCGGAGACCGACGAGAACAAACGCCTAGCCGAGGCCACCATGAAACGGCTCACCGGCGGCGACCCGATCCGGGCCAGATACATGCGCGAGAACTTCGTGGAGTTCGTCCCCTCGCATCTGCCGATCCTGGTCACCAACCACCTCCCCAAGGTCTCCGGCGACGACCCGGCCATCTGGCGGCGGATCCGGGTGGTTCCCTGGTCGGTTGTCATCCCCGCGGATGCCCAGGACAGGGAGCTAGCCAAGAAGCTCCAGCTCGAGGCCGACGGCATCCTGTCGTGGGCGGCGGCGGGACTGCGCGACTACCTCGACGGCGGCCTGGCCGAACCGGACTCCGTGATCCGGTCAACATCGGAATACCGGGCCGACAGTGACGCCGTCGCCAGGTTCATCGAGGAGAAGATGCACACCGCGCCCGCGGTGAAGATCAACGCCACCGAACTATTCGAAGTGTGGGACCGGTGGCGGCGAACCGACGGCGCCCCCGAGGTCACGAAGAAGGCCCTCGGACAGTCCCTGTCCCGCCACGGATTCGAGTCCTCACGTTCCAACGGCAAAACGTGGTGGCACGGGATCTGCGTGCTCAAAGAGGACCAGCAGTGCACGTAGTGCGCGTTTCTATGTTCCTCTTCCGCGGGCGCGCGGGTGGGGAGTTAACACCAAAGCGTGCACTACATGCACTTTCCCAGGTCAGAGCGTTTTCCGAGACTACCCAACCACCTGTGCAATACGACCGAAGGGAACCGATACCCCGATGAACCGTGACGAATTGGCCGAGATCGAGGCCGACGCGATCCGGCGTGCTCGCGAACTACTCAGAGACTGGGAGCAACTCCCGGTCGACCGCTGCGTGTCTGCCGCGCACGCCTACGCCGCCCTGGCCCTGGCCGCCGGCCAGCGCATCGCCCGCACGGAGGGATACCGATGAACGTCGCAAGACCCCTGTGCTCGGTCTGCCACCGCCGCCACCGGGAACCCGGCTCGGCCCGGTGCTGCGATTGCGGCGCCGGCCGGATCCACGGAACCGCCCCACCGCCCCGCCGCCGGCCACGCCCGACCCCGGCCGAACGGCTCGGCGGCGACACCGGCGACACCGAGACGCCGCCAGCAAACACCGGGCCGACCCCGACCGCAGAGGCACCGTGAGTACGCCGTCGCACCGGCAGCCAGCGCCGCCGTTTCACCCCGAAGTGCAGTTAGCTGGAATCGACATAACAGCAGGTCAGGGGGGCGGATAACCGTCGAACGGTTAGCCAGGACTTTGATCCCGGCCGAGTCATCCGATTTTTATACCACCATTTCCACAGGTTTTACCACCACCACCAACCACAGCAAACCCGAAACCCGTTGCACCACAACGCATTACGAGAGGACCGACCGTGACCGACGACCCGCTGAATGACCGCGTGCGGCTGCTACTGACCCACGCGGTTGCCGCCCTGGACCCCGCCGACCGCGCCGAGCGCATCGCCTGGTGCCTGGAGCACGACGCCCACGGCATCCGCATGTTCCCCGGCGACGACGGGCTACTCGAGTTCCGTTGGGGTGGCCGGCGGCTGGCGCTGGTGGCCGCTGCGGATCTGGCCGACGGCGCACCGCTGGCCGCCGACTTCGTGGCCGATACCCTGCCCGACACGGTGCCCGACGATTGGACCGGCCGGTGAGCGGCACCCCGATCAACCGCCCCCTGACCGACGACGAACGCAGTCTGTTACTGCGGCTGGCGGTCGACGTGGTGGCCGGGCAGCTCGGCTGCACCCCGGAGGCGGCCGCCGACGCCCTCGACGGCATGACCGTGACCCTGCGCGGCGACGCCACCGACGTGTACCTCGACGCCGAGGGCCGCCAGATCGTGCACGCCGCACGGGACTGGCTGGCCTGGCACGCCGCCCACGACGGCATCGACCCGGCCACCGACATCGGCCCGATCCAGCCGTGATGCGCCGCATTGTTGTACGCTTGTACCAGAGCTCGGTATCACGCGAGACGCCGGACGCCTCTGGGGAGGCCCACCCGCGCTATCCCGGTCACCATGCGACAAGCGAACTCCGCACGTCTAGGTGAGCCAATGAGCATCCTCTACAGAAGCGCCGACCTATCGGCCACGACCGGCCGCGAGATCTACGGCGTCGCAGTGCCGTTCGGCCAGACCATCGTCGTACACGAGCACGGCCGGGAATACCGCGAGGAATTCGCGTTCGGCAGCTTCGCCAGGTCGATCCGCGAGCGCGGCCACAAGGT
>JAGQTQ010000067.1 GCA_020438905.1 Mycobacterium sp.
TGGTGGGTCGGGATTCCGCTGGGCATCATGCTGGTCATCACGGCCACCCTCGGGGATCTGGTGGAGTCGCAGGTCAAGCGTGATCTGGGTATCAAGGACATGGGCACGCTCCTGCCCGGGCACGGGGGTCTGATGGACCGCATCGACGGCGCCCTGCCGTCGGCGGTCGCCACCTGGATCGTGCTGAGCCTGCTGGCCTGATTCGCGTCCGGACCGGCGATACTGGAACGGTGAAGCAGGAACTGGTGTTCCAGGCCCCGCGGCGGGGTTTCCCACCGCGCCATTTCGCCGATCTCGACGAGGCCGGCCGCAAGGCCGCGGTGACCGAGTTGGGGTTGCCGGCCTTCCGGGCCAGGCAGCTGGCCCAGCAGTACTACGGGCGTCTGCTGGCCGACCCCCGTCAGATGACCGATCTGCCGGCGGCCGTTCGGGAGGCGGTGTCCCAGGCCCTGTTTCCGCCCCTGCTGTCGGTGGTCCGGGAGATCGAGTGCGACGGTGGCGACACCCGCAAGACGTTATGGCGCGGACACGACGGCGCGACGTTCGAGTCGGTGCTGATGCGTTACCCGGACCGCGTCACCGTCTGCATCTCCTCGCAGGCCGGCTGTGGGATGGCCTGCCCGTTCTGCGCCACCGGCCAGGGCGGCCTGACCCGCAACCTGAGCACCGCCGAGATCCTCGAACAGGTTCGTGCCGCCGCGGTGAGCACCCGGGACGTCCACGGCGAGCGGCTGTCCAATGTGGTGTTCATGGGTATGGGGGAGCCGCTGGCCAACTATTCGAGGGTGGTGGCCGCCGTCGGGCGCATCACGGCCGCGCCGCCGGACGGGTTCGGGATCTCGGCGCGATCGGTGACGGTGTCGACGGTCGGACTGGCCCCGGCCATCCGCACCTTGGCCGACGAGCGGCTCGGCGTCACGCTCGCGCTGTCGCTGCACACCCCCGACGACGAGCTGCGCGACACCCTGGTGCCGGTGAACAACCGCTGGAAGGTCAGTGAGGTTCTCGACGCCGCGCACTACTACGCCGATGTGACGGGCCGGCGGGTCTCCATCGAGTACGCGTTGATCCGTGACGTGAACGACCAGCCGTGGCGGGCGGACCTGCTGGGCCGGAAGCTGCACCGGGCGTTGGGACCGTTGGCCCACGTCAACCTGATTCCGCTGAACCCCACACCGGGCAGCGAGTGGGACGCCAGCCCCAAGCCGGCGGAGCGCGAGTTCGTGCGGAGAGTCCGGGCGCAGGGGGTGTCGTGCACGGTGCGCGACACCCGGGGCCGGGATATCGCCGCGGCGTGCGGACAACTGGCCGCCGAAGGGTGACGGGCCGGGGCGGTGCCTTCCGGGATCAAGCCCGGGATCAAGCCCAGGATCAAGCCCAGGATCAGCGCAGCATGCCCCGGCGGCGCATGATCACGTCGCGCAGCAGGACGATCGCGACGATGGCCGCGAACGAGCGCAGGAACCAGTCCTCGACATGGCCGACGTGGTTGCCGTGCTCCATGGCGAGCAGGAACACGATGATGAAGATGCCCAGCCCGTACCAGGTGCGGTAAGTGATGTTGCTCCAGCCCCACGCGGCCGAGGGCACGTCGGCGGGGTCGACCTCGGAATAACGCTCCACCTCGGTGTTGGCCATTGCGACTCCTGTCTTCTGGGCTGGGGTCATTCTGGCATATCCGGCTCAGCGGATCAGCCCGTACCGCCGTAGTGCTTCGAGCCGTTCGGCCGCGTGGTCCACCATCGGCTCGGGGTAGCCGTCCGGGCGGCCGGACTTGAGCCGGTGGACATCGGCGGTATCGGCGAGTTCGGGCACCCAACGCCGGACGTAGTCCCCGGCGGGGTCGAACTTCTCGCCCTGGGCGGTCGGGTTGAACACCCGGAAGTACGGCGCGGCGTCGGTTCCGGTGCCGGCGCACCACTGCCAGCCGTGCTGGTTGCTGGCCACGTCGGCGTCGACCAACTGCTCGAAGAACCACTTCGCCCCCCACTGCCACGGCAGGTGCAGGTCCTTGACCAGGAACGAGGCCGCGATCATTCGCACCCGGTTGTGCATGAAGCCGGTCGCGCTGAGCTGGCGCATCCCCGCATCGACGATCGGATAGCCGGTACGTCCCTGTTTCCAGAGCTCGAACGCGGCCCGCGCGTCGGGGTCGGTGTCGACCTCGATGGCGTCGAAGGCCGGGTTCCAGTTATGCCACGCGCTGGCCGGCCGCTGGTGCAGCACCGCGGCGTAGAAGTCCCGGAAGGCCAGTTCCCGGAGATAGGCGGCCGGACCCGGTTGGTGCGGATCGAGGTCTGCCACAAGGGTCCGGGGGTGGATGGTCCCGAATTTCAGGTGGGCCGACATCCGGCTGGTTCCGGGCTTGTCCGGTCGGTCGCGGTCGGCCGAGTAGCCGCCGATCGCCTCGGCGAGGAACTCCGCCCAGCGTTGGTGCGCGGCGGCTTCCCCGGCGGGCATCTCCAGGGTGATCCCGGGGTTCGGCGCATCGACCCGGCCCGGGAGTTCGGGCACTCCACCGGGATCGACCCAGTCGACCGCCGCCGGATCGGACCGGGCGGGGGAGCGCCAGCCCACCTGCCGCCAACGGGAGAAGAACGGGGTGAACACCTTGTACGGGCTGCCGTCGTCCTTGGTGACCCGGCCGGGGGAGACCAGGTACGGCGAGCCCGTCGCGACGAGGTTCACGTGCCCGGCGGCCAGTGCCTCGGCGACCGCGGCGTCTCGCCGCACCCCGAACGGGCTGAAATCGGCGGAAATGTGCACGGCGCTCGCTCCGACTGCCCGGCAGATCTGCGGGACGAGCCGTTCCGGGCTTCCGCGGGTGATCAGTAGCCGCCCGTCGAGTGCGGTGTCGATCTCCCGAAGCGAGTCGCCGAGGAACTGCAACCGGCGCTGTCCGCTGGACGCCTCCAACCGGGGGTCGAGGACGAAACACGCCAGCACGGCGGAGTTCCCGGCGGCGGCTTCCAGCAGTGACGGCAGGTCGGCCAGACGCAGGTCCCGGCGGAACCACAGAAGTGTGGTGGACATTGCCTCATGCTGCCCTGCGGCCTGCGACGCCGGCGAAGGTACCCGCAAGAAGAGAAGCCGGCCGGGGTGGCGTGAAGGAGAGGCACGTCGCCCCGGCCGGCCGGAAGGTGCTGCGTTGTGTCACGGCTCCGGCCGCCCAGGGGAGGAGGCGGCGGGCGCGGCCTTCCGACCTAGTGGGAAGGAGGTAGCAGCACGGTATCTATGAGGTACACCGTCGCGTTGGCGGTCTGGATACCACCGCAGACGACGTTGGCGTCGTTGACCATGAGGTGGTCACCGCTGCCGGTCACGGTGAGCGGAGTTCCTTGAACGGTGGTGTGGGTGCCGACCACCTGGTCGGGGCCCGCCTGCCCGGCGACCACGTGATAGGTCAGGATCGAGGTCAGCAGGGGGGCATCGGTCTTGAGGGTGTCCAGGGTGGCGGCGTCGATCTTGGCGAAGGCGTCATTGGTGGGTGCGAAAACGGTGAATTGCCCGTTGTCGAGGGTGCCGACCAGGTTCACCTCGGGGTTGAGTTTGCCCGACAGCGCGGCGGCCAAGGTGGTCAGCACCGGGCTGTCGGACGCGGCTACCGCGACCGGAACCTTAGCGAGTTCGCTCACCGATCCGGGGCCGGTGGGCACCTGCTCGGCGTAGGCCGCGCACCCCGGACCCACCAGGTGGGCGTCGGCGGCCGCGATGGGTGACAAGGTCAGTGCGACCGTCAACGCGGCCACCATTACCGTCGGGACTCTCTTCAGGTTGCGGCTCATCCTCATCCTCGGGTTGTGCGGAGTCACTGGTTGCTTGTATGAGGCCTTCGGAGCTGTTCGGGCTTCGGATGGGTGGCGCTCGTCACTGGGGTCGACTCCCGGGGCCCGAGACCGGGGGCCCGAATCCGGCCGCTCGGCAGTGCTGCCCAGGACGCGACAAAAAGAGACGCGGAACCGCCGGTTGCCCTCTGGCAACGACGGTTCCGCGTCCCTTGGGAGCCGGGCTACGACTACGGCGTGGCAGTCGTGGTGGGCGCCTCCGAGGCGGGCGGCGCCGACTCGGCGGGCGGCATCAACACGGTGTCGATGAGGTAGACGGTCGCGTTGGCGGTCTTGATCGGGCCGCATACCAGCCCGGCCTCGTTGACCTTGAGGTCGTCGCCCATGCCGGTCACCGTCAGCGACTGGCCCTCCACCGTCTTGTGCTCACCGACGACCGCGGACGCGTCGGCCTGACCGGGAACCACGTGGTAGGTCAGGATCGAGGTCAGCAGCGGAGCGTCGGTCTTGAGCTTGTCGATGGTGGCCGCGTCAACCTTGCCAAAGGCCTCGTCGGTCGGCGCGAAGACGGTGAACTCGCCGTTGTTGAGGGTCTCGACCAGGTCGACCTCCGGGTTCAGCTTGCCCGACAGCGCGCCCGACAGCGTGGTCAGCACCGGGCTGTTGGAGGCGGCGACCGTTACCGGATCGGCGGCCATGCCTTCGACGGAGCCGGGGCCGGTGGGCACCTGCTCGGCGTAACCGGCGCAGCCCACGCCCATCAGTCCGGCCGGTGCGGCGGCCGCGGCCGAGGTGGTCTCGGACGTCATCGACATGGACGAGCTGGCCTTGGTCTCGCTCTCCTTCTCCTTGGTCGCCGACGAGCAGCCCGACAGGGCGAGGCCTGCGACCGCGGCGAGGCTCGCGGCGGTCAAAACAGTGCGGTGGACGGTCATATGGGCGTTCTCCTTCTGTTCCCTCCGATGTGAGGCCCCCGTCGGGACCGGTGAGCCATTCGGCACACCATCGAGAACGGATCGGGTGATGTGATGACGATCACAGTCTATGTGCGTGGTCCACAATGGTCCGGTGAGTTCCGTCGACCGCCAGCGTGTGCTGATCCTCGGCAGCACCGGATCCATCGGTACCCAGGCCCTGGAGGTCATCGCCGCGAACCCGGAGCGGTTCGAGGTGGTCGGTCTCGCCGCCGGCGGGGGAAACCCGGAGCTGCTGGCCCGTCAGCGCGCCGAGACCGGGGTGAGCAATGTCGCGGTGGCCGATCCGGTCGCCGCCGAGCGGGTGGGCGGTGTCACCCACAGCGGTCCGGAGGCGGTGACCCGGCTGGTCCTGGACACCGCCGAGCGGACAGGTGTCGACGTCGTGCTGAACGCGCTGGTCGGTGCGCTGGGACTGCAACCCACATTGGCCGCGCTGGCCACCGGCGCGCGGCTGGCGCTGGCCAATAAGGAGTCTCTGGTGGCGGGCGGGCCGCTGGTGCTCAAGGCGGCCCGGCCGGGCCAGATCGTGCCGGTGGATTCCGAGCATTCGGCGCTGGCCCAGTGCCTGCGGTCCGGTACGCCAGACGAGGTGGCCAAGCTGGTGCTCACCGCCTCGGGTGGGCCGTTCCGCGGCTGGTCGGCCGCCGACCTGTTGTCGGTGACGCCCGAGCAGGCCGGCGCCCACCCGACCTGGAGCATGGGCCCGATGAACACGCTGAACTCGGCGTCGCTGGTCAACAAGGGCCTTGAGCTCATCGAGACGCACCTGCTGTTCGGCGTTCCCTACGAGCGCATCGAGGTGGTGGTGCACCCGCAGTCGGTCGTGCACTCCATGGTGACCTTCGTCGACGGCTCGACCATCGCCCAGGCCAGCCCGCCGGATATGAAGCTGCCGATCTCGCTGGCGCTGGGCTGGCCGCACCGGGTCGCCGGTTCGGCCGCCGCCTGCGATTTCAGCACCGCGTCGAGCTGGGATTTCGAGCCCTTGGACAGTGCCGTGTTCCCGGCGGTGGACCTGGCCCGGGTCGCCGGTGAGGCCGGCGGATGTATGACCGCGGTGTACAACGCCGCCAACGAGGAAGCGGCCGCGGCCTTCCTGTCCGGGCGAATCCCGTTCCCGGCGATCGTGCGGACAATCGCCGACGTGCTGCACGCCGCCGACCAGTGGGCCGCCGAACCGGCTACCGTGGAGGAAGTACTCGACGCCCAGCGATGGGCCCGGCAACGTGCCCGCGACACCATGGACGCCGCGGCGCAGGAGGTCACTTCACAGCGATGATTTCCACAGCGATGATCCCCAAAGGGATGATTTCCAGAGGGATGATGATCGACTCATGATGTTCGCCATCGGCATCGTGCTGTTCGCGTTCGCCATCCTCGTTTCGGTCGCCCTGCACGAATGCGGCCACATGTGGGTGGCGCGCGCCACCGGGATGAAGGTGCGCCGCTACTTCGTCGGTTTCGGCCCCACCCTGTGGTCGACCACCCGGCCCAACTCGCTGGGCTCCACCGAATACGGCGTCAAGGCGATCCCGCTGGGGGGATTCTGCGATATCGCCGGGATGACGCCGGCCGACGAGCTCCCCCCCGCCGACGAGCCCTACGCGATGTACCGGCAGAAGACCTGGAAGCGGGTGGCCACGTTGTTCGCCGGGCCGGCCATGAACTTCATCATCGGGCTGGTGCTGATCTACGCGATCGCCGTCGTGTGGGGGCTGCCCAACCTGCATCCGCCCACCTCCGCCATGGTCGGTGAGACGACCTGCGTCAAGTCCGAGGTCACCAGGGGCCAGCTCGGCGACTGCACCGGTCCCGGTCCGGCCGCGCAGGCGGGCCTGCAGCCCGGTGACGTGGTGGTCAAGGTCGGCTCCACGCAGGTGGGCACCTTCGAGGAGATGGTGGCCGCGGTGCAGAAGTCCTCCGGCCCCACCCCGTTCGTCCTCGAACGGACCCGCGACGGTGTGACCTCCACCGTCGACACGGTGATCGACGTGACCAGCACCAAGCGCTGGGTGGCCCCGGCCGGCGGCGGTGAGGCCACCGGCCCGTCCGATGTCGGCGCGATCGGGATCACCGCTGCTCAGTTCGGGCCGACCCACTACAACCTGCTCTCCGCGGTTCCGGGCACCTTCGCCTTCACCGGCGACCTGGCCGTAGCGTTGGGCAAGTCGCTGGCAACGATCCCGACCAAGGTCGGCGCTCTCGTTCACGCGATCGGCGGCGGGGAGCGCGATCCGGAGACCCCGATCAGCGTCGTCGGCGCCAGCATCATCGGCGGCGACACCGTCGACCATGGTCTGTGGGTCGCGTTCTGGTTCTTCCTGGCGCAGCTCAACTTCGTGCTCGGCGCCGTCAACCTGGTTCCGCTGCTTCCCTTCGACGGCGGGCACATCGCCGTCGCATTCTACGAGAAGTTGCGCAACATGGTCCGTTCGGCCCGCGGTCTGCTGCCCGGGGCGCCGGTGGACTACAGCAAGCTGTTGGCCCCCACCTACGTCGTTCTCGTCGTGGTGGTCGGCTACATGGCACTGACCGTGACCGCTGACCTGGTCAACCCGATCAGGTTGTTCCAGTAGGAGATTCGACGATGTCCACCGGTCCTTCGGTCGGCCTGGGAATGCCGGCCGCCCCGCCCCCCACCCTGGCGCCGCGACGCAAGACCCGTCAGCTCATGGTCCGCAACGTCGGGGTGGGCAGCGACTCCCCGATCTCGGTGCAGTCGATGTGCACCACCAAGACCCACGACGTCAATTCCACGCTGCAGCAGATCGCCGAACTGACCGCGGCCGGCTGCGACATCGTCCGGGTGGCCTGCCCGCGCCAGGAGGACGCCGACGCGCTGGCCGAGATCGCCCGGCACAGCCAAATCCCGGTGATCGCCGACATCCACTTCCAGCCCAAGTACATCTTCGCCGCCATCGACGCCGGGTGCGCGGCGGTGCGGGTCAACCCGGGCAACATCAAGGAGTTCGACGGCCGGGTCGCCGAGGTCGCCAAGGCGGCGGGCGCTGCGGGTATCCCGATCCGGATCGGCGTCAACGCCGGATCGCTGGACAAGCGATTCCTGGAGAAGTACGGCAAGGCCACCCCGGAAGCGTTGGTCGAGTCGGCGCTCTGGGAGGCCTCGCTGTTCGAGGAGCACGGCTTCGGCGACATCAAGATCAGCGTCAAGCACAACGACCCGGTGGTGATGGTGTCGGCCTACCAGATGCTGGCCGAGAAGTGCGACTATCCACTGCACCTCGGCGTCACCGAGGCCGGACCGGCCTTCCAGGGCACCATCAAGTCCGCCGTCGCCTTCGGAGCGTTGCTGTCCCGGGGTATCGGCGACACCATCCGGGTGTCGCTGTCGGCTCCGCCGGTCGAGGAGGTCAAGGTCGGCAGCCAGATCCTGGAATCGCTGAACCTCCGGCCGCGCGGGCTGGAGATCGTGTCCTGCCCGTCCTGCGGGCGGGCACAGGTCGATGTCTACACCTTGGCCAATGCGGTTACCGCCGGTCTGGAGGGGCTTGACGTCCCGCTCCGGGTGGCGGTCATGGGATGTGTCGTCAACGGGCCGGGGGAGGCCCGGGAGGCCGACCTCGGGGTGGCCTCGGGTAACGGCAAGGGGCAGATCTTCGTCAAGGGCGAGGTGATCAAGACGGTTCCGGAGTCCCAGATCGTCGAGACGCTGATCGAGGAGGCGATGCGACTCGCCGAGGAGATGGGCGGCTCGGACGCGTCTGCGGGTGGTTCCCCGGTGGTCACCGTAAGCTGACAGGGCATCCCACCCGCGGGTCGAATCCGCAGAAGGAACACCCATGTCGGCTCCGTCACTGTTCCGCCCGGTCGATGGACGGCGCATCTGCCTCGCTCGCGACGCCGCGGCGGTGGCGCGGGTGCTGTCCGCGGACCCCGTCGGCGGCTGTATGGTCGCCGCCCGGGTCGCCGACCACGGTGCCGACCCCGCTGCCATCGGTGGCGAGTTGTGGACGCGGCGTGATGTCGAGGACTCGCTGTGCTACGCCGGGGCCAACCTCATTCCGCTGCGGGGAAGCCGGGCCGATGTCAGGGTGTTCGCCGAGGAGGCGCTGAGCAGAACCCGCCGGTGCTCTTCACTGGTCGGCTACGCCGACCTGGTGCTGCCGATGTGGGACCGCTTGCAGCAGGGCTGGGGGCCGGCCCGTGACGTGCGCGACCACCAACCACTGATGGCCCTGCAGTCGCGCCCGCGCGTCGCCGTTGACCCGGGCGTGCGCCGCGTGCGGGTCGACGAGTTGGACGCCTATCTGGTGGCCGCGGTCGACATGTTCATCGGGGAGGTCGGCATCGACCCCAGGGTCGGGGACGGTGGCCGGGGTTACCGGCGACGGGTGGCGGGCCTGATCGCCGCCGGACGGGCCTTCGCCCGGTTCGAGCGCGGCCGGGTGGTGTTCAAGGCCGAAATCGGATCGCAGTCGCCGAGGGTCGGGCAGATCCAGGGCGTGTGGGTGCATCCGGAATGGCGTGGCCGCGGACTGGGCACCGCGGGCACCGCGGCGGTGGCGTCCTCGGTCGTGCAGGGCGGCCGTATCGCCAGCCTCTACGTCAACGGCTACAACACCGTGGCCCGGGCCGCCTACCGGCGGGTCGGATTCCGCGAGGTCGGGATCTTCGCAACCGTCCTGCTGGACTGATCGCGCCGAACGCTCCCGGGCGCCAGCGGGCGTGTCGGTACGTGAAACGCCGGGACCGTCGTGTCGTCCGTGCACGCTCGCGAACGGATTCGCGGTGCGCCTCCACACCATCGGGGTCACGGACTCATAACATCAGCCCCAATGACAACTTCCACCTCAAGAATCACAAAAGTCACAGGCCTTCTCCTCGCCGCCGTGACCGCGGGCGGAACGATGTCGGCCTGCACCCCCCGCCCGGACGGTCCCGCCCCGGCCGCCGAGCAGTTCTTCGCCGATCTCGGTCGCGGCGACACCGGCGCCGCCGCCCAGCTCAGCGACCGCCCGACCGAGGCGCACGAAGCGCTCAACGAGGCGTGGTCGGGGTTGCAGGCGACCCACCTGGACACCCAGATCCTCGGTTCGCGCTATACCGAGGACACCGGAAGTGTGAACTACCGGTTCACCTGGGAACTGCCGAAGAACCGCACCTGGACCTATGACGGCGTGCTCAATCTGGTGCGCAACGAGGGCAAGTGGATGGTGCGCTGGAGCGCCAGCGCGCTGCATCCCAAACTCGGTGAGCACCAAACGTTCGAACTCCGTGCCAACCCACCCCGGCGTGCCTCGGTCAACGAACTGGGCGGCACCGAGGTGCTGGTCCCGGGAAAGCTCTATCGCTACCAACTCGATGCGGTCCGGGCCGGCGGCGCGCTGATGTCGAGCGCACGGGTGGTGGCCGACGTCCTGCGGCAGTTCGACGACACCCTCAACCCGCAGCGGCTGGCCGAACAGTCCAGCTCGGCCAACGGCCCGCTGGACCTGATCACGCTGCGGGCCTCCGATCACGACAAGGTTGCCGAGGCGCTGGACTCGCTGCCCGGTGTGGTGGTCACTCCGCAGGCCGAAATGCTGCCCACCGATGAGCGATTCGCCCCCGCGATCGTCAACGAGGTCAAGGAAGCCGTGCTTGACGAGCTCGACGGCGAAGCGGGCTGGCGGGTGGTCAGTGTCAACCAGAACAGCGCCGACGTGGAGGTCCTGACTGAGGTTGCGCCCAAGCCGGCACCCTCGGTCTCGCTGACCCTGGACCGGCTCGTTCAGAACGCCGCCCAGCACGCCGTGGACAGTCAGTGGCGCAAGGCCATGCTGGTGGTGATCAAGCCCTCGACCGGGGAGATCCTCGCGGTCGCCCAGAACGCCGCCGCCGACGCCGACGGGCCGGCGGCCACCACCGGTCTGTACCCGCCGGGCTCGACGTTCAAGATCATCACGGCCGGGGCGGCGATGGGACGCGATATGGCCACCCCCAACACGCTGCTGGGCTGTCCGGGCGAGATGGAGATCGGGGATCGGGTCGTCCCCAACTACAACCGTTTCGACCTCGGTGTGGTCCCGCTGGCCCGCGCCTTCGCCAACTCCTGTAACACCACCTTCGCCGAACTGGCCAGCCGGATGCCGCCGACGGCGCTGACGGTGGCGGCCTCCCAGTACGGAATCGGAGCCGACTACGTCATCGAGGGACTGACCACGGTGACCGGGACGGTGCCGCCGACGGTCGATGTGGCCGAGCGCACCGAGGACGGGTTCGGTCAGGGCAAGGTGCTGGTCACGCCGTTCGGCATGGCGCTGACCGCGGCGACGGTGGCCGCCGGCGAGACCCCGACGCCCCATTTGATCGCCGGCAGCACGACCGTCGAGACCGGTGAACACCCGGCGGCCGACCCGGCCACCCTCGAGGGGCTGCGCTCGATGATGCGGTTGGTGGTGACCAACGGCACCGGCAAGGAGATAGACGGTCTCGGCGAGGTCTACGGCAAGACCGGGGAGGCGGAGTTCCAGGGCGGTTCGCACGCCTGGTTCACCGGCTATCGCGGAGATCTGGCGTTCGCTTCGCTGATCGTCGGGGGCGGGTCGTCGTCGTATGCGGTCCGGATGGTTCGCGCGATGCTCGAGGAGCTTCCTTCGGACTTTCTGGCCTGAGCGGGCTCAGCCGGCGACGATCTCGGAGCCCTTCACCGTGATCGCCCGCGGAGTCAGCGGTGCGATCGCGGGGCCACGCTGGGCTTCGCCCTCGAGGTTGAATGTGCTTCCGTGGCAGGGGCACTGGATTCGGCCGCTCTTGATCGCCAGTGCGCAACCGGCATGTGAGCATCGAGCGATGAAGCCCTTGAACGACCCCTCGGTGGGCTGGGTGATCAGGGTGCCGTCGACGATCTTGGCCTCGCCGACCGGGACGTCGGCCGCCGGTGTCAGAACCTGGCCGGGGGTCGGCGGGGGCGGCGGGGGCACGTTGGCCGCCGGAGTGCAGCCGGCGGCCAAGGGCGCGACGGCGGCACCGAGCAGGACGGCGCGCCGGGATACATCGGTCATCGGCGCCCAGCCTAACCCCCGCCGGCCGGCCGAGCTCGACGTGGTCGAACGGGTGCCGGTGGTGCCGCCGCGGGTAAATTGGGGTGGTCATGACTGAGATCGAGCAGAGGTTCGAGAGCACGCCCGCCTTGCGGGTGTCCGACGCCGACCGCAGCGGAACTCTGCGCCGGTTGCACAACGCCGTCGCGCTGGGGCTGATCGACATCGGCGAGTTCGAGGAGCGCTCGGTCGGCGTGTCGACGGCGCGGGCGCCGGCCGACCTGGCCGCGCTGGTCGAAGACCTGCCCGCGCCGGGGGCGATCGCCGCCTCGGCGGCCGACCGACTCGAACTGCGTGGATGGCTGGGTTCGCTGCGCCGGCACGGTGAGTGGACGGTGCCCACCCGTCTCGCGCTGGTCCGGCGGGTCGGCTCGGTGGACCTCGATCTGACCAAGGCCCGGTTCGCCGGCCCGGTGGTGGTGATCGAACTCGACATGGTGCGCGGTTCGGTCGACATCCGCCTGCCGGAGGGCGCCAGCGCCTCCATCGACGACGTCGTCGTCTACGCCGGCAGCGCCCGCGACCGCCGCAAGGACCCGCCGGCCGAGGGCAGGCCGCATGTCGTGCTCACCGGCCGGGTGGTGATGGGTTCGGTGACGATCCGCGGGCCGAGGCGCCGTTCGCTGCTGGTCCGTGGCGACGCGGGCCGTCCTTGAGAACCCGACGCTGAGACCCCGGCACGGGGAGAGAGAGAAGGTGCCAGTGCGTAGCGCGCTTAGCTCGGGAGTGGTCTCGCCGACCCTTCCGGTGCCCAGGTCCATCGAGCGTCCCGAGTATGTGGGCCGGTCCACCGCCGCCGAGGGCAGCGAACCCTGGGTGCAGACCCCGGAGGTCATCGAGAAGATGCGCATCGCCGGTCGCATCGCGGCCGGCGCGCTGGCCGAGGCGGGAAAGGCCGTGGCGCCCGGGGTGAGCACCGACCAACTCGACCGGATAGCCCACGAGTACATGGTCGACCACGGCGCGTACCCGTCGACGCTGGGCTATAAGGGATTTCCGAAGTCCTGCTGCACCTCGCTCAATGAGATCATCTGCCACGGCATTCCGGATTCGACGGTGATCGCCGACGGTGACATCGTCAACATCGACGTCACCGCCTACATCCACGGGGT
The DNA here is from genome assembly GCA_020438905.1 of Mycobacterium sp. Classification (GTDB taxonomy): domain Bacteria; phylum Actinomycetota; class Actinomycetes; order Mycobacteriales; family Mycobacteriaceae; genus Mycobacterium. Next base: position 12,918 of record JAGQTQ010000067.1, read on the forward strand.
GCACGGCGACACCAATGCCACCTTCCTGGCCGGTGACGTCAGCGAAGAGCACCGTCTGCTGGTCGAGCGCACCGAGGAGGCCACCTCGCGCGCGATCAAGGCGGTCAAGCCGGGCCGGGCGCTGTCGGTGGTCGGCCGGGTCATCGAGTCCTACGCGAACCGGTTCGGCTACAGCGTCGTTCGTGATTTCACCGGACACGGCATCGGAACGACCTTCCACAACGGCCTGGTGGTGCTGCACTACGACCGGCCGGAGGTGGAGACGGTGCTTGAGCCCGGTATGACCTTCACCATCGAGCCGATGATCAACCTCGGCGGGCTGGACTACGAGATCTGGTCGGACGGCTGGACGGTCGCCACCTCCGATCGCAAGTGGACGGCCCAGTTCGAGCACACCATCGTGGTGACCGAGGACGGCGCCGAGATCCTCACCCTTCCGTGACCGGTCACCTTCTCCCGCGAGCAGACGCAAAAGACCCCGACACGCCGAGGATTCCGGGACGTTTGCGTCTGCTCGGCAGGACGAGACGGGGGCTGGGGCGGGTGTGAGCGGGGCGCTGCTGGTGGCCGGCGCCACCTCCGACGCCGGCAAGTCGATGGTCGTCGCCGGGCTGTGCCGGCTGCTGGCCAGCAGGGGCATCCGGGTGGCGCCGTTCAAGGCGCAGAACATGAGCAACAACTCCGCGGTCACCGTCGACGGGGGAGAGATCGGCCGGGCCCAGGCCATGCAGGCCCGCGCCGCCGGCCTGGATCCCAGCGTGCGGTTCAATCCGGTGCTACTCAAGCCGGGCAGCGATCGGACATCCCAACTGCTGGTGCGCGGCCGGCCGGTGGGCACCGTCAGCGCGGGGGACTACATCACCCATCGGGACCGGTTGGCCGGGCTCATCGCCGAGGACCTGGCCGCATTGCGCGCGGAGTTCGACGTCGTGCTGTGCGAGGGCGCCGGATCGCCCGCCGAGATCAACCTGAGGGCGACCGATCTGGCCAACATGGGACTGGCCCGCTCGGCGGACCTGCCGGTTGTGGTGGTCGGGGATATCGACCGCGGCGGTGTGCTGGCCCACCTGTTCGGCACCGTCGCGGTACTGGAACCCGCAGACCAGGCCCTGGTGGCGGGTTTCATCATCAACAAATTCCGGGGCGATCCGGGCCTTTTGGCGCCCGGCCTCGAGCAGATGGCCGCCTTGACCGGGCGGCCGACCTACGGTGTGGTGCCCCACAGCGACGAGTTGTGGATGGACGCCGAGGACTCCGTGTCGGTGGTGGCCGGTCGGCTGGTCGGCAACCCGGAGGCCCCGCGTGGTTCGCAGTGCCTTCGGGTCGCCGCGGTGCGGCTGCCGCGGATCTCCAATTCCACCGACGTCGAAGCGTTGGCCTGCGAACCCGGGGTCGAGGTGCGTTGGGTCGGCGAGGCCTCCGGGGTGGCCGACGCCGATGTGGTCGTCATCCCGGGAAGCAAGGCCACGGTGGCCGACCTGCAGTGGCTGAGGCGGCGCGGCCTGGCCGACGCCATCGCATCGCACGCCCGGCGTGGCGGGACCGTCCTCGGCGTCTGCGGTGGATTCCAGATGCTGTGTCGCAGCATCGAGGACAACGTGGAGAGCGGCAGCGGCGCAGTGCCGGGGCTGGGCCTGCTCGAGGTGGACATCGCGTTCCGGCCGGAGAAGACCCTGCGCCGCTGGGACGGTGCGTTGCACGGCTACGAGATTCGGCACGGACAGGTTGCGTGGGCCGATGAAGAGGGCTGGTTCTGGGCGGATGGAACCGTCGAGGGCTACCGGCGCGGCAACGTCTTCGGAACGCACTGGCACGGGCTGCTGGACAACGACGGCTTCCGTGGGGACTGGTTGAGCGCGGCGGCCGAGGCGGCGGACCGGCCCGGCTTCCGCCTCGCCGGGGACATCGACGTCGCAGCGCGCCGCGACGCCCAACTGGACCTGATGGCCGGTCTGCTGGCGGCTCACCTGGATCTGGACGCCCTGCTGGCGCTGCTGGACGGCGCGGCGCCCTCCGTACCGGTCATCACCAGCACGCTGGGTGGCCTACCCTGATGGCCATGAGGGGTCGCACGGCGATGACGGGGGCATTGGCGTCCGCCGTCGTGCTGCTGTCCGGCTGCGCCGAAACGGTGTCGGGCACGGCGACCTGGCCGGGGGCCGTCCTGGAGAAGGCGTTGCTGGACGAGGCGGACTTCCCGCCCGGTGTTCAATACGGCCGCATCGTCGACGAGCCCGGGCAGCCCGACGCCGCCGACGGGCCGGGTTCGATGCTCTCGCGTCCGAAGGGCTGCGCCAACGTCCTGACCAACGTCATCAAAGAGTCCGCCGAGCGCGGGCCCGGAAGTGCCGCCAAATACGCGGCTGCCTATGACGGGGCGCGCATCGTGATGACGGTGTTGTCCTGGAATCTGGACCTTGAGTCGTTGCAGGCGGCGGCCGAACGGTGCGCGAAGTTCGAGGCCTTCTTCGACCCGAACTCCGAGGGGATCCCGATCACCACCACCGAATTACCGGGTCTGGAAGCCGGGGCGCTGGCCTACCAGCAGACCATGAATCTCAACAATTCCCCCAACAGCGTCTACATGGCGTTCCAGAACGTCGGCCGCAAGGCGGTTTTCGGGATCGCCTTCCCAGGTGCCAGTCCCCGGATAACGGCGAAAGCGTCACTGCCGCAGACCTTTTTGGACGTGTTCGCCAAGCAGGTGAGGAAGCTGCGCGCTTCCTGAATAGTGTCTGAGAGGCCGCCGGAAACCGGTCGGTCCCGCTCGGCGCGGACGTAGCGTGACCGGATGCCAGCGACGCTGATGACCGTCGACGGATTCCCGGTGCAGGTGCGCGTGACCGGGCCGGAGAAGGGACCCCATGTCGTCGTGCTGGGCGCCGCCCAGCATCCGCCGGTCTCTTACGACAGCCTGTGCGAGCGGTTGCACATCGCCGCCGTGAGGACCGTCGTCATCGGCGCCGATCCACGGCTGCACCCCAAAGCCGTGTTGGCGATTCTGGACACCCTCGAGGTGCCGTGGGCGGTGCTCGTCGGTGACCGGTTCGGGGCCGAACTGGCCTGGGAACTGGCCGCCGCACGACCCGATCGGTTCACCGGACTCGTGGTCATCGACCGCGGCCATCCCCGGGTTCCCGACCCGCACGGGGTGGTCCACGACCCGGACTGCCCGCCGGTCGAGATCAACACCACCGCACTGTTCACCACTCCGGCGGCGCGGGGGGTGGCCAAGGCCAGCCAGCGCTACGTCTACAGCGACTACCGGTTGGTCGAGTTCGCCGCCCGGCGCAACGCCGCCGTGGGGACCGCGCAACTGGCCGCCGAGATCGTGTTGCGCACCAGCAGTTGGTGAGGCCCTCCGCTAGTCGGTGTGCCCCTTGAGGATCTCGTCCTCGATGGTGCCGCCGAGACCCTCGGAGGCCGGATCGTATCCGTGCAGACCGCCGGTGACCGCATATTCCTCCTCGGGGGAGAGCACCAACCGGTGGCGGCCGTACAGGCCGAACACCAGCAGTCCGATCGCGTAGAAGACCACGATCGTGATCACCGCCGGCCGGTAGGTCGGGTTGATCAGCACGGCGACGAAGGTGCTTGCGGCGATGACGAACGCCACCACCGCGCCGGTGTTTCCGGCCGGGCTCACCCACGGACGTCGAGCGTCGGGGAACTTGCGGCGCAGCAGCACGAACGAGACCATCTGCAGCATGTAGGCCAGCACCGCGCCCCAGACCGCGATGTTGAGCACGACGTCACCGGCGCCGGCGTTGTAATTGACCACCAGCAGTGCCAGGAATCCGATGACCGCGCCGGCCACCAGCGCCACGTAAGGGGTCTGCCGGCTGCCGGTCAGCGACAGCGATTTCGGGTAGTAGCCGGCGCGGCTGAGCGAGTAGAGGTTGCGGCCGTAGGCGTACATGATGCCCTGGAGGCTGGCCAGCAGGCCCACCAGCGCGAACGCCGACAGAACGGCCGCCCAGCCGGAGGGCAGGAAGGCCCGGAACCCGTCCAGCAGTGGCTCGTCGGACGCGCTGAGCGCCGCTGACCCGGTCACCGCCGGGTTGAGGACGTAGACGATCGCCGCGCAGGCCACCAGCGAGACCATGCCCCAGATGCCGGCCCTGGGAATATCCTTGCTCGGGTTGTGTGCCTCCTCGGCGGCAAGGGGTAGCTCCTCGATGCCGAGGAAGAACCACATCGCGAACGGCAGGGCGTAGAGAACCCCGAGGAATCCGAACGGCAGCAATGAGTTCGAGCCCGCGGCGGCCGGATCCGGCTCGATGTCGAGCAGCCGGCCGAAGTCGACGGCGCCGTGGGCCAGAGCCAGCACCGCGAACAGCACCAGGATTCCGATCGAGATGATCGCCACGACGAGGGCGAAACGGAAAGACACCTCGGCGCCCCAGGAGTTCAGCCCGACGAAGATCGCGTAGAGGATGATCCACCAGAGCCAGCCGGGAAGTGAGACCCCGAACAGGTCGCTGGTCACCGCGTCGGCGTAACTGGCCGAGAAGTAGACCACCACGGCGGTGGTGAACACGTACTCGATGGTCTCGGCGAAGCCGGTGATGAAGCCGCCCCACGGCCCCATGGCGGCCCGCGCGAACGAGTAGGCACCGCCGGTGTGCGGCATGGCCGCGGACATCTCGCCGATCGAGAGCAGCATGCCGAAGTACATGACGATGATGACGGCCGCGGCGATACCCAGGCCGCCCCATCCGGCCGCCCCGATCCCGAAGTTCCACCCGGAGAAGTCCCCGGAGATCACCGCGGCCATCCCGATGCCCCACAGGCCCCAGACGCCCGCGGTTCGCAGCAGCGTGCGCTTTTCGAAGTAGCCGTCACCGGCAGGGGTGTAGGTGACTCCGGAGGTCGTCATTTTCTCGTTGGCCACGGGGTCGCTCCTCGGGGACGGTGGCACCGGCGGACCTGCCCGGACCGCATTGATCGAAGAATAGGATGTCGCAGGTCCGGTGTCCTACCTTCGGCGTGAGTGCCCGGTCGAGGTCCTCGGTGTCCCCATTGGGAGGGAGAGCTCGCAGTGAGCGTGAATCCGCGGCGCGCCCCGCTGGCGCAGCCGGAACTGGAGAATCTGGTGGCAGTCGGGGAGATCGACACGGTGATCGTCGCCTTCGCCGATATGCAGGGCCGGTTGACCGGCAAGCGGGTGTCGGCCCGGTTGTTCGTCGAAGAGGTCGCCGCGCACGGCGCCGAGTGCTGCAACTACCTGCTGGCCGTCGACGTCGACATGAACACCGTCGACGGATATGCCATGTCGAGCTGGGACTCCGGCTACGGCGACATGGTGATGCGGCCGGACATGAGCACCTTGCGGCTGATTCCGTGGCTGCCCGGCACCGCCCTGGTGATGGCGGATCTGCACTGGGAATCCGGCGAACCGGTGGCCGCCGCCCCCCGCAACATCCTGCGCGCCCAGACCGACCGGCTCGCCGCCCGCGGCCTGACGGCTTTCGTCGGCACCGAGTTGGAGTTCATGGTGTTCGAGGAGGGCTACCGGCAGGCCTGGGCGGCCGGATACAGCGGGCTGACGCCGTCGAGTGACTACAACGTCGACTACGCCATCCACGCCTCGACGCGGATGGAACCACTGCTGCGCGAGATCCGGTTGGGGATGGACGGCGCCGGCATGTACTGCGAGGGCGTCAAGGGGGAGTGCAACCTCGGCCAGCAGGAGATCGCCTTCCGTTACGACGAGGCGCTGAGCACGTGTGACAACCACACCATCTATAAGAACGGCGCCAAGGAGATCGCCGATCGGCACGGCAAGAGCCTGACCTTCATGGCCAAGTTCGACGAGCGCGAGGGCAACAGCTGCCACATCCACATCTCGCTGCGCGACCGGGACGGCGGCGCGGTCTTCGCCGACGACACCGACCCGTCGGGAATGGCGCCGATGTTCCGCAGCTTCATCGCCGGCCAGCTCGCGACGCTGCGGGAGCTCACGCTGTTCTACGCCCCGAACATCAACTCCTACAAGCGATTCGTCGATGGCAGCTTCGCCCCGACGGCGGTCGCCTGGGGCCTGGACAACCGGACCTGCGCGCTGCGGGTGGTCGGCCGCGGGCACTCCCTTCGCATGGAATGCCGCGCGCCGGGCGGGGATGTCAACCAGTACCTGGCCGTCGCGGCGCTGGTGGCCGGCGGGCTGTACGGGATCGACCAGGGTCTGGATCTGCCGGAGGCCTGCCCGGGTAACGCCTACACCGGCGATGCTCCGCGGCTGCCGGGGACGCTGGCCGAGGCGGCCCGGCTGTTCGAGGGCTCGACGGTGGCGCGGGAGGCCTTCGGCGAGGAGGTCGTGCAGCACTACCTGAACAACGCCCGAGTGGAGGTGTCGGCGTTCAGCGCAGCGGTCACCGACTGGGAGCGGATCCGTGGCTTCGAACGCTTCTAGCCCCTCCCGTACTTCCGCGAGCAGACACAAAAGTCCCGAAAATCCCGGCGTGTCGGAGCCTTTTACGTCTGCTCGGCCGGTGATCGGGCTGACCACCTACCTGCAGCAGGCGCAGACCGGCGTGTGGGACGTGCCCGCCAGCTTCCTGCCCGGGGTGTACCTCGACGGGGTCACCCGCGCCGGCGGGATCGCCGTCCTGCTGCCGCCGCAACCGGTCGACGACGGCGTCGCGGCGCGGGTGCTCGCCGGTCTGGACGGGCTGATCATCACCGGCGGCAAGGACGTCGACCCGGCGGCCTACGGACACCCGCCGCACCCGGCCACCGACGAACCGGCCCGCGACCGCGACCAGTGGGAGTTCGCCCTGCTGGCCGCCGCGCTGCGCGACGGGACGCCGGTGCTGGGCATCTGCCGCGGCGCGCAACTGCTCAACGTGGCGCTGGGGGGCACCCTGCACCAGCACCTGCCCGAGGTCATCGGCCACGACGGCCACCACAAGGGCAACGCGCAGTTCTCCACATCCACGGTCCGCACCGCCCCGGGCAGCCGGGTGGCGGGGATGATCGGCGAGTCCGTCGAGGCCCGCTGCTACCACCATCAGGCCATCGACCGGCTGGGCAAAGGGCTGGTGGTCTGTGCCACCGACGATGACGGTGTCATCGAGGCCGTCGAGATGCCCGATCGCGACTTCGTGGTGGCCGTCCAGTGGCATCCCGAGGAGACGCTGCAGGATCTGCGGCTGTTCAACGGAATCGTGACGGCCGCCCAGACCCGCGCGATCCGCAACCAGCAGGTTCAGAGGGAGAAGCGATGACCACCACCGATGTGATCAACCCCGCCACCGAACAGGTGCTGCGAACCGTCGAGCTTCTCGACACGGTCGCCGTCGACGAGGCGATCGCCCGGGCCCAGAGCGCCCAGAAGGCTTGGGCGGCAAGATCACCGGCGGATCGTGCGGCCGCGCTGCGCTCGTTCGCCGCCGTCGTCGACGCCCACATCGCGGAACTGGCGGCACTGGAGGTGGCCAATTCCGGTCACCCGATCAGCGCGGCGCAGTGGGAGGCCGGACATGTGCGCGATGTGCTCCAGTACTACTCGGCGAGCCCGGAACGGTTGAGCGGCAAGCAGATTCCGGTCGCCGGCGGTCTTGACGTCACCTTCCACGAGCCCATCGGTGTCATCGGTGTCATCACCCCGTGGAACTTCCCGATGCCGATCGCCGCGTGGGGGTTCGCCCCGGCCCTGGCGGCCGGCAATGCAGTGGTGCTCAAACCGGCCGAGTGGACCCCGCTGACCAGCATCCGGCTCGGTGAACTGGCGCTGGAAGCGGGACTCCCGCCGGGCCTTTTCTCAGTACTGCCCGGGCGGGGGTCCGAAGTGGGGGAGCGGTTCGTCACCCACCCCGGGGTCGGCAAGATCGTCTTCACCGGGTCCACCGAGGTCGGCACCAAGGTGATGGCCGGGGCGGCCAAGCAGGTCAAGCGGGTCACCCTGGAGCTGGGCGGCAAGAGCGCCAATATCGTCTTCGATGATTGTGACTTGGAGAAGGCCGCCGCCACCGCGCCCTACGGGGTGTTCGACAACGCCGGGCAGGACTGTTGCGCACGCAGCCGGATCCTGGTGCAGCGCAGCGTCTTCGAGAGGTTCATGGAACTGCTGGAACCGGCGGTGCAGGGTGTCTGCGTGGGTGACCCGACCGACCCGCGGACCGAGATGGGCCCGCTGGTGTCGCGCAAGCACCGCGACGCGGTGGCCGGCTACGTGCCAGACGACGCACCGGTCGCCTTCCGCGGGTCCGCGCCGTGCGGACCCGGCTACTGGTTCCCGCCCACGGTGCTCACACCGGGCCGTGCCGACCGCACGGTCACCGAGGAGATCTTCGGTCCCGTCGTCGCGGTCCTGCCCTTCGAGGACGAGGCCGATGCGATCGCGCTGGCCAACGCCACCGACTACGGACTGTCGGGTTCGATCTGGACGGACAATCTGTCTCGCGCGATGCGGGTCTCACGGGCCATCGAGTCGGGCAATCTGAGCGTCAACTCGCACTCCTCGGTCCGCTACAACACCCCCTTCGGCGGGTTCAAGCGCTCCGGGCTGGGCCGTGAGCTCGGGCCCGACGCCCCCGAGCAGTTCACCGAGACCAAGAACGTCTTCTTCGCGATTGGAGAGCAGCAATGAATTCATCCCCAGGGACCCCATCACCAGGGGGCTCGGCGGCCAAAATCGACCTGTCCCAGCGCCTGGCCGGCCGGGTCGCCGTCATCACCGGCGCGGCCAGCGGTATCGGGCTGGCTACCGCCCGCAGGCTGCGGGCCGAGGGGGCCGTCATCGTGGTCGGTGACATCGACCCGCAGGCCGGGCAGCGGGTGGCAGAGGAACTCGAGGGAACCTTCGTCGCCGTCGACGTCGCCGACGAGGCAGCGGTGAACAACCTGTTCGACATCG